>NZ_JBLWIT010000138.1:0-122036 GCF_048381435.1 Rhodococcus mengyinensis | reverse complement strand
GTGGTGACGTAGTGCCGGGCTTCGCATTTGGTGAGCCAGAGGTCCTGTCCGACCGACGAGAGGTGTGGGCCGTGGAGTGCGGCGACGGTGAGGGTGCGGGTGACGGTGAGGGCGGTCAGGGTGCGGCCGATCACGGCGGAGGCAGGCACGATCCGGGCGATGGTGGGGTCCAAGGGGAGGTCCCGGCAGATGGTTTCGGCGATCGCACCGTCGGGGCTGTCGGCGATGTAGAGGTAGGCGTAGCTGCCGTCGAGGGAGTCGAACCTGCCGCCGGCGAGTTCGTCCGGTTGCGCGGTGGGGTTGGGGGCGTGTGGGGCGCGGTGGCTGCTGTGCACCCGCCACACCATGGTTCCGGCGGTGAGCACGGTGCGGTGTGCCGGCCGGAGTAACCCTGCGGCCGGTGGTTCGATGTTCGGCATCAGTCGGGCAGCACCGCGGCGGCGAGCCGCTCGAGTTCCCGACCGGCTGCGGGGTCCGGGTCGGCGGCGAGGTCGGCGGGGGTCTGCCCCTCGGGTAGGCGGGTGGAGGGGGTCAGCCACCACGACGCCACACCCCACGGGTCGGCGTCGGCGCCGAGCGTGGTGTTGATCGCGGCGACGGTGTCGCGGACCGAGGCGGTGGCCTCGTCGAACTGGAATGCCGGGTACCGGTAGCTGTTGCCGACGGGCAGGGCCACGACCTTGCCGGTGGTGCGAAGCCTCGAGGCGACGGTGCGATCGGCTGCGGGCCGGCGTAGGACGGCGGCGACCTGGCCGGCGGTGAGCATCGCGTGGTCGAGGATGTGCCGGCGGGCGGCTTGCTCGATCTCGGCTTGGGCGATGGCGTCGTCGACGAGGTCGGCGCCGATCCGGGCGGCCTGGGTGCGGTCGGTCAGGGTCGGTGCCATCGCCAGCAGCGCGGTGACCTGGTTGCGGACCAGGTGCATCTCGGGGCGGGCGGCGAGTTCGGAGGCGACGACGTCGATCAGTTCGGAGGTCGACAGATCCGACAAACGCCGTTCGTCCGGCGACGGAGCGGGGTGTGGGCGGTCGCCGGCACGCGTGTAGCGGCCGGTCGCGGTGTCTCGGCGCGAGCGGGAGCCGGCGAGCTTGTGGTGTCGCCTGGGGGAGGTCGGTCGGTGGGTCGACATGTGCGCTCCTTGCTACGTTTGCACCATGATCTTACATCGTTGCTTTCGTTGCGGCGAGTAGGGGATGCGCGCTGTTGATCACCGCCTATTCAGGGCAGGATGAAACCGTGAGCGACCGCACCGCAGCAGACGTCGAGCGTGAACCCGCCACGCTTGCCTACGTACGCGGCAGACTGCGGGCTTCGGAGGGCAACGACTTTCGCATCCCGACCAACGCCGTCGACCAGGTCCTCGATGAGCTCAACAGTCTCGAACGATCACCGCGGGATCTCACCTGATGCCGTGCAGGGCCCGCGGTGCTGGTCACCGGTGTGAAGGGGACGCGCCCCGGTGATGTCACCGGGGGTCTGGCATGCGTTGCCACGTCACCCCCGCGCTGGGAAACCAGCCCACGTTTCCCGGTCAGGGCACAGTCCACATGCCCATCCCCGGCCAGAATGTGGTGCTGAGGCTGCACCCTTTGAGTGGACACCCCGGACAATGGTTCTAGGAGAGCCAGGAGGGATGTCGAGGTGGGACGCCAGTCTCTGTACACGGAGGAATTCCGGAAAGACGCGGTCGCGTTGTATCGCGCGGCCGACGGCAAACGCACGTACGCGGCGGTGGCCGCGGATGTGGGCGTCAGTGGCGAAACGCTACGGACGGGTAGTGCTTGAGCAGCAGGTACTTGGCCATCGTGTTCTCCTTGGTGCGGTACGGCCCATTCTGGCCGTGTTCACTCCGGGGACGAAGCGACGCGCGGGTTCTCGACATCCCACGGCGACATTTCCTGACCATCTTCTCTGTCGGGCCACCATCCATCGCGGGAAGGGGAGGGCCGCGCAGCTCAGTGTCGGATGCTGGGGAGTGTCGGCGAGTTATTCGAACAGGGTGGCGAGCCGCGCCGGAGCCAGGGCAGACGACCACGGTCGAGGTGGCTGCCGCCGATGAAGTGGGAGAAGCGGTCAAGTGCTTGATGCCCGCGGTGAGCGCGGTGGTGGAGACGGCCTGTTCCGACCGTTTGGAGGAGGGCGGGCGAATCTTGTGCGCGCCGGCCCGTGTCGGCGAGGATGGGTTCCGATCTGACGTGAGACGAAGGAGTCGACGCGATGACGAAGTACCTGATCTCTTTCCCAAGTGGTGCCATGGTCCTTCCCGACGAGGAACTACAGGCAGTGTCGGATGCGTCGCACGCGGTGGTGGAGGAGGCGAAGGACGCCGGCGTCTGGGTGTTCGGCGGTGGAATCGACGAGAGCGTTCCGCCTGTCCTGGTCGATGGGGATGGCACGGTGACCGAGGGTACGTACCCGCAGACGAAGCAGCTCGCAGGCGGCTACGCGGTACTGGAGTTGCCCTCCCGCGAGGCGGCACTGGAATGGGCTGCGAAGATCGCGGTTGCCTGCCGGTGCGCGCAGGAGGTGCGCGCGTTCCACTACGATCCCGCCAGCTGACGGGTTCGACGTCTCGGGCAATCGCATTCGGCTTCGGCCAGATTGAAATAGCGTTTGACGGCGTTACGGCCCCGTGTAGCGCTCCTTCTTGCTCGTCGCCGAAGTCGATCGGCCGGCCGCGAACTGCGCACGGCGGCATCCCGTCGCGGCGACACCAGCCGAAGTCGTTCCGGCGACGATTCGTCGGCGAGAAGTTTCCTCGACACGAACGTCGGCGTGCAACTCCGTCCTGGAAGTTAAGTGCCGCAGAAGGTTTGGAAGGACTTGCTGAATGACGGTGGGGCGGGTGTGGTGTAGTCGGACCACTCGTCGCGGCGGTCGAACGGATGCGTGACGACGTCCAGTAGCTTTTCGAACGGAGCGAGCTCCCCGTCGGTCGCGGCGCGCAACGCAGCATCGAGCTGATGATTCCGCGGGATGTACAGCGGGTTGACGCAGTCCATCGCGTCGGCGGTCTCCGCTGCGCCGTGCCCATGTTTCGTCAGGGCGTCGCGCCAGCGTTCCAACCATGGCCCGATGTGCTCGCGCGGCACGAGGCCGTCGAGAGGCGTCGAATGTCCGCGTAGTTCGTCCGCGAGAGCACGGAAGGTGCCCGTCCAGTCGGCACCGTGTTCCTCCAGCAGCGGCAGCAGGTCGTCGACCAGCGCTCGATCGACGAGTTCGCCGGCCAAACCGAGCTTTGCCGCCATCCCGGCCGCGTAGTGGCCGTCGTAACGGTCGTCGAAGGTCTCGAGGACTGCCGACACCGCGGTAATCGCGTCATCCGGCGTGGAATCGAACAGCGTCAGTAGCGTTTCCGCGAGGCGCGCCAGGTTCCACTTCAGGACAACGGGCTGGTTGCCGAACGCATACCGGCCGCCGTGGTCGATCGAACTGAACACTGCGGCCGGGTCGAACGCGTCGAGGAATGCGCACGGACCGTAGTCGATGGTCTCGCCCGAAATGGTCGTGTTGTCGGTGTTCATCACCCCGTGCACGAAACCGGTGAGCATCCATTTCGCCACCAGTGACGCCTGCGCCTCCACCACCGCCTCGAAGAACGTCAGGTAGCGATTGCCGTCACGCCCCGGCGCCGGTTCGGTCAGCTCCGGGTAGTGGCGGGCGATCGCGTAGTCGGCGAGCGGCTGCAACACCTCACCCTGCCGCACCGCGTATTCGAAGGTGCCCACCCGCAGGTGACTGGCCGCGACCCGTGCGAGCACGGCCCCGGGCTCGGCGCCGTATCGATGAACGTGCTGGCCCGTCGCGACCACCGACAGCGCGCGCGTGGTGGGGATGCCGAGGGCGTACATGGCCTCGCTGACCAGGTATTCGCGCAGCATCGGGCCGATTACCGCGAACCCGTCGCCGCCCCGGGAGAACGGCGTGCGCCCCGAGCCCTTGAGGTGCAGATCCACCCGCTGCCCATCACTGCTGGTCAGCTCGCCGAGCAGCAACGCCCGGCCATCCCCGAGGAGCGGTGCGTATCCGCCGAACTGATGGCCCGCATACGCCATCGCCACCGGCTTGGCCCCGGCCGGCGCCGTCGATCCGGACAGCACGCCGACTCCGTCCTCGCTTCGCAGCGTCTTGACATCCAACCCCAGCGACGCCGCAAGCTGCTCGTTGAGCACGAGCAACGTGGGGTCCGGCGCGTGGGCACCCTGCCACGGCACCGTCAGGGCGCCCAGCTCGTCGGCAAAGGTGCTTTCGAGGCCGGCCACCGCTGTGTTCGTGCCCACCGTGGAATCCGGAGTTGCAGTCATCCTGCGAGGGTAACCACCACACGGAACGCCGCGCACGCGGTGGCACCGGTAGTACGCCTGGTGCGCACGCGCAAGGGAATGCACCGCGCCGACGTCGAAGGTGATCTGCTCGATCGGTGTTCAGCCGCGGGCGTGCAACCGATCGAGCAATCCCCGGCCCGCAGTCGGAACGCGGCACGTTGCCGCAGGAAGTGGGTGGACATGGTGTCGCTGGGAAACGACGCTCGATCGACCACCGCGACACGGTGCCCGCCGCGTGCCAGAAGCATCGCCAACGACGCGCCTGCGCACCGGGCGCCCACCACGATCACGTCGAACATCGCGCCTCATCCAATTCGAAATCCCGTATCTCGCGCATCGCTAGCCGACCGGCTGCCCCGCAGCGAGTGCCTTCACCTCGGCGGTGTGCAGCGCAGTGCCGCCGATAGCCCGATGTCCGCTGCCGATTTCCTCGACGACCTCGACGTCGATGAACGGCATCACCAACTCCCTTCTGCGAGCCAGCCCGAATGCCGGCTGAACCACGGCCCCTGCGGCTGGGTGTCGCCGCGCGCACCGGCCTGCCGATCTACCTCGCCGGACTCGGCAACAAATCCATCCAACTCGCCGGCGAAGTGGCCGACGGCTGGATGCCCGTCCTAGCCCCTCGGTCGTGGCTGCCCTGCGGAATCGACATGCCGCCAGGAGGCGGGCGCCTGATCCGGTCGCACCACACGCTCCTCGGTGTGCCCGGCCGTCCCGACCGCCATCGCGGCCGATCACGCAACCGCCCGCGAGATCGCGTCCTGGTGGGTCGCGTTCTACCTCACCAGAATGGGCTCGCTCTACCGCCGCTCGCTGAGCGAACGCGGATACCGCGACCAGGTCGAGGCCGTGCTCGCCGGCAACCCGACCCACGACACCACCGACGTGCCGCCCGAAGCCCTTGTTCTGCTCGACGAGCTCACCGTCTGGGGCACACCGGACACCGCTCGCGACCAACTCCAGCACTGGTACACCGCAGGCGCCGAGATGCCGATCCTCACACTCCCACCCCACCGCACCATCGCCGAACTCGACTACATGCTCGAAACCATGAGCCCACACGTCTGACGTTCCGTCCTGCGGGGGGTGAACGCGCTTACGGGTACGGCGACCGCGCCGCGAGCCCCCGTGCGGCCGCCGCGGCACGCACTGCGTCGATCACCAGTTGCAGCGGCGGTCGGTGCGCTTCCGTCCCCCGATGGGCGATGGAAATGGTCCGCATGAGTGGTTCGGTGAGCGCGACGACGTCCATTCCCGGCGGGCGCAGCGTCAGTCCGAGATCGGAGACAAGGGTGACTCCCAGGCCCGCGGCAACCATCGCGAGTGCCGTAGCCTGCTCGCCGACCTCATGGTTGATCCTGGGTTCGAATCCGCAACGCTGACAGGCCAAGCGCACCGCGCGGCCGAAATGCGACGTGGGTCCCGCAAGGATCCAGGGATGCTCGGCGAGATCCGCCAGCGCCATGGTTCTGGCGGAAACCGTTCCTGGAGGCAGCGCTGCGTGCAGTCGCTCCACCGCGATCACCACCCTGGTCAACTCCGGGTCCCACTGCATCGGGTAGTCGGAGTAGTCGATCACGAACGAGAAGTCCAGCGACCCGTCCCGTACCGCGACTGCGGTGTCCTCCGGCGCGAGCTCCCTCGTTCGCACCTCGATGCCGGGATGTTCGGCGGCCAGCAACGTCAGCGCACTCGGCACCAGGCTCGACGCGACGGACGCCCACACGCCGACGGTCAAGCGGGCGGTGACCCCGTCCTGCGTTTGTTCGAGGGCAGTCGTCGCGCGCTCCACCGATCGAATGATCTCCTCAGCGTGCTCGGCGAGGAGCAGGCCGATCTCGGTGAGCTGCACCCGCCGACCGCGCCGCTCGAATAGCTTTGCGCCGACGTCGCGTTCGAGCTGGGTGAGCTGTTGGGATACCGCGGATGTGGTGTAGTGCAAGGCCAGCGCCGCGGCAGTCACGGTGCCTCGGCGATGCAACTCCCGAAGCATCCGCAACCGGCGCAATGACAGCTCCATGCCGCCAGCCTATGCATCCATTCCGAACCGTCCAACCGGACCACGCGTTGCGCTGTGTAGAAAGCGTGAACTCAATCCTTCAAGATTCTTAACTGGACGCCTGGTCACCAGCGCGCGCACTCTGGCGTCATCGGCTGAGTGGTCGTGGAGGCGAAGATTTTCTGAGGACGATTGGGGTAACTCGAGGTGACCACGACAACGGAATGCGGGTTCGGGCGCACCCCCGAGCACCGAGAGTCTGACTACCGTGAGAACACTGCGACGCAACATCGGGTCGATGTGGCGACCGTGCGCGGCGGTGAGCCCCTGTTACGTGTGACGTGGTCTGATCCGGTCACCGGTGCTCGTGGTTACCTCGTCGTGCACACGTTGGTGTCCGACCTGGCAACCGGGGGCACCCGAATGCGGGCAGGCTGCACGATGTCGGAGGTGGAGGATCTGGCCCGAGGCATGGCTGCCAAGACCGCGGTTTTCGGCCTGCCGGTCGGCGGCGCGAAAGGTGGCATCGACTTCGACCCGAAGGACCCCCGCGCCGTCGGTGTTCTGGAGCGGTTCTGTCAGGCGATGCGCCCGTGGCTGGCCGCGCACTGGGTGACCGCGGAGGATCTGGGGGTACCGCAGCATCTGCTCGACGACGTCTTCGCGCGGCTCGGCCTTCAGCAGTCCTACCATGCGGCGATCAGCCGTGCGGAAGATCCGCAGAGGACTCTGCGCCGGGTACGGGCCGCGTTGAACGCCCCGGTGCCCAGCGGTTTTCTGCTGGGCGATGTGATCGGCGGTTACGGAGTCGCGCAGGCCTGCATCGGCACGGTGAACGCATATGGCTGGGTTCCGGCCGACACGACGGTGGCAATCCAGGGCATCGGCACCATGGGGGGCGGCGCGGCCTGGTATCTGTACGAGGCCGGTATGCGCGTGACTGCTGTCGCCGACGCCTTCGGCACGCTGTACTGTCCCGACGGCCTGGACGTTCCCGCGCTGCTCGACCTGCGGGACTGCTACGGCGAGATCGACCGCTCCCGCGTCCCCTCGCATGTTCAGCGGTTGCCGAGCACGGCTGTGATCGCCACTGCGGCAGACATCCTCGTCCCGGCCGCGATCTCGTATGCGATCACGGCGGATAACGTCGACCAGGTCGCAGCGAAAGTCGTGATCGAAGCGGCGAATGCCGCGACGACCCCGCGGGCCGAGGCGGTGCTCACCGGCCGGGGCATTCCGGTGGTCCCAGATTTCGTTGCCAATGCCGGAGCAGTCGCCTGGGCCTGGTGGGTACTACTGAGTCAGGTCGGCACCGACCCGGAGGACTCGTTCCTGCGGCTGCGTACCGAGATGCTGGCCAAGGTCGCGTTGCTGCTCGGGCAATGGAAACTGGACGGCGTGGCGCCACGGCAGACCGCGTGGGACCTCGTCGGGGCCAACCGCCGCGCGCCGGCTCCCACCGACCCTCTGGCAGTGCCGGCGCTCACCATCCCGTGAAGGTCGGCGATCGGCGAGAGAACACCGGGCCGGCGGCTACGGGACCGTCACCTGCTCGTATGTCTGGCCTTGCGGTGAGCCAACAGTGCTCGCGCGTCGGGATGCCAGCGGCCCGAGTGAGCGCGGTGCGGTGCGGTGCATTGCGGCATTAATTTGACGGTTCCCGTTGTGCGAGAGTCGATATCGGGCGCGGCTCGACGTTGCGTAGAGGCGTCGAGCCGTGGGCAGTGAGATTCAAGTCCATGGGGAAGATCACCCTCAACTGTGGTTCCGGGTGGTGGCGCATCGACTGAGGTCGACATTTCCGTGAGGTGGAACGGGACAGGCTCCGCTTCTGGTCGCGCGCGTACGCCGTGCTCGAGGGGGCTGTCGTGAACCCCTACGATTCTTCGGTGACCGATTACGACGATCTCGACATGTTCGGTGGCCTCGATGCCTCCACCCTGCCATCCCGCCAGCAGCGGATTCTGGCAGCGATCCGGGACTGGGTGGCTGCACACGGATGCACGCCGAGCACCCGACAGATCGGGGACGCGGTGGGCCTGCGCTCCGCGTCGTCGGTGTCCAAGCATCTGAAGAGCCTCGAGGAAAAGGGCTTTCTCCGAAGGGGCACGGCCATGGCTCGGCAATTGGACGTGCGCCCGTTCCTCTCCGAGGGGAAGCAAGGTCGCTCGTCCGAAAACAATGTGACGGTACCGGTGGTCGGCGACATCGCAGCCGGCGCACCGATCCTCGCGGAGGAGCACGCCGATGAGATGCTGACGCTCCCTCGCGAACTCGTCGGCTCCGGCACCGTGTTCGGGCTGCGGGTGCGCGGTGAGTCGATGATCGACGCCGCGATCTGCGATGGCGACGTCGTTGTGGTGCGCCGCCAGGACGAAGCCCATTCCGGCGAGATCGTTGCCGCGATGATTGATGGCGAGGCCACGGTGAAGGTGCTCCGGCGCCGCGATGGCCACGTCTTCCTCGAGCCCCGTAATCCCGCGTATGCCGTGATCGACGGTGACGACGCAGTTGTCCTGGGCAAGGTGGTATCGGTGATGCGGCGGATCTGAGGGCCCGGACTCGGCTGCCGCCGACACTCTCCCCACGAATATTCTCGTGTGGGATCCACAGGCGGAAGATCGACATCACCGGTGGCTCGCCACCGCCGCTGTCCCGACAACCCGATGAGGAAAGCATGAACTACTTCGTTCCGCGAGGCGGCCTGCCGCCGCAAACCGACCTGACCACCGACCGCGCGGTCTTCACGGAGTCCTACGCGGTCCTGCCGCGTCGCACGATGAGCGATATCACCGCCAGTCTGCTGCCGCACTGGAGCGGGACCAGGGCGTGGGTGCTGGCGCGGCCTTTGTCCGGATTCGCGGAGACCTTCTCGCAGTACATCGTCGAGGTCTCGCCTGGTGGCGGTAGTGACCGTCCCGATGCCGATCCGGGCGCCGAGGCGGTCGTGTTCGTTGTCGACGGTGCGCTCACTCTCACACTCGACGGGGTCGAGCATGTGCTGGATGCGGGCGGCTACGCCTTCCTCGCTCCCGGCGCCCGGTGGACCCTGCACAACCACGGTCCGGCCACCGCGACGTTCCACTGGATCCGCAAGACCTATCAGCAGGTCGACGGCATCGAGATACCCGAGTCCTTCGTGACCCGGGAGCAGGATATCGAGGGTGCCGAGATGCCCGACACGAATGGGGCATGGAAGACCCAGCGGTTCGTCGATCCGACCGACATCCGCCACGACATGCATGTCAACATCGTGTCCTTCGAACCGGGAGGTGCGATTCCGTTCCCCGAGACGCATGTCATGGAACACGGCCTGTACATCCTCGAGGGCAAGGCGGTGTATCTGCTCAACAAGGATTGGGTCGAGGTGCAAGCGGGCGACTTCCTATGGTTGCGGGCCTTCTGCCCTCAGGCGTGCTACGCGGGCGGGCCGAGTCGCTTCCGCTATCTGCTCTACAAAGACACCAACCGGCACGCCGGCCTCCAACTCGGACTCTCTTGAATCTGGTCATGATCCTTTGTGCCGCTGCCGTTGTCGCAAGGGTGGCGGCTCACGGATCGCCTGTGCGCGGGAGTCAATGTGGTCTGCTGGGAGCGTCGTGTTCGGTGCCGAGTTGATCCTGGCTGGCGGCCCAGGAGGCGAGGAGTTTGAGGGCGTCGGCGGTGGGTGTGCCGGCGGCTGCGGTGTAGATGTTGAGGTGTAGGCCGGGTTCGGAGGGCAGTTCGAGTGCTTCGAAGTCGAGGTCGAGTTGGCCGACGGCGGGGTGGCGCAGGCGTTTTCGGCCGCTGCGGTGGAATCGGACGTCCTGTGACGCCCAACGTTGGCGGAAGAGTTCGCTTTGGGTGGACAGTTCCCCGACCAGCGCGATGAGCGCCTTGTCGTGCGGGTTTCGGCCAGCTTCGAGTCGGAGCATGGCGGCGGCGTCCCTGGCGATGGTGTCGTAGTCGACGAAGAATTCTTCGGCTGCCTGGGGGTGGAGGTAGACGAATCGGGTGGTGTTGGCGGGGCGGCGGGGGTCGGCGAGCACAGGGGAGTAGAGGGCGCGCGCGAGGTCGTTCATCGCGATGATGTCGTGGCGGCCGTTGCGGACCCAGGCCGGTGCGTCCGTGATGGCATCGAGTACTTGCTGGATTGCCGGGCGGACGGTCACCGGCGGAGTGCGGGGGCGGCGGGTGGTGCTTGCCTGTGCTTGCCGGGCGAGGGCGAAGAGGTGGTCGCGTTCGGCGTCGTCGAGTTGCAGGGCGACGACGAGGGCGTCGAGGACGCTGTCGGAGGCGCCGGCGAGGTTGCCGCGTTCCATGCGGACGTAGTAGTCGACCGAGACACCGGCGAGCATGGCGACCTCTTCGCGGCGCAGGCCTTTGACACGGCGGTTGCCGCCGTACACGGGTAGTCCGCTCTGCTCCGGGGTGATGCGTGCGCGCCGTGTGCTGAGGAACTCGCGGATTTCGGTGCGCAGGTCGGTCGAACTCATGAGTCCACGGTAGGCAGTGGCCGCCGGTTGTGGGAGGTACTGGCAGTACCCGGAACGTCCGTGACTCCCCGGGCGGGCCGAATGGAGGTCGACTGGGTGGCATGAAAGCGACGTACATGTTCGGCGCGGGCGATGTCCGCGTCATCGATGTTCCTGATCACACCATCCAGTCGTCCACCGACGCCCTGGTACGGATCGTGCGGGCCTGCGTGTGTGGCAGCGACCTGCATCCCTATCACTCCATGGACGTCGATCCTGCGGGCAGATCGATGGGCCACGAGTTCATCGGTGTCGTCGAAGCGATCGGTTCGGATGTGAGGACGTTGCGGGTCGGCGACTTCGTCATCGCACCGTTCGCGGTCTCGTGTGGCACGTGCGTGTTCTGCGCTGCGGGTCTGCAGACGTCGTGCGTGCGTGGCGGGTTCTGGAATGACGCCTCGCTGGGTACGGCGGGTGGTCAGGCCGAGGCGGTCCGGGTGCCGCTGGCCGACGGCACGCTGGTGAAGGTGCCGGTGGGCGAGGACGCCGACGATGCGCTGCTCAACTCCGTGCTGACGTTGTCGGATGTGTACGGCACCGGCTGGCATGCCGCGGTCCGCGGCGGCGTCGGCGCGGGCAGTGTCGTGACCGTGATCGGTGACGGGGCGGTGGGATTGTTGGCCGTGCTGTCGGCTCGCCTGCTCGGTGCCGAGCAGATCGTGTTGATGGGGCGGCACCAGGGGCGGACCGATCTCGGTCGCGAGTTCGGTGCGACCGATGTGGTTGCCGAGCGTGGCGAGGAGGGGATCGCGAAGGTTCGTGAGCTGACCGGCGGACTGGGCAGCCCGGTCGTCCTCGAGGCGGTCGGTCACCGGCCGGCCTACGACCAGGCGGTGGGCGTCGTCCGCGCGGGTGGAGTGATCAGTCGGGTGGGGGTGCCCCAGTACGAGGACGCGCCTGTCGGGTTCGGGAGCCTGTTCGGGCCGAACGTCACGCTGGCCGGTGGTCCGGCGCCGGTGCGCGCCTACATCGAGCAGCTGCTTCCGGCAGTCCTGGACGGCACTGTCCAGCCGGGGAAGGTGTTCGACCGCACCGTCGGTCTCGGCCAGACGCCGGAGGGCTACGCCGCGATGGATGCCCGCGATGCGCTCAAGGTCGCGGTCCGGCCGTGACCACCGCTGTTTCCGGTCGGGCCACGGCCACCCCGGCCGCGATTCTGGGGATCATCCTGGCAAGCTATTTCATGGTGTTGCTGGACAACTCGGTGATCTTCACCGGATTGCCGAGCATCCGATCCGGGCTCGACCTGTCACCGGCGGCGCTGTCGTGGGTTCAGGACGCTTATACCCTCGTCTTCGGTGGTCTGCTCCTGTTGGCTGCCCGCGCGGGGGACATCGTGGGGCGGCGCCGACTGTTCAGGATCGGTCTCGCGATCTTCGGTACCGCATCCGCGGGATGGTGGATGATCGCCGCCCGCGCCGTGCAGGGAATCGGTGCGGCGATCGTCGCACCGACCTCGTTGGCGTTGATCACGACCTATTTCGACGGCGAGGCCCGCAACAAGGCCGTTGCCTGGTACGCAGCAACAGCCGGTATCGGCGCCAGCCTCGGCCTTCTGGTCGGAGGCGCGCTCACCGAATGGATCTCCTGGCGAGCGGCGTTCCTGGTCAACGTCCCGATCGCGGTCGCCTTGATCGTCTGGTCCAGCACCGTGCTCACGGAAACCCCACGACGAACCGGACGGTTCGACGTAATCGGTGCTCTCGGTGCGACACTCGGCATGGGTGCCGTGATCTTCGGGATCATCGAATCCGCCGAGGCCGGTTGGGGATCGGCACGGGTACAGGCCGCGCTGGCACTCGGGGCCGTCCTGCTGATCGGGTTGGTCGTTCACGAGGGCCGGGTGCAGCAGCCGATCCTGCCGCTGCGGTTGTTCCGCAGTCGCGAACGCAGCGGCGCCTATACCGCTCGACTGCTGTACCTCGGGGCGATGATCGGGTTCTTCTACTTCACCACCCAACTGCTCCAGGACGGGTTCAGCTTCTCCCCACTGCAAGCAGGACTCGGCTTCCTGCCGATGACCCTCGTCAACTTCGTCGTCGCGCTCATGGTTCCCCGGCTGAGCGCCCGGCTCTCGAACGGGACACTCCTCGCTACCGGGACGGCGCTGACTCTGGCCGGCATGGCATGGCTGAGTCGCATCGACCCACTCGATACGTATCTCGTAGACGTTGCACTGCCGATGGTCCTGGTGGGCGCCGGGCAAGGCCTGGCGTTCGGGCCGCTGACGAACGCAGGAATCGCCGGTGTCGATTCGGCGGACGCCGGCGCGGCATCCGGACTGGTCAACACGGCGCACCAACTCGGAATGGCACTCGGGTTGGGCGTCCTCGTCGCACTCGCGGCCGACGCAGGCGCCAACCTCGACGGACCAGCAGCGGTGACCGAGCACGTCGGCGCCGCGCTCACCGGCGGCACCGTACTGCTCGCCCTCGCGCTGGTCGTCGTCCTCACGGTGATCGTGCCCGCTGCACGACACCGGCCCGTCGCATGACATCCGCTGGTCGGACCAGGTACTGCCGGTACCTGGTCCGACAGGCACTCCCAGCCCACGCCGACCGAATCTAAGGTTGAAACATGACGATCCCCGTATTGACGTTGAACAACGAAATCACGATGCCGGCACTGGGTTTCGGTGTGTACCAGACGCCGCCCGATGACACCGTTGCAGCGGTCGAGGCGGCATTGGAGACCGGATACCGGCACATCGACACCGCCGCTGCTTATCAGAACGAACGCGAGGTCGGCGAAGCCATACGCCGTTCGGGTATCGACCGCTCGGACATCTTCATCGAGACCAAGGTCTGGATCACCGACTACGGCTACGACGCGACGCTGCACGCCTTCGACAAGAGCGCCCGCAAACTCGGAATCGATCAGATCGACCTGCTGATACTGCACCAGGCTCTCCCTGGCGAGTTCACCCTCACCGTCGAGGCCTACAAGGCGCTCGAGACGCTGCTCGCGGACGGCCGCGTCCGCGCCATCGGTGTCAGCAACTTCATGTCCGACCACCTCACGCGACTGCGGGACGAGACATCGGTGGTGCCGGCGGTCAACCAAATCGAGGTACACCCGTACTTCCGTCAATCCGACGTGCTCACGGCCAACGCCGAACACGGGATCGTGTCCCAGGCATGGTCCCCGATCGGTGGCATCACTTTCTACCGCGACGGCTCGCACGGCTCCACACTCGACGATCCCACCCTCGGGAACATCGCAGCGGCACACGGCAAGACACCGGCGCAGACGATGCTGAGATGGCACCTGCAGCAGGGCCGCCAGGTGATCCCGAAATCGGTCACCCCGTCCCGGATCACCGAAAACTTCAACGTCTTCGACTTCGAGCTCACCGCCGATCAACTCGCCGCGATCGACGCTCTCGACACCGGTGTGCGCGGCGGCCCGGAACCGGACGACATCACCCGCGAGACATTCGGCCTCGAAATCCCCGAACCCTGAGGAGTACAGCAATGCAGATTGATCCCCACACTCCGACGACGAAGAACCCGCCCGAGCAATTCACCGGTGACGTCTGGCTCGACCGCATCGCCTTTCCCCGACAACCCGGTCAGCGAATGGTAGTGGCGAAAGTGCGTTTCGCACCCGGCGCCCGCACCGCGTGGCACTCGCACGCCCACGGTCAGACCCTGCACATCACCCAAGGAACTGCCTGGGTACAGTCCCGTGGCGGCCAGAAGGTCGAAGCACACGCCGGTCAAACCCTCTACTGCCCACCGAACGAACATCATTGGCACGGAGCAAGCGCCGACTCGTTCATGGAACACCTCGCCATGCTCGACAATGCCGACGACCCGGCCACCACCACGACCTGGCTCGAACACGTCACCGACGAGGAATACCTGACGGGGTAGTGACCCCTCGCCACCCGCCGAACCCGAGGCCACAAATTATCCATGATCTGTGCGCCGTCCTGGACGCTCATCGGCGCCGCGTCGAGGTTGTCCGCGCCGGGCCGCAATCCCGCGATCATTACCGCGAGGATTCGGCGCCAGCCGGTGTCGGTGACGCCGCGTGTCGTTGCGACGACGCCGCGCACGGACCAGAAGATCAGGTCCAGGTCGGCGTCGGTGGCGTCCTCGCGGATGCGGCCGTGCTGCTTGGCTTGCGTCAGCAACTCGAACAGGATGCGTCGATACTCGTTCCTCAGAACTGTGGTCTGATCGTCGTTCCACATGCGAGACAAGCATCCGCGGTTCGACGCCAGGATGGCACCGCTGCCGTAGAGCACCCTGCTCCAGCCCCTCGCCCTCCGGTGTGGAAAGGGCCTCTTCGGCCAGGGCCGTGCCGGCTCTCCGTAATCAGTGAGCAAGATGTTCGCCGGTTTGATGTCGCGATGGAGAATGTCGAGTCGGTGTGCTGTCTCCACCGCGCCGGCCACCTTCACACCAAGCCGCAACGCCTCAGGCAACGGCAGCGGACCGTGGTCGCGGATCCGGACGTCGAGAGAATCCTGCTGATGGTATGGCATCACGATGTAGGAAAGGCCGCTGTTGGTGGCACCGACCTGCAGGACGGTGACGATGTTCGGGTGCCCGGTCAGACGGCCCATCGCCCGTTGTTCCCGGAAGAATCGCTCCCGATTCTCCTCGTCGAGCTCGACGAGGAGAACCTTCACCGCCACCGTGCGATCTAATGGGGTCTGGACGCAGCGCTAGACAACACCAAAACCGCCGCGCCCAATTTCCCGGGCATCATCGAACCCGGTCGCCCTCAGCTCGGCGACCGGGGGAGTCGACTACGACTCTGTGTCGAGCGGATCACCTGTGCCCATCACATGGTCTATTCACGACGCCGCTGTCGTTCCTGTGCACTGGTCCCGACGGCACGACCAGTAAGGGAGGATCGACCTTTCGCTCACTTCTCGATGACGTCTTCTCAAGGATATCGCTGCTGTCGGTTGTGACCGATTAGGGCACCTGCCAACCGCCGACCTTGCATGCTGAGACTCCGACGCATCTGGCGTTGCATGGAGATTTCGACGGCTGGCGTGCCCGACGCCCGCGAGCTTGCGACCAAGCCCGAGTTCGGCGATGACGATGTCACACTGCCACGGGACTGAGTGCACGACCCATACACCCTGCTTCAGTCCACAGGCCCACCCCATGCCTACATCGCACAAAGGGGCCCCTACCGACTGAGCTCGAGACGGCACCTATCTCAGTTGCCACCTCAGAACGCGACTGACGGTGGACGATCGTGGGTCGAGCGGAGCCTTTGTGGCGAGGCGTCCGGCGGGGAGACGCGCGGGTTTAGCCGCGGTTGAAGATCTCACGCAGCCGGACGGCCCACTCCGCGATCACTTTGGGAGGGGTGTCCTTCTCGGAGAGGACTCGCATCTGTGTGGTGTCGATCGTGCCGTCGAGTCCCTCGATCGGACTGCCAGCGTCGCCACTTCCGTTGAATACCTCCTGGCCTGCAGGTGAGAGAAGGTAGTCCATTACGATCTGGGCATCGTCCTGGCGTGGAGACTTTTTGAGGATGCCGGCAATGAACGGAGATGCCCAGCCGTCCTTGATGAGCACAGAGTCGATCGGCGCTCCTCTGCTCTCGAGGTCGTGCACGACGGCAGGGCTGGCGGTGTAGGCGACGCCGATCTCGCCGGAGGCCACAGCCTGCGCCATCGGGATGAGCGAGGGGTAGAACTTCGGATTCTGCTCCGCCAACTCAGGCAGATAATTGGGACCGTTCTTGTCCTGAAGGTACTGCAGATAGGAAGCGAGCACAGCGCTCATCGTGTCTCGCACGCCCAGCCGATTCCTGACCTCTGGCGCGAGCAGATCGTCCCAGGTTTCGAAGCCGTCAGGAAAGGCGTCGGTGTTCCACAAGATCATGCTGAACGGTGAGTAGGACACGATCGGCGCGTGGCCGTCGACTCCCCAGTCCGGGTAGGTTTTGGCGGCATCAGCGGTCACGGGGGCCAGGTTGTCCTTGTTGCGCAGGAACCAGGAATCGCCGGACATGATGAAGATGTCGGCGCCGTCCGCACCGGTTGCGATCTCTGCGTCGACCTTGGGGACCAAGTCCGATGCACCCCTGGTGATTTCGAGGGTGATATCGGGGTGGGAGGCGTTGAAGGCGTCTTCGAGCCTTTTGTTCTGCGAGGGTGCCGCCACGCTGTAGACGTGGACCGTTCGCCCGCCGTCGCCGAAGAACCCGGCTGCCGGGACGCAGGCAGCGAGCAAGGTGGTCGAGAGCGCGGCCGCCAACACGGCGACGCACTTGGTCAGGTGTCTCATGTTCTGGTCCTTCTGCCTATCACAGCTTCTCGAGAGCACGGCTACCTCCGAACAGCAGGGCCAAGAAGACGCCGATTGCGGTGATGGCGGTCATCGCAATCGCGATGACCGCGACTTGCGGGTAGCCCCCTGCGTCGTATTGTTCGAACAGGGCCACGGACATCACGTTGACTTCGGCGGAACGGATGAGCAGCGAGACGCCGAACTCGTGGATCAAGAGGACGAACATGATGGCCGCCGACGAGGCCATTCCGGCGCGCCCGAGCGGCAAGATGACGCGGATGAACGTTCGGAGGGGACCGGCACCGCTGACCCGCGAAGACTCGACGGTCGTGCGGCCGAGCGCTACGAGCGTGGCGAGTTGGTAGCGCACTGCATACGGCACCATGATCGTGACGTAGGCGAGGATGAGTCCTGTTTTGGTGGCGTAGAGCCCGATCGACGGATTGGAGTAGGCGAAGAGGAAGCCGAAGCCGAGCAGTGCTCCGGGCATTGTGAGTGGGATGTTGGCGAGGACGTCGAGGATCACTGACAGTGGGCGCCAGAGACGGTCTCGGTTATAGATCCCGAGGGCGATCAAGGTGCCGAGTGGGAGGACGATTGCGACGGCGGTGACGGAGGCGAACGTGCTGTTGAAGATGGACTCGACGAACACCCTGTCCTGGAACACCGAGGAGAAGTTTTGAGTCGTCAGCGCATCGAAGGAAACCGACCCGCTCCAGAACGGCGAGAGCGCCACGAATGCAAGTGCCACCAGCGGCGCCAGCGCTGACAAGACTGTGAAGAGCAGCACCACCAACGTGGCGCCGATGTTTCCCCATCGGCTGGTGCTCGCTGGCGATGCTGCGCTCACGGTTCCGACGAACCGGTCCTGTTTGCCGATCAGGCCCCGTTGCACCATCACCATGACGAGGGCGAGGACCATGAGGGGTGTGCCGAGCGCGGCGACGACCGAGTAATCGATCGGGTACTGCGCGGATAGCTCGAACATGCGCACCGTGATCACGTCGAGCCCCTCACGACGGCCCAGGATGAGGGGGCCGGTGAACTGACCGAGTGCGAGGAGGAAGCACACGACGCCGGCGTAGACGAACACCGGTCGCAGCAGGGGAAGCGTCACGGTAAGGAGGATGCGCAGTGGCCCGGCGCCGTTGACACGGGCCGCCAGGGCGTAGTCACCACCCAAGTTGCGCAAGCCGGCGTACACGAACAGGTATACGAACGCTGCTAGGTGAATGCCGGTGTAGACGATGATCCAGAACTCGCTGTAGACGTTGATCGGGCCGGCGTCGCCGTCGAAAAAGGGTGTGGCGCGCAGCAGGGTGTTCACGTACCCGTTCTCCGGGGAGAAGAGAAACACGAATCCGACGACATGAGCGACGCCAGGAATGATCATCGGCAGAACTGGCATGAACGCCAGGTACTTTCGTGTTCGCGGCGATGTTGCGTGCATGCACAGCGCCAGGCCAGTGCCCACGATCAACGCGACGATCAAGGATCCGACGCCGAGGACGAGCGTCGTGGCGAACATCTTGCCGACTCCGTCGAGCTCGAGTACGCCGCGCAGGCCGGCCGCGCCGTCGGCGAAGGCCTTTTGTTGCAGCGGGACGACTGGCAGCAGGACCAAACCGCCGACCAGGACGGTGAGGGCAAGCCACGGTAGTTGACGTTTGAATCGACGCGCGAACGCGATCGGGGACGCCCCTCTTCCCGGTGCCGGCGTCTGGTCGATGACGACGTCGTCTGTTGTGGCATCGCGGGTGGCAACGTCAGTGGTCATGACGACACTCCGGCGACCTGGTGGGTGCGATCCGTCCGGTCGGCCCAGTCGGGAACGAGCCGGCCATGGTCCTGGCTGTAGCAGCGGGCTTTGTCGATCGCGAATCCGACCTCTACCGACTGGCCCGGTCGTAGGTCCATCGCCCCTGTCGGGATCCGGGCGAACAGTCGGAGGTCACCGATCTCGACGACGCACTCACTGGTCTCGATCCCTGGCAATAGTTCAACGATGTGTCCATCGGAGAGCCAGGCCGTCGCGGTGTCCGTAATGGAATGCGACGCGGAAGATGGGGTGTCGTCCGCTGTGGGCCGCACCAACAGGTGCTCGTCGCGCAGCCGGAGGGCAAAGGAACCGCGAAGATCGTCGCGGGCCACGCCGGCAACTCGTTGTCCGGCAAGGGCGACTCCGGAATCCTCTGCCTGAAGCTCGAGTCGATTCCTGGCGCCGAGGAAGTCGGCGACGTACTCGGTCGCGGGAGCGCGATACACCTCGATCGGATCGCCGACCTGCTCGATTCGGCCCGCGTTCATGACGGCGACCCGGGTGCCCAGCGCGATGGCTTCCTCCTGGTCGTGCGTGACGTGGACGGCTGTGAAGCCCAATTCGCGGTGAAGAAGCCGGAGTTGCGCACGCAGTTCGACGCGCAGGAGAGCGTCGAGATTGCTGAGAGGCTCGTCGAGAAGCAGCAGCGTGGGTCGCGGAGCCAGAGCACGCGCAAGCGAGACGCGCTGCTGCTGGCCGCCACTGAGCTCTGGTGGGTACCGGTCTGCGAGGTGGCCGCATTGCACGATGTCAAGGACTTCCTCGACACGCCCACCCTTGAGTGCTGCGCTATGGCCTCGCGACTGAAGCGGGTAGGCGACGTTCTTGCGAACCTTCATGTGGGGCCATAGGGCGTAGTTCTGAAAGACCATGCCGACGTCGCGGCGATTCGGCTGCACGAACACGCCACGCGCAGTGTCGAGTACGCAGGAGCCGCCAATGTGGATGCGGCCTGAATCGGGGCGCTCGAGTCCCACAAGTGAGCGCAGCAGGGTGGTCTTTCCGCAGCCGCTGGGGCCGAGGAGTACGAGCAGTTCGCCATCGGCCACCTCGAGGTCGACGTTGCGGAGGACGTGAATCTCGTTGCCTGGGCGTCCGAATGACTTTGTCAGACCGTGCACGGACACCAACGCGGGTGCCCGCGTCGATCTCGAAGTCTCTTTGGTCTCTCGCGTTGCTTCAACGAGGGCTGATGGCATGACGCATCCCTTCAGAGTGATGTACGACACTCAGTCAATCACGTAATTGACAGACAGTGCAAGAGCAGTCTTTTTCATAAAGTTGAAAGATGTGAAGGAAAGTAAAAAACATACCTAAATGTTTGGAAGTTACTAGCTGTCAATTATCCGTGGTTGTGGCTGGTGGGTCGGTGAGCCGTGACGCCCGAGAGCTCATCGACGAGCGCGAGTCGTTCTCGCACATGGCGGGTGACGTTCTCTACCATCTGTTCGCGCAGGCGGCCAAGATCTCACCCGGTGGCGGGATCCGCTCGGACGCATGCGAGATTGCAACCTCGCTTAAGTAGCGAGGAGCGCCTCTAGTTCGATCGAGAAGATAGTTTGCCGGAGGTTCGCTTGCCGATTCGGGCCGCGGACACGAGTCCCTATCTTGTAAGGCTGCCGGTTCAAACACTGAAGTCGCGCCGCATGTAGCCCCGGCTGCCCGCTAGCTGCGATGCAGCAACACTCCAGCGTCGACTAATCGGCATTGCGGCCATGCCGATTCGTCGATCTTGAGTGGATGCTCTGAAATCTGGAGGGACTTCGTCTCGCCTACCAGTACGAAGCCCTTGGCCTCCCAGTAGTGTGTCGCGGGGACCCGGCGGTTCGCGGCTGGTGGAAGGGCGCGCCGTCTCATCGAGCGTAATCTTCTCGACCTCGGTCAGGTGACGCGTATTCCAGCTGGAGCGCATCCTCTCACGGAGACGATCGGATTGTGTTGCAGTGCAATAACTGTACGGGGCGTTCAGGGCCGAGGCAATCCCATCAAACGATTACCTCCGCAGACCTATTTGCTCAACCGTGCCGGGAGCGCGTGAGGCACCCAAAGCTACAGCCTCGGCATCCGACTTCTTCGTGCCGACGGAGAGCGCGGAGGTGGTGTCGGCGAAGAACCGGTCCGGGAGGCCATGACGGATTCGAGCTACCACGGGGAGCACCCCGGTGGCTTTCATCTTGTCCTCGATCGATGCTCAGTTCGAACCGGATCGACTGTCGGCCAAGCCGACCGGGTCCGTCTGACCGCGCAGAACATGTCTGCATCCGCACCCGGGACGGGGTGAAACCAGTGCTCGTGAAGACTCCGGTCGACATCACCTCGCCCTCAACTGGTCGCAGTCGACGCGCTGCCACGGCGGCACGCCCCACGATTCGTATCGAGGCGCGGGGCTCGCAGTGTGCCCGCGTTCGGTTGCCGGTCACCCGCGCCGGGGATGGATGGGACGTGCGGGTCGATTTCGATCGGGTCATGTCCTCATGCAGCCGACCCTGCTCGGCTGGCTGCGTCGCCCGATCATCCGGAATCTACGCGGAGTGCCTCGCCTGCCGATGCCCCACCGTGCTCGGTCCGAACAATCCGCGTAGTGGATGTTGCCCTCGAACCGATGCCGTGGCTGGCCGGGGTGCTGGAAGGCCGGGTGCCCGATGTCACGCTCGCGCGGACAGTGAGCCAGACGCCCTGGTTGATTCGCACGGCGTAACCGCCGCGACGGGTGCGCAGAACGAATCCCCGGTGGCCGGACTGCGAGCGCGCCCGGCCCGCAGTGCCCTTGGCGCTTCGGCTGAATCGTGGAGATCGCCGATCGTTACTGTCAGATAGAAGTCCTCCCTATAAGTCAGACAGTTAATCGGCTGACTATTGCATCAGTGTCAACGATGGTCTAACTTGACAGTGGTAGAGCTCACAGTCGATTTCGAGCGTCATGCCTCGGAGTTGCCGTTGCTAGGAGAGAGTCCATTGAGTGATGAGATCGTTGAGCCGCTCGGCTCAGGCGAACCGGCAGGGCATGCGAAGACGCCGAAGAAGGCCGCCGCGAGCGGGTGGGTCGGCTCGGTGCTCGAGTACTACGACTTCTTTATCTACGCACAAGCCGCCGCGCTGGTGTTTCCCACGCTCTTCTTCCCGGGGGCGGATCCGACGGTTGCGATCGTTGCGTCCTTCGCCACATACGGCGTCGGCTATGTGGCGCGGCCGATAGGTGGATTCGTTCTCGGTCACTGGGGCGATAAGCATGGACGGAAGAATGTCCTCGTTCTCTGCATGCTCATCATCGGAGTTGCAACGTTCTGTGTCGGGCTGATTCCGTCCTACCATTCCATCGGCGTCTGGGCTCCGGCCCTCTTGGTCGTCTTGCGCTTGGTTCAAGGCTTCGCCGTCGGTGGGGAGATCTCCGGGGCGAGCGCGATGATCATGGAGCACGCGCCATTCGGAAGGCGCGGCTACTACACGAGCTTCACGATGCAGGGCGTCGCGGTCGGCCAGATTCTCGCGGCGGCGGCATTCTTGCCGATGGCCACGTGGCTTCCGGATGAAGCCTTCCACTCATGGGGTTGGCGGATCCCGTTCCTGCTGAGTGCGGTCGTGGTCCTCATTGGTCTTATTATTCGACGCAGGGTGAATGAGACGCCGGCATTCCTCGAGGAGCGGGATGGTGACAACACGCCGCCCTCACCTATTGTGGAGGCCGTTCGCAGCAACGGCGCCGACATGGTGCGCGTGTTCATCATGATGCTGCTTACCATCATTCCCGTAGTTATGTTGGTGTTCGGCGCAACCTTCGCGACGAACAAGGCTTATGGCAATGGGTTCACTCCGGCGAACCTCCTCTGGCTCTCGCTGATTGGCAATGCGGTGGCCGCGCTGCTCGTCCCAGCGGCCGGTGCCCTGTCTGACAAGATCGGCAGGCGGCCGTGTCTGATCTTCGGCATGCTCAGCTCTACGGCCCTGTGTTTCGGCTATCTGTACTTCATCAGTGTTCATAACGTCGTTCTTATGTTCGTGTTCGGACTCCTCGCATACGGTGTGGCCTTTCAGGGGTTCCAAGGAGTCTTCCCGAGCTCCTTCCAGGAACAGTTCCCGACCCGGTCCCGTGTCACCGGATTCGCAATCCCGCAAAACCTCGCAGGCATGGCCACAGCGATCATGCCGACCGTGTTCGCCGTCATCGCTCCCCCCGGCGCGAATGTGCCGGTGATCGTCGGGTCGGTCGTTTTCGGTATCGGCGTAGTCGCAGCCATCGCCGCCTACTTCACGCGGGAGACCTACCGGGTGCATATGGACGACCTGGGTCGGAAGGATGCACCGGAGGTGCCGCGTGACGAGTACGAGCGGCGCCGGCACCGTCGATTAGCCGCCACATAACGGATACGAAGCGACAACCTCGCAGGTGACGACCAGGAGCCCGCCGTCGAACATGGACGGCGGGCTCCGGTCGTCACGATGGCGGCCGGAGCACTGGTATCAAACCCGTCGAGGGGTGCTCGATGATCGAATGTGGAAAGAAATTAAATGGATCGCGATCTCAAAGCCCTCAAACTCCGCTCACCGAAGGACATCCTGCCGCAGCGACTGGCGCTGGCCCGACAGCACCAGCTCAGCCACCTCGCCTTCCTGGAACTGTTTGGGCCGACGAAGTGTCACGCCGCGAATCGCGTTCGGCACTAATACGTTCGGCGAAGGCCGGGTTGAATTCGAACATGCGGATCGACACCTGAAACGCACTCGACGACCTGCACTACGACGGGCGTTGTCGGATCTGGTCTCGTTGCGCTTCGCCGACGCCGGCCACTGCAGGCTGGTCCTCGGCGCGTGGGCGTCGGCAAAACACACCTGGCCACCGCATTGGCCAGATCGCGCTCCGGCATCGACGCAGCGTGCTCATCGGAATTGTGGCATGGGCCCGCTGCATCGGGGTGTAATCGGCTGCGAAGTCCAGGGGCCCGATTCACGTAGGAGCAGCTCGCGGGTGCCGGAGGAAGCTGAAGGAGTATGAAACTGTTGTGTAGGGGTCCCGCCGGCGCGGATGGCTCTCGCGTGGATGCTGGTGCGCCCGGGATCACGGGCACCCTTCGTGGGGCCGCGTACCGAACACGATCTCGACGACGCTGCGGCGGCGCTTGAATTGAGTCTCGATGCCGTCATCACGTCTCGATACGATATTCCCGGGGTATCGGACAGCGCCCGAGGGCTACGCCTGGTAGAAGCGACCAGTGAAGCCGGCTTGATGAATCAAGCCGGCTTCCTGTTTTCTGTCGTTTCTGCGCGCCGTACGTCGGTCTAGATTCGATAGTCCTTGAGCAGGGATCGGCCGATGATCATCTTCTGGATGTCCGAGGTGCCCTCGCCGATCAGCATGAACGCCGCTTCGCGGTACAGTCGCTCGATCTCGTACTCCTTGGAGTAGCCGTAGCCGCCGTGGATGCGGAACGAGTCCTGAACGACCTCGTTGCAGTACTCGCTGGCGATCATCTTCGCCATTCCCGCCTCGACGTCCATGCGCTCGCCGGCGTCCTTGAGCCGGGCGGCACGGACCACCATGGAGTGCGCGGTCTCCACTTTGGTGGCCATCTCCGCGATCCGGAACAGGATCGCCTGATGCTGCGCGATCGGCTTTCCGAACGTCTCGCGCTGCTGCGCGTACCGGATGCCGAGCTCGAATGCGCGATTCGCGATGCCGACGGCCCGGGCGCCCACGTTGACGCGCCCGACCTCGACGCCGTCCATCATCTGGTAGAAGCCGTTGCCGGGGGTGCCCCCGAGGACCTGGTCGGCGGAGATCCGGTGGTTGTCGAGGATCATCTCCGTGGTGTCGATGCCCTTGTAGCCCATCTTGTCGATCTTGCCGGGGATGGTGACCCCCTGGGCCGTCTCGCCGAAGCCGGACTCCTTTTCCACAAGGAAGGTGGTCATGTTCTTGTAGACCGACTCGGAGCCCTCGTCGGTCTTGCAGAGCACTGCCACCAGGGTGGAGGATCCGCCGTTGGTCAGCCACATCTTCTGGCCGGTGATCTCGTAGCCGTCGGCGGTCCTGGTGGCCTTGGTGGTGATGGCCGAGACGTCCGAGCCGAGCCCGGGCTCCGACATCGAGAAGGCGCCGCGCACCTCGCCGGTGGCCATGCGCGGCAGGTACTCGAGCTTCTGCTCCTCCGTGCCGTGCTGGTTGAGCATGTGGGCCACGATGAAGTGTGTGTTGATCACGCCGGACACGCTCATCCAGCCGCGGGCGATCTCCTCGACCACCAGGGCGTAGGTGAGCAGCGACTCCCCGAGACCGCCATACTCCTCGGGAATCATCAGGCCGAAGATGCCGAGCTCCTTGAGGCCCTCGACGATCTCCGTCGGGTACTCGTCGGCGTGTTCGAGTTCGGTGGCGACCGGGATGATCTTCTTGTCCACGAATTGCCGGACAACGGCCAGGATCTCGTCCTGCTCGGCGGTCAGGCCCTCGGTGCGCACGAGACGTCTCATGATGTCGATCGAACTCCTCTGCGATAAGTCTGTGATGACAGCGTGACTGGATAAGTCTGTGATGACAGCTTGACTGAAAGCTAGCTGTCAGACATATTACATACATGTCTAATGCAGTGGTAGTCGTCACAGGGGCCGGGCGCGGCATCGGGGAGTGCGTCGCGCGCTCGCTCGCCAAGGAAGGTGCGAAGGTCGTCCTGTCGGGCCGCACCGTGTCCGCGCTCGAGAGTGTGCGGGACGCGATCGAGGCAGATGGGGGGACCGCGCTGGTCCGTCCCACCGATGTCATGGATCCCGAGTCCATCGCGGGCCTCTTCGATGACACCGAGAAGGCCTTCGGGAAGCTCGACGTGCTGGTCAACAACGCCGGAATCGCCACCCAGACCAACATGGTCGACCTGGACGAGGCGGAATGGGATCGGATCTTCAACACCAACGTCCGTGGCCTTTTCCTCAGCAGCCGTGAGGCCGGGCGACGGTTCCGGGATGCGGGTGCCGGTCGCGCGATCAACATCGCCTCGGTGTTCGGCCTGGTCGGCCGCCCCGGCTTCTCGGCGTACTGCGCGTCGAAGGGAGCGGTCATCAACTTCACCCGCTCGGTCGCGGCCGAGTGGGCCCGCTTCGGTGCCCAGATGAATGCGGTGGCGCCTGGCTACATCGCCACGGATATCAACGCGGAGATGCGGGCGGACGAGGCGGCGTACAAGAAGGTGCTGCGTGGAATCCCCGCATACCGGATGGGTACACCGGAGGAACTGGCGAACGTCGTCACCTACCTGGCACTGAACGCGCCGGACTTCCTCACCGGCCAGACCATCGCCGTCGACGGCGGAGAGTCGAGCGTCTAGGCGATGACGAACACTACGGTAGAAGCAGTCATCTGCGAACCGGTCCGCACTCCCGTCGGTCGGTACGGGGGGATCTTCAAGGACGTGCCGGTCACCACCCTGGCCTCGACGGTGATCTCCGGGCTGGCCGAGCGCACCGGCCTGGCCGGTGCGGATGTCGACGACGTCATCTTCGGTCAGGGCTACGCCAACGGTGAGGCCGCGGCCATCGGACGGATCGCGGCGCTGGACGCCGGCCTCGATGTCACGGTGCCGGGGCTGCAGATCGACCGCCGCTGCGGTTCGGGTCTGCAGGCCGTGCTGTACGCCTGCATGCAGGTCGCCACCGGTGGTTCGGACCTGGTCCTGGCGGGAGGGGCCGAGAGCATGAGTCAGGCCGAGTACTACATCCCGAACGGTCGCTGGAACGCCGGTGGGCAGCCGAAGCTGCTGGACCGCCTCGCGGCCCCGCGCCGGAACTCGGGCGGCTCGCGGTATCCGGTCGAGGGCGGGATGATCGAGACCGCGGAGAACGTCGGACGCGAGTACGGCATTACGCGCGAGCAGCAGGACGCCTGGGCTGCGCGATCGCAGCAACGGGCGGGTGCCGCCATGGCGGCGGGGTTGTTCGATGATGAGACGATTCCGGTCTCGGTGCCGCAGCGCAAGGGTGATCCGCTGGTGGTGACGCGGGACGAGCACCCCCGCCCGGACACCACCGTCGAGTCGCTGGCGCGGCTCGAGCCGATGATGGCCGCCACGCTCCCGGGGGCGACGGTGACCGCCGGCAACTCGAGCGGGCAGAACGACGCCGCCGCCGTGGCGATCGTAACGACGCGGGCTAAGGCCGAGCAGCTGGGCTTGAAGCCGTTCGCCCGCCTCGTCAGCTGGTCACTCGCGGGTGTGGAGCCGAACCGTATGGGGATCGGTCCGGTGCCGGCGGCAGAGCGCGCGCTGGCGCGGGCCTCGCTGTCTTGGTCGGACATGGACCTGATCGAGCTGAACGAGGCCTTCGCCGCGCAGGTTCTCGGCTGTTTTCGGGGTTGGAGGCTGACCGACGCGGACCTGGACCGGGTCAACGTGAACGGCTCGGGCATCTCCCTCGGCCACCCGATCGGCGCGACCGGGGGCCGGATCCTGGCGAACCTGCTCCGCGAGATGGACCGCCGCGGTGCGCGGTACGGGCTGGAAACCATGTGCATCGGTGGAGGTCAGGGCCTCGCCGCAATCTTCGAACGAGTGGGATGAAACAGATGAAGATTCTCTACCTGAGCATGTCCCGCGAGGAGTACTCGCCGAACTACTTCCCCTACCTGAGGTCGTACATCGACCAGGTGAAATCGCCAGGCACCCAGGTCGAGCTGCGCGGCACCAGGGTGGGGCGGATCGATAGCTTCCGGTTCTTCGAGGTCCTCGACTGGGTGTCCATCATGGACTCCGCGATCGAGGCCCAACAGGATGGCTTCGACGCGATTGCGATCGGCAACATCCTCGACCCAGCGCTGCGCGAGGCGCGGTCCATGGTCGACATCCCGGTCCTCGGGCTGGGGGAGACCTCGATGCTCACCTCCTGCATGATGGGCAGCCAGTTCTCCCTGGTCGGCGTGAACCCCTACTTCGGCGGCCGGTTCGAGGAGAACGTGGCCAAGTACGGTCTGCGTGAGCGGCTGGCGAGCATCGAGTGCATGGGTCTGACGCCGCATGAGCTGGATGCCTGCTTCTCCGATCCGGACGGCCGGCAGAAGGCGATCGACTCGTTCACCGCCGCCGCCCGCGCCTCGTTGGACAAGGGTGCCGAAGTGGTGATTCCCGCCGGCGGGCGGTTGACCGCGTTCCTGAACGCGGTGAACATCCGCGAGGTCGACGGTGCCCCGCTGCTGGACGGCACCGTCTCCCTGGTCGCAGCGGTCGAGGCGGCGGTGCGAGTGCACCGCCAGTCCGGCTCGTTCGTGAGCCGTCGTCGGCTGTACGCCCGTGCCCCCGAGGCCTCCATCCGACAGGCCGGCGCGGAATACGCGGAGGGCTACCACGTGCCGGCCCTGGCGCGGCTCGCCGCAGGCGACACCAGCAACTGAAGGTAAGGGACGAGAACACCAATGAAACCCGAATACCCCCTGAGCAAGCATGAGAGCTTCATCTCCAACCTGGATCGGCTGCGGGAGACTTCCTCTGCCGCCGCGGACGCGTTCCGCGCGCTGCGCGTGGCCCAGGACGCCCACGGGCCGCTGGAACCCGGGCAGCGTGAGCTCAGCCTGTTGGTCGGTTTCGCCGTGACCCGCAACGAGGGCGGCTTCCGCGTGCACTGCAACCGCGCGCGGGACGCGGGCGTGCCCGTCGAGGCGATCGAGCAGGCGGTGATCCTGATGCTGGGCACCAGCCTTGGCCTGGTGCCGGTGGTGGAGGCCCTGAGCTGGGCGCACGACGAGCTCCGTTGAGCAATTGTTAGACATTAGACTTGTTTAATATTTGGCAGTATGCGCACCGTCCGCGGGTGTGAGACCGGCGCGCCGCAACCCGTAGCCGCCCATATGACGAGGAGAGACATTTTCATGGCAGAGAACAACGAGACCCGCACTGCTTTGGTGGTCGGCGCCGGTTCCGGCATCGGACGTGCCACCGCGCTGGAGTTGGCGGGCTCGGGTGTGTGCGTGGTCGCCGCGGATCTGAATGCCGATGCGGTGGCGGCGCTTTCCGCCGAGCACGAGAACATCGTTGACCTGGGCGAGTCCTGGAATGCCACCCGGCACGAGGACTGCGACCGGCTGGTCGCCGCGGCGGTGGCGCGGGTCGGGCATCTCGACACCGTGATCTCGACCGTCGGTTGGACCGCGATCACCAAGTTCCTCGACGAGACGCCCGAGTACTGGCAGCGGATCATCGACGTCAATCTGATGTCGGCGATCTACCTCTCGGCCGCCGCGGCGCGGGCCATGCGAGAGCGCGGCGGCAGCATCGTGCTGACCTCGTCCGAGGCCGGTACCGTCGGCACCTCCGGGGAGGCGGTGTACTCCGCGGCCAAGGCCGCGGTGATCGGCCTGGTGAAGTCGCTGGCCCGCGAGTGGGCCCGCTACGGCATCCGGGTCAACGCCGTTGCGCCCGGCATCACTTCGACGCCGCTGCTGGTGGAGCAGGGCATCGCCGGCGGCGACGATGCCCAGGGCGACGGCGACACCGTGCTGAACAGCATCCTGCGGGGCGTTCCGATGCGCCGCCTGGGCGAGCCGTCCGAGATCGCGGACGCGATCGCCTACCTCGCCGGCGACGGCGCCAGCTACATCACCGGCCAGACGCTGTGCGTCGGCGGTGGGTTGACCATGGGCTCGTAGAGCCGGCCCATACCTTCGATCAAGCGCATCACCCGCGCTCGTCACAACAACACCGAGAGGCATCCATGGACATGCGAGGCAAGACCGTCCTGATCACCGGCGGATCCCGCGGAATGGGCCAGCAGCTCGCCCTGAAGCTGGGTGCGAAGGGCGCGAACGTCGTGGTCAACTACCGTCGCGACGACGAGTCGGCGCAGAAGACCGTCGCCGAGATCGAGGCGGTCGGCGGCACCGCGTTGGCGCTCAAGGCCGACATCTCCGACACCGAATCGGTACAGCAGTTGGTGGACGCCGCCGTCGAGCGGTTCGGCCGCCTGGACGTGGTAGTGGCCAACGCCGCAGCCAGCGCGTTCAAACCGTTGATGGACATCCGCGCGCACCACATCGAGAAGACCATGGGCATCACCATCCAGGGATTCCTGGATCTGGTCCGTATCTCGCTGCCGCACATGCGGAACGGGGGCCGGGTGCTCGCGGTGAGCGGCTGGGACAGCTTCCGGGCTCTGCCGCTGCACGGCCTGCTCGGCGCGGCCAAGGCGGGCATGGAGTCCATTGTCCGGAACCTGGCCGTGGAGCTCGCCGGTGACGGCGTGACCGCGGTGGGAGTGTGCCCCGGCCCGATCGATACCGATTCGTTCCGGCTGTACGCCGGCGATTCCTGGGACGACTACGCGAAGAACTGGCTGACCCAGACCCCCTCGGGCGCCTACGCGACCCCGTCAGAGGTGGCCGACGTGATGGCCTTCCTGTGCTCACCGGAGAGCGTTGCGATCAACGGCCAGACCATCGTGGTCGACGGTGGCCTGTCGGTGGCCACCATGCCAATCGGATTCGGGCAGAACTGAATATGAGCGCACAATCGTCGGCCGTCGCTCAGACCGTAGTGCAGTTGATGAGCCAGGTCCAGCGACGACCCGGCCACGAGATCGCGGTGGAGGAGGCGACCGGTAAGCGGTCGCTCACGATCGAGCAGCTAGTCGCCGCCTCCAACCGGCTCGCGAACGCCTTCATCGGTCTCGGCCTGCGGCCCGGCGGGCGGGTGGCATGGGTCTCCGAGAACCACATCGAGTATGTAGTCCTGGAGTTCGCCCTGCTCAAGGCGGGCCTGGTCAAGGTGCCGCTGAACAATCGTTTCGCCCCGAACGAGCTGCGGCGGTGCGTGGACCTCGCCGACGTCGGGCTGGTCGTTGCGGATCCGTCCTCGGCCGAGGTGCTCGACGGCGTGCTCGCAGGCTCCGCGGTGCACAAGGTGGTCATCGGCGCACGAGACGGTTGGACCTCCTTCGACCAGCTGGTCGCAGTTGGGGCATCCGGGCCGGTGCAGGCGGCCACCGGGCCCGACGACCTCTATCACATCCGCTTCAGCTCGGGCTCGACAGGAAAGCCCAAGGGCATCCCGATCACGCATCGCGGGGCCCGCGCGGCGATCCTCGGCAACACCTGGGTGATGAGCACCAGTGCGCCCAGCGCATCGCCGCGCACCCTGCAGGTGGCGCCGCTGGTATACGCCGGCGGTTGGAGTGTGTTGCCGACGCTGCTGTGCGGCGGCACCAACGTTGTGATGACCAGGTTCGATCCTGAGCAGATGCTCGACGTGATCGTCGATCGCGGCATCACCTGGATGTTCGCGGTTCCCACGATGTTGCGGCGGCTTTCCGAGATCACGGGCCTCGAACGGCTTCGCACCTCGTCGCTGGGCTGCCTGATGCTCGCCGGTGAGCCCGCCGCGCTGCCTGCGCTCGAGGTGCTCACCGAGTACACCGATGCGATGATCAACTGCTGGGGGCAGACGGAGGCCCCGGCGTCGACCACGCTGCTCACCCGTGCCGAGATGCGCGACCGATCGCTGTGGTCCTCGATCGGCCGGCCGGTGCCGGGCGTCGAGTTCTCCGTGTACGCCAACGGTGCCGTCCAGGACCGGCCGGAGCCGGGGGTCGACGGCGAGCTGGTGATCCGCACCGCGAGCGTGGCACCGACCCTGCTGGGCGGCGAGGTGGAGCATGCCGATCGGACCCTGCCGGACGGCTGGTGGCGGACCTCCGACCTCGGGCACTTCGATGAGCACGGCCGGATCTTCATCGTCGGTCGTGCGAGCGAGACCATCATCACGGGTGGCACGAACATCCAGCCGGTGGAGATCGAGCGGGCACTCGAACTGCATCCGATGGTCCGCGAGGCGGTGGTGGTTGGCGTGCCGGACCCGAAATGGGGCGAGACCCCGGCGGCGTACGTGCACATCGACGCACTGTGGGCCGACGTGAGCGGGGAGCTGGCCGCGGTGCTGCGCGAGAACCTGGCGGGGTTCAAACGCCCGGGTCACGTGTACATCTCGACCGATCCGATCCCGCGCGCCTCGAAGGCGGCGAAGATCGCGCGCGGTGACATCAAGCGGCTGGTGCGGTCGTGGGTCGAGGACCCTACCGTGGTGCCGCGCAACGTAACGAAAGTGGTGAAGGAACGTGGCTGACGCAGTGATCGAGTCCACCGATGACATCGTCATCGATTCCGTGGACGGTGTGGGCACGGTACGACTGAACCGGCCCGACCGGGGCAACTCGGTCACCCCCGACGTGGTGACCCGCATGGGCGATGCGGTCGCCGACCTCGCCGAGACCGACGGCATCGGTGCGGTGGTGCTTACTGGCACCGGCAAGGTGTTCTGCGCCGGCGCCGACGTCAAGGACATGTACGCGGTGTACTCCGCCGACGGTGCCGACGGGTTGATGGACTACCTCGCCGTCACCTGGATGCCGGCCGTGCAGCGCACGGTGCGGTTGCTGTGGAACACCCCGGTTCCGGTGATCGCCGCATACAACGGCCACGCGACTGCCGGCGGGCTGGACTTCGGACTCTCCTGTGACGTGCGCCTGGCCGCGTCCCAAGCGAGGTTCGCCGAGAGCTATGTCAACCTCGGCATGGTGCCGGTGGCCGGCGGAGCGTACCTGCTTCCGAAGCTGATCGGTCTGGAGAAGGCATCCCGGATGATTGCGACGGGCGAGTTCATCGATGCCGCGCAGGCACTGGCGGCCGGCATGGTGAGCGAGGTGTGCGACACCGAGGACCTCGCACGCCGGGCGGCCGAGGTGGCCCGCGAGATGACGCACGGGCCGGTGGCGACGTATGCGAACGCGAAGCGGATCGCGCGTGCCGCGGCGACGGTCGAGCTGGACGCCGCGCTGAAGGAGAGTCTGGCCGCGAATATCGCCCTCATCGCCCGGCCCGAGGTGCGCAGGCTGGTGCTCAACGTGATGGAGCAATACAGCTTGGCGAATTAGAGCGGTGCGCGCAACGGGGCTGGCCGGGCGGCGGGAACGACATCATGCAGGTCTGAGAATGGTGCGTGGATCATCGTGATCGGGGTTCGGGCGGCTCCGGAATGAGACTTAAGGAGAGGGAAATGGAATACAACAGGCTGGGGCGTTCTGGGCTCAAGGTGAGTCGAATCGGTCTGGGAGCGATGAACTTTGGATTCGTCACGGACGAGGCGGGAAGCTTCGAGATTCTCAATCACGCAGTAGAGTTGGGCATCAACTTCGTCGACACGGCGGATGTCTACGGTGGTCCGCAGACTCCCGACATGGAGAAGGGATTCGGCACTTCCGAGGAAATCATCGGCAAGTGGCTGGCACAGGACCCCTCCCGACGGGACAGGATCGTCCTGACTTCCAAGGTCTACCAGCCGATGGATACCGGTCCGAACGATCGCGGGCTTTCGGCTTATCACATCCGTAGGGCGTGTGAGGCGAGCCTCCGCCGGTTGCAGACCGACCACATCGACGTCTATCAGATGCACCACGTCGACCGAACCACGCCGTGGGAAGAGGTGTGGCAGGCATTCGAGCAGTTGGTCCGGGAGGGAAAGATCAGCTACGTCGGTAGCAGCAATTTCGCGGGATGGGATATCGCGACCGCGCAATGCATCGCGAATTCCCGCCACTTTCTCGGTCTGGTTTCGGAGCAGAGTCTGTACAACTTGACCGAGCGGACAATCGAGCTCGAGTTGATTCCGGCGTTGCGCAACTACGGGATCGGGCTGATTCCATGGAGTTCATTGGGGCGTGGCCTCCTCGGAGGGGTGCTCGACAACGCCAGCAGCGGTCGCCGCAGCCGCCCCGAAATGCAGGCCCGGATTGAACGGATCCGTCCCCAACTGGAGGCCTATGAAGCACTCTGCCGGCAGATCGGTGAGCGTCCCTCCGACGTCGCGACCGCCTGGCTGCTGGCGAATCCCGTCGTCTCCACGATCATTGCGGGGCCGCGGACCGTCGAACAGTTCGACCAGAGCGCTCGTGCGTTGGACGTGTCGTTGTCCGCGGAGACGATGGCGGAGTTGGACAAGATCTTCCCGGGGCCCGGCGGTGAGGCTCCGGCAGCATATGCGTGGTGAGTAGCTCATCCGTAACGTCGGAGGCCCGGAACCAGTTCTCGGTTCCGGGCCTCCACGTTTGTAGTCGTCGGTCCGTGGCGGTCAGGCCAGGGATTGCGCGAACTCCGCCGGCAGGCCGATCGACCGCAGCTCGGTGTACGCCTCCAATCCTTCGATCCCGTTCTCTCGGCCGATTCCACTCATCTTGAATCCACCGAACGGCGACTGCAGTCCGATCGGACTGCCGTTCAGTTCGACCACGCCGGTGCGCAACCGGCTGGCGACCTGTAGTCCGCGTTCGAGATCCGAAGAGAAGACGGCACCGTTGAGGCCGTACTGCGAGTCGTTCGCGATGGCGATCGCGTCCTCTTCGTCGCGGTAGGTCATCACGGACACCACCGGCCCGAAGATCTCCTCCTGTGCGACGGTTGCGCCTCTGGATACTCCGGCAATGATCGTTGGTTCCACATACCATCCGTGTTCGAGGCCGGCGGGGCGGTTGCCGCCCTTGATGATTCGGCCCCCCTCCTCCTGACCGATTCGGATGTACTTCTCGACCGTGGTGCGATGGCGCTCACTGAACAGCGGACCGATCTCGGTCGCATCGTGGTGCGGGTCGCCGACTGCCATCGTGTCGATCATCGCCGCGAGCGAATCCAGAAGTTCACTCTCCCGCTTCTCGGAGACGAGGATGCGAGTCTTCAAAGTACAGACTTGACCGTTGTTCCTGAAGGAACCCATACGGAGCAGTTCGGCAGTCGCGTTCATGTCGGCATCGTCCAGAATCACGGCGGCCGACTTGCCGCCGAGCTCGAGCGTCACACGACGAATATTCGCGCCGCACAGCGATGCGATTCTGCGACCTGCGTCCGTTGAACCGGTGAAGGTGACCTTGTCCACCCCGCGATGCGCGACCAGGTGCTCCGATGCCTCGCGTTCGGCGGGCACGACGTTGATCACACCTGCGGGGAACCCCGCCCGTTCGATGAGCTCAGCCAGCAGGTACGCGTCCAGCGTCGTCTGCGGTGCCGGCTTCAGCACGAATGTGCATCCTGCGAGGATCGCCGGCACGATCTTCTGCATGCTGATACCCATCGGCACGTTCCAGGGGACGACGGCCCCGACCACCCCGACGGGTTCTCTTGTCACCAATGCGTTTCCGAGTGGTCCCGACCGGACGGTGCGGAACGGGTACTCATCAATGAAGTCGAGATACGCATCGATCACCCGCACGGGGTTCGCTGCCTGGATGGTGCGGGATTGGGTGATCGGGCACCCCATCTCGGTGGTGATCAGTTCCGCGATCTGTTCGGCATGGTCAATCAACAATCCGCGAAGCCGCCGTACGACGGCGATGCGCTCGTCGAGCGACTTGCGGGGCCACGGGCCGGTGTCGAAGGCCACGCGGGCCGCGGCTACAGCGAGATCGACGTCGGCAGGCGATGCCGACGCCACGTCGGCGAGGAGTTCTTCGCTGACCGGGGAGACGACGGGGATGCGCTCGCCGCGCGCTGCAATCCATCGACCATCGACGAACAACTTCCCGTGTCGGTGTTCCATGAGCATTGCTCTATCTCCTTTGGGTGGGAACGTCGGGTGAGGGGGGCGTCCTCCTCGTCCTGATGGGCATTGTGGCGGTAAGCCACGGCCGATCGCTCGTGCGCGTCGATCTCACGGTCGGGCTTCTGCTAGCCAAGGACTCTGTGCACAGAATATCATAAGTCAGATAGTTGACAGCTGGTAAAATATCTGCTGAAATCGTGTGTCGAATGTCACTGCGTCTTCGATCCTTTTCGTCGGCTCGGGGGTGTGGGCGGGTGAGTTGGAACAATCGAAAGAGGTTGGCGTGACGGGATCGAAAGAAGTCGTGCTGGTGACCGGTGCTTCCGGATTCGTCGGATCGAGGCTGGTCGAGCAGCTGAGTACATCGGGCCGCTATCGCGTGTTGGCCGCGGATTCGCACTGGACCGACCGATCCAAGACCTTCGGTGAACTGTCCGACGTGGAGCGATGCGACATCGACCTCCGGGATCGAGAGGCGGTTGATGCTCTGGTGGCCAGGTCGGGAAGCATCGTTCATCTAGCGGCTATTCGCGCGGTGGCAGGGCTCGACGATCCCTGGGCCGCATTCGAGGTGAACGTGGCGGCCGCCTACGGCCTGATGGATTCGGCAAAGCGCCATGGGGTGCGGCGCATCGTCTACGGCTCGTCGCACAGTGTCTACGGGAACTTCGCGAAGCGCCGGACGTACCGGCATCGCGAGAACGAGGTCGCCGAGGGGAGCGGCATCGGTATGTACGGAGCCAGCAAGCTGGCCGTCGAGGCATATCTCGAGGCGCATGCGAACACCGGAGGGGCGGAGTTCATCTCCCTGCGGCTCGGCACCATCTACGGTCCCGGAGTAAACCGGGACAACTCGATCGGCGGGATGATGATGGATGCCATCGACGCCGTGCGCGCGGGCCGGGCCCCGGTGGTGCGGTGGGCGCCCGACGCGCTTCACGATCTGGTGTATGTCGATGATGCGGCCGCGGCGCTTCTTGCCGCGATCGACGTCGACTCCGGGGCGAAGGCGATCAACGTGGTCGGTGAGCCGATCAACACCACTGAGCTGTTTCGCATTCTCGTCGAACTCGTCGGGGGCGACGCGGCAACGATCGATTGGCAGCCCGAACTGGTGCGGTATCAGCAGGTGTCCCGGGACTTGATGCTCGCAGACCTCGGTCCGATCCTGGGCACCCGGATCGAAGACGGCCTCCAGGCCTTCGTTGATTGGCACCTCGGCGCGTCCATCACTGTGGACTGAGTCGCTGGCTTCGCCGGGCCAGCTGGATTATTGGACAGTTAAGGAGTCAATGCTATGAGTGAGAAGATTGGATTCATCGGGATCGGGGCGATGGGCTCCGCGATTGCGAGCCGCCTGGTCGAGCCCTTCGATCTGTACGTCAACGATCGCAACCGTGTGGCTGCGGACGAACTGGTCGCCGCCGGCGCCACCTTCACCGACGCGGCCGAGATCGCCCGGACGTGTCGGGTCGTGTTCCTGTGCCTCCCCGCTCCGACGCATGTCGATCAGTTGCTCTTTGGGGACGAGGGGATCGCGAAGGACCTCGCCGTCGGCACCGTCGTCGTCGATATCACCACCGGAACCCCCACGGCGGATTACCAGGTCGTTGCGGCCCTCGGCGAACGTGGAGTGAAGTTCCTCGATTCGCCGATCGGGGGCGGTGTCCGGCGGGCCCGCGAGGGTACGGCGACCCTGATGGTGGGTGGCGACGACGACGTGTTCGCAGAGGTTGTCGAGGTGCTCGAGGCGGTGACGCCGGACGTCCATCACGTGGGGCCGGTCGGTGCCGGTCACGCGATGAAGCTGGTCAACAATCTTCTGAACAGTTGCAATCGGTTCGCCGCGCTGGAGGCCATCCGGCTCGGGCAGGCGTGCGGTATCGAGCAGTCCACGGTCGTCGCGGTGCTGAACAGCTCGACCGGGCGGAACTACACGACCGAGTACACGTTCCCGACTCTGCTGAGCGAGCCCGATTACAAGCTGCAGGGGTTCACCCTCGATCTCATGCGGAAAGATGTTCACCTGGCAAACGAACTCGCCGCGAGCATGAACCACGCGACGCCGATCGGACATCTCGTGGAAGAGATGACGGAGACGGCGATCGAGCGGTTCGGCGGCGATGCGGATCAGAGTCAGCTCATGGCCGAGTGGTATCCCCGTGGTTGACATCGTGCGGCCCTCCCGGGATGGGTAGCGATCAATCCGAGGGCCGAGTGAGCATGGACGAACTGCGCCCGAAGGCGCTGCACCCAGCGGCGGAGAAAATGCGGGTGGCCGCCACCCAGTTGCCCCCGTCCTACGAGATTCCACTCGAGGCTGCTCGTGTTCGCATGCGCTCGGCACTCATCAGGCAGGCCGAGCCGTCGTCGCTGCGCGTCGCGGACTTCATCGTTCCCGCCGGGGATCGGGGTATCCGAGTGCGTGCCTATCGGCCGCCCGGCCACCGGAACCCTGCGCTCGTCTTCTTCCACGGGGGCGGCTGGGTCTTCAACGACCTCGATACGCATGACGAACTGTGCCGGACTATCGCCGAGGTCGCGCAGTGCAGCGTCTTCTCGGTGGACTACCGGAGGAGCCCCGAGCACACATATCCGGCTGCGATCGACGATGGCGATGTCGTGTTCGAGTGGCTGGTGACCAATAGTGACGAATTCGATGTTGAGCCGGGCGCATTCGCTCTCGGCGGCGACAGCGCCGGCGGGACCATCGCGACCGCACTGGCGAAACGGATCCGAGAGCGGGGCGCGCGCCAGCTCGCGGCGCACTTCCTGCTGTATCCCGTGCTCGACTACTGGGACCCGGGGACGCCCTCCTACGGCGAACGTGGTCCCGGGTTCACCGTCGATCGGTCGTTCATGAAGTGGATCTGGGATGCGTACTTACCGTCGCAGTGGGTGCGCGAGGATCCCTACCTGTTTCCACTCCAGGGTTCTCTGGCGGGCCTGCCCCCGACGGTGCTGTGCGTCGCGGAGTACGACGTGCTCCGGGATGAGGGGATCGAATACGCACGACTGCTGCGGCAAGCCGAGGTGCCGGTGACGCTCCTCGTGGCCGACGACCAGATGCACGGGTTCGCCCACCATCTTGCGCTCATCGAAACTGCGAAGGACATGGTTCTCACGGCCGCGACTCGCCTCGGTAGAACCCTACGCGGTGGGTGACCCGAACGGACGGAATACATGCACGCACGTTCGAGCAATGTGTAAAATGTCAAACGATAACAACGCATATACAGAGAAAGTAGTTTCGATTCCATGTTGACAGTTATCAGGGGAGCAAACAGCGAGCCGTCCGCCCTGGCGCAGGGGACCTTCACCGGTGAGGCCTGGCGCGACATGGTGATGGCGCCGACCGACGGGGTGGCGATTGGCAACAACTTTTTCGCGCCGTGTTCGCGGACCTACTGGCACTCGCATGTCGGCGGCCAGCTGCTCATCGTCATGGCCGGCGAAGGGCATGTGTCCGACGAGAACGGAATTGTCACCGTTCGCGCCGGCGACATGGTGTGGACTCCGCCCGGCGTTCGTCACTGGCACGGTGCCGCCGACGATCGCTTCATGCTGCACACATCGGTCACCCTGGGTGCCACGAATTGGGAATCCGAGGTCACCGACGCCGAGTACGGCGAAGCTCGGGCCTGACCGCGGCCCCGTGAGATGGGGCTACTGCTCCGATCTCACCCGCCCCCAGTTCACAGAATGGAAGGAGTATCAGCATGACGAGTAGCGGTGAGCCGGCGTTGGCCCGGGTTGTGGTGACCGGCGTGAATGACGAGGGAAAGTCGGTTGTTTCGTCCGACGGGCCGGCGAGTCCCTGGACACGTCGGCCGACTGGGACCCTGGTGATGGAGTTGTGGCGTGAGGACGAGTTGCCGATTTCGGTGAACTCCGAGTCGACGCTGGAAAACGAAGTGGTGTTGGCCCCACCCGCCACCGGTGTCGTGGTGCGGACGACGGTCTTTCCGCCCGATAGCTCGATCTCGGCCGAGGCCGCTGCAGCGTACGCGGCGGCGATGGCGGACATTTACGGCCCCGGAAATGCGGAGGGCGGCGCCGTGCCGGGAATGCACACCACCGAGACCATCGACGTGATGACCGTGATCGACGGCGAGATCTGGGCGGTCATGGAAGAAGGGGAGACGGTACTGCGCGCCGGTGACACGATGGTTCAGCGCGGTACACGCCATGCGTGGCAGAACCGGAGTGACCGCCCGACGACGGTGGTCACGACGATGATGCCGGCGCACCGAAACGATTGATGAACCGGGCGTTGCTGCGCGGGTGATTCCCGCAGTGGTGGCCCGGAACGATTGTGAGACCTGCGGCGAGTGTCGCGAACGGTTGGATGAGGAGTCAGATGTCGCAGAATGACAACCGCCCCAGCGGTGATCGTCATCCGCTGGGGCAGTTCGCCCCGGGGCTGATCGGTTTTACCGACGACGTTCTATTCGGCCAAGTGTGGGAGCGCGCGGAGATCAGCGCGAAGGAGCGCAGCATGATCACCGTTGCGTGCCTGGTGACGGGCGGCAACGTGGAGCAACTCCGCTATCACCTGGTGCGGGCGCGGGACAACGGGGCGACACGCATCGAGCTGGTCGAGGTGATCACCCACCTCGCGTTCTACGCGGGTTGGCCGAAGGCCATGGCCGCGATGGCCGTCGCGCAGGAAGTGCTCGGCTCCGAAGAGGACTGACTTCGGTGCGCGATGAGCGCGAATTCGGTATGGCGCTGAGGTGTTGCAATCCCGCCCGTCCGAGTCGGACGGGCGGGACTGTTTCGTTTGGCGGCCGCTGAGTCATGCGAGACAAGCTGTGAAAAGAGTGATATTTGACGAACCGGGAAATGGTGTGACGAAACATGACACCGTCAGAGCTTGACGATCGGGCCGAAGCGGTCGTGCGGCCGCTGCAACCGGGGGACCTCGACGCGTTCACGCGGTTCGCGATGGCCTTGGCGGGTGAGGGACGACGTTTCCTCAAGGAGGACCTGTCTGATCCCGTGAAGGTTTTCGCTGACTACCAACGGGAGACGGCGGCAGTGCGGCTGGCCGCGCTCGACGGTGCCGGTGAGATCGCCGGATTGGCGGGTGCGTTCGCGGGGGAGGGTTGGTCGTCGCACGTCGCCGAGATCCGCGTCGTGGTGGGTGCGGCGTATCGGGGCCGCGGCGTCGGGCGGGCGCTGGCCCGTGCGGCGCTGCTGGAGGCGGTCAAGCTCGGCTGCAGCCACGTGTACGTCGAGGTGATCGCGGCACAGGATGCGTTGGTCGCCATGTTCCAGGACATCGGGTTCGAGCCGGAGGCGCTGCTCGTCGATTTCGTTCGGGACAGCGACGGTGAGAACCGGGACTTGATGCTGCTCACCCATCGGGTGGATGTGAATCAGGCGCGGAATCGGTTGTGGGGCATAGACGAGGTGGCCGGATGAGTGGGGGACGATGACCGTGAACGAGCAGTACCTGGATATATACGGCCGGCAGGTCCGCGTCCGCGTCCACGGCGAGGGACCGCCGTTGCTACTGATCAACGGATTGGGGGCGAACGTCGCGATGTGGGGGCCGCTATTGCCACACCTCGAGGACTTCCAGGTGATCACCTTCGATGCGCCGGGTGTGGGACGCTCGCAGGCGCCCTATCTGCCGTACAGCCTCTCGTACATCGCCGATGTCGCGTCCGAGGTGCTCGACGCGCTCGGTCACGAATCCGCGGACGTGCTCGGCTATTCACTCGGCGGCGCGGTCGCGCAACAGCTCGCCCGCCAGGCGCCGGAGCGGGTGCGACGCCTGGCGCTGGTCAGCACGACGTGTGGAGCCGGAGCGGTACCGGGGTCGATGTTGGCGCTGATGGCTGTGATGACCCCCGCGCGGCACCACTCGAAGGTCGCGTACCGGGCGACGATGAAGCTGGTGAACCTTGCCCCGGAGGAGAAGAACAGCATCGCACTCAAGGAGCTGATGGCCGATTGGCACCACGGCGCGGCGCCGACAATGCGCGGGTACACGCTGCAAATGATGGCGATGTCGAGGTTCAACAGCCTCCCGTGGCTGCCTACCGTCGCCCACCCGACGCTGGTCCTGAGTGGATCCGGTGATCGGATCATCCCGATGGCGAACGGTGCGATCCTGGCGGGCTACCTGCCGAACGCGCGGCTGCGCATCTTCGAGGGCTGGGGACACTACATGCTCCATGACGATGCCTCAGGAGCCGGCAACGCCATCGCCGAGTTCTTCGGTGCAGACCACCACGATGAGAGTTCCGCGTGGACGGGGGCGCAGGTCGTGACTCCCGAACAGATGGCCGGGATGGTGCGGTCCGCACCGTGGAGCGCATATCCGTACCAGTACACCAACGCGCTGGTCCGTTGGCGGTACCCGCTCGAGAAGGAGCGTGGCGGGCATGGCCGCTGAGTCGCCTCTGTGGCGGAAGGCATTCGACGGTGTCGAGCGTCGGATCGGCGCCCCGCTGGAGAACGCGACCAGCTCCGCGGACTTCCAAGTGTTCTCCCTCAAGGTGGGACGCGTGAAGAAGGCGGTGATTGCCCCCGTCGAGGCGGTGGTGGGCTTCGGTCTGCACCTGGTCGGGATCCCGTCCCATGCCGAGGTGCGCGTTCTGCGCAGGGATCTCATCAAGGTGCAACGTGAACTGCTGGCCATGCGTCGTGAACAGGCCGTCACCGAGCGAGAGTCGACGGATTCAGAATGAGTCCGATCGGCCCGGTGGTGGATATCGCACGCGGACTGGTCCGTGAGGTCGAGCGCACGCAGTTGCGTGCCCGGCGGGGCATCGAGCTGATCGCGCGGCGCCCGCCCCCTCAGGTGGGTAACACGCCGAAGGACGAAGTGTGGTCGTTCGGGAAGGCGAAGCTGTGGCGCTACCACAATGACGACGTGCGGCATGGGCCACCGGTACTGATGTTCCTGGGGTTGGTTGGTGACTCGGCGATCTTCGACCTGTTTCCGGGAAACTCATGGGCGGAGAAACTGGTCGCGGAGGGCTTCGACGTGTTCCTGTTCGATTGGGGACGGCCGGAGGCGGCTGAAGGGGAGCACGACCTCGGAACGTATATGGACGGCTACTTCGTGCCTGCTGTCGATGCGGTGCGCAGGATCGGCGGCGCAGGCGAGGTGTCGGTGGCGGCCTACTGCATGGGCTCGCTCATGCTGACTCTGCTGCTCGGCAGCCGGAGCAACGTGCCGGTACGGAACGCGGTTCTGTTCGCTCCGCCCTGCGACTACGACCATGCCCCCGGGTTTCTCACCGGCTTCAAGGACGGCCGGCTGGAGACCCGCCATGTGGTGGACGAGATGACGGGCCTCGTCCCGGAGGATGCCGTCCGGGGCATGTTCCGGCTGTTGCAGCCGACCTCGGACATCGTCCAGTACGTCACGTTGTGGGAGAACCTGTGGCGGGACGGCTACGCCGACGCGCACCGCGCCATCAACCACTGGGCGTGGGACCATCGATCGATGGCCGCACCATCTTTTGTAGAGATGGTGGAGGATTACGTCCGAGGGAATCGATTGGTCAACGGGGGAGCGGAGTTGGCGGGCCGGCCCGTGGACCTGCATTCGATCACCATTCCGCTGTTGATGATCATCGCGGAGAAGGACGAGTTCGTGCCGCCCGCGAACTCGGAACCACTCGCCGAGCTGGTTGGGTCCGATGACGTGGAGATCCTGCGTATCCCCGGTGGCCACGCGGGCGCCCTGATGGGGTCAGCCGCGCGGAAGAAGACCATGCCGGGGGTGGTCGATTGGCTCAGGCGGCACTCGGATACCCCACCGCGGTGAGCCGGAAAGAAGGGAGGTGCTTCCAGGTGGAAGCACCTCCCTTCCTTCTGACGAGGGTGCTCTGTGCGTCTGCCGCGTCAGATGACGGCGGCGTCCCGGAGGGCTCGGCTCGCACGGTAGCGAGTGTCGTGGTACGTCTCCCACAGCCGGTCGAGGATCCCCACGACTGCGCCCGCGCCCCAGACCGCGGTCCACTCGAATGGGCCGGCCGGGTAGTTGGTGCCCAACCGCATCGCAACATCGATGTCATCGGCGGTCGCGACCCCGTGCAGGGTCGTCTCCCAGGCCTCGTTGGCGATCACCGCGAGAGTCCGGGCCGCAATGAGACCAGGCACGTCGTCGACCGGGTACGCGTGAATGCCCGCGCGGTCCAGTAACGCGGCGACCGTCGACAGTGCCTCGGGATGCGACGCGGCCACCGCGAGCCCGGTGGCGTTCTCCGCCGAGATCCATCGATCGATCACCACCACCGGCGCCCCTCCCCGCGCTGCGGACTCGGCGTGGGCGGTCAGTCCGCGGGTGACCATGACGATCGCCTCGTCGAGTACGAGCTCGGTGCCGTCACCGTCGAGCGGTTCGGCGGCGATGTCCGCGCGGCTGATGATCGCCTTCAGCTGACCACACTGTCCGCGCAAGCCGACGGTGCCGGGAAGGTCGCCGGGGCTGACGAGAGCCGGAGACGGAGGGGCCGCGTCCTCGGCGTACGAGTAGAAGCCGTGGCCGCGCTTGCGTCCGTAGCGGCCTGCCGATACCAGTTCGTCCTGGATCCGGGAGGGTTCGAAGCGTGGGTCGAAGTTGAACGCGGTCCACACCGATCGGGTGACTGCGGCGTTGACGTCGTTGCCGATCAGGTCCATCAGTTCGAACGGACCCATCCGGAACTGCCCGGCGCCCCGCAATGCGGCGTCCAGCGTGGCGGGCGAGGCGGCCTGTTCCTGCAGGACCCGCAGCGCCTCGCCGTAGAAGCCACGTGCGACCCGGTTGACGATGAAGCCGGGGGCGTTCTTGACGCGCGCCACCTGTTTGCCCCAGGTCACGGCTAGTTCGTCGATGCGATCCGTGACCTGCGGATCGGTCTGCAGGCCGGTGACTACCTCGACCAGTTTCATCACCGGAACCGGATTGAAGAAGTGCAATCCGACCACGCGATCCGGTAGCGGCGAGCGGGCGGCGATCTCGGTTACCGACAGCGAGGAGGTGTTGGTGGCCAGGATGCACCGGTCCCCGAAGTGTTTGGCGGCTGCGGCGAATACCGAGGCCTTTACTTCCAGCGACTCGAGGACGGCTTCGATCACAACGGTGTCCGGGTGGTTGGGGGCCTGATCGATGGCGGCATACGTGCCTAGCTGTGCATCCAGGTTGGCTGCGACCTCCGGATGGCGTTTGGCGAGGCGTGCCGCGAGTTCGGTGGCGGCGGCCTCCAGCTGGGCCTGCTGCGGATCGACCAGGCTCACCGGATGGCCCGCGGTCAGTGCCACCTGTGCGATTCCACGTCCCATGGTGCCCGCTCCGATTACGCAGATCGGGGTGGAAGCTGTGGTCATATCGCGTCTCCTCGGTTCGTGGCTCGCTTGAAAGGGTGGGGACCCTTGCAACTATCTGTAAGATAATATAACTTGCTGTCAACAAGTTACCAACTAGGAAGGGCTGGCCACGGTCAGACCGACGTTGCGGAAGTGGTAGTGCTATGACATTTGAGGACATCGTCGTCACTGTGGATGCAGGGGTGGCGACCATCGCGATCAACCGCCCGGAAAACGCCAACAAGCTCCGCTTCGTGACCGCGAGGGAGCTTCTCGACGCCTTCCGCATGGTGCGTGAGACGAAGAGCATCGACGTCGCCGTGCTGACCGGCGCGGGAGACAAGTTCTTCTGCATCGGCGGCGAGCACGAGGAGCTTGCCTCGCTGGACTACTCCAGCGTGATGCCGGTGATCGACCTGTACGAGTTCATCGACACCATGCCGAAGCCCGTCATCGCAGCGGTTAACGGCTACGCGGTCGGCGGGGGCAACGTGTTGCAGGTGGTCTGCGACCTGACCGTTGCCGCACCGCACGCAATATTCCGGCAGGTCGGCCCGATGGTCGGCAGCTTCGATGCCGGTTATGGCACCTGGTACCTGGAGGAAACGATCGGCCGGCGACGGGCCAAGGAGATGTGGTACCTCAACCGTAAATACACTGCCGAGCAGGCGCTCGACATGGGACTAGTTAACGACATCGCCGACGACCCGGTGGCACATGCCCACGAGATCGCTCAAACTCTCCGGCAGCGAGGCCCGTTCGCCCTCAGCGCGCTGAAAACCGCCTTCTCTGGTCGTCACTCAGGCGTCGTCGGGCAGGCGCGCATCGCGCACGACCTGCTGCTCACGGCCTACCGCAGCACCCAGGAAGCGGACGAGATGTCGCAGTCCTTCGAGCAGCGGCGCGAACCCGACCGTGCGAGGTTCCACCGGTGACTTCAGTCAGCCCAGAACTCACAGACTTTCTCGCGGTCGTCTCGAAGGTCGTCTCCTCGGCAGCTGACGGCGAGAGTGCGCTGTCTGCCATGCGGAACTCGCTGAGCGAGACCGGCCTCTTGGAACTCGCGCGGGACACAGCGGACGAACCCGACGCCCTCCAGTGGCTGGCGTACACCGTTCGGACCGTCGCCCAGACCGATCCCTCGCTGGCGTTCGTGCTGGCGAGCCGGTACGTGGCCGATCGTGCCATCGATGCCGAGGCCGCCACCGAACCGACCTTCGCCCTCGCCGTTCCGGGATCGCGTCCGGTGCTGGCCGGCGCCCTGGGACCGGACGCGGTGGTGGTGTTGGATAGCACCACGTCCTCCCTGCACGTGGTGTCCTGGGCGGATCTGGCACCGTCGGTGGACCACGAGGCCCGCACGGGGCTGCAGCGGGCGGACCTCGTCTCGGTGACGATTCCCGACGGTGCCGCCGCCCTCGAAGGCTCCGCCGCCGAGGCCGCTTTCCTGTGGGATCTGCTCACCGGCGCCGCTCTCGCGGGCGTAGCTCGAAGAGCACTCTCAGAGACCCAATCCTATGTGCTCGAACGGCATCAATTCGGAGTGCCAATCGGGTCCTTCGCCGGGCTGCGCGCGCTCGTCGCCGACATGGATCTCACGGTGGCTGGAGTCGAGACTGCCCTGGATCGGGCACTGGAGGACCGCACCTCGATCGACAACCTCGCCGCCACCGCCGGACGTGCGGCGACGTCGGTGTGCATTGACGCCATTCAGGCGCACGGCGGCTACGGCTACATCGACGAGTACCCGCTCACCGGGCTGCTGCGTGACGCAATCGGCATCCAGGCGCGCACCGGCGGCAGACGCTTGCACGTCGCACGGGTCGCCGAACGCGGCTTGGGTCCGCGGACGGGACGGCACCAATGACGTCACATGAAACCAGATCAGCAGAGGCGAAGGAGACGAGCATGAGTACAGGCAGCGGGCCATTGCACGGCGTGCGAGTCGTCGACATCTCCTCCTCCTACGCCGCACCGACGACCTCGATGTACCTTGCCGACATGGGTGCCGACGTCATCAAGATCGAACCTCTGGGGGGCGATGATGCCCGGGGCTGGGGGCCGCCCTTTCTCAATGGTGAGGCAGCCTGGTTCCTTTCGGTGAACCGCAATAAGCGCAGCATGTGTCTCGACATCCGCGGGGAGGAGGGCCGCAAGGTCCTATTCCAGCTGCTCGAGTCCGCCGACGTCTTCATCGAGAACCTGAACCCGGTGAAACTGGACAAGCACGGACTCGGTCTCGACGGCCTGCGCGAACGTTTCCCACAGCTGGTGATCTGCGCGTTCTCCGGCTTCGGGCTCACCGGTCCGGATGCCGGGCTGCCCGGCTACGACCTGATTGCCCAGGCACGGTCCGGGATGATGAGCGTGACCGGCGTCGACGGAGTCCCACAGCGGGTCAGCACCGCGCTCTCAGATGTGGCCGCGGGCACCGTTGCAGCCTTCGCGGTGGCTGCGGCACTGGTGCGTCAGCAGCAGACCGGCCAAGGCGAGATCGTGGACGTCGCTCTCCTGGAGGCCGACTTGGCATTCATGTCGCCGCGCATTGCCAGCTTCCTGGCCGGCGACGAAGAACCCAAGCCCTGCGGTGGCACCGATTCGGTGGTCGCGATCTACCAGCCGATGCGTACCGCGGACCGGCCCATCGTCGTCGCGATCGGCAACGATCGGCATTGGCAGCGGTCCTGCGCCGCGCTGGGACTCGACGAACTGGCACAGCGCGAGGACTTGGCGACCAATGCCGATCGCCGGGCCAACCGCGAAGAGGTCGTCGGAGCCTTCCAGGAACGCCTGAACGCACTGTCCTCCAATGAGGCGCTCAAGCTGCTGCAAGACGTCGGCGTGCCCTGTAGCCGGATCAACTTCCTGTCAGAAGTGGTTGCCGACCCACAGGTCGAGGCCCGCAAGGCGATCGTCGACTACCAGCACCCGGTGGCGGGAGTGTTCCGCGGCGTGGGAGCGCCATGGCGACTGGCGTCCGATCCCGAAGACCGGCAAGCCCGGATTCCGGCACCCATGCGCGGCGAACATGGCCGCGAGATCCTCACCGAGATCGGGCTCGATGAGAAGACCATCTCCGAACTGGTAGGAAGGGAGACATTGTGGGTTCCGTGATCGAGACCTCGCAGGACGGGCGAGTGCTGACCATCGAGATCAGCCGCCCCGAACAGCTCAACGCACTCAACGCGCAGGTGCTGCGCGAGATCCGAGACACGGTCGAAGGAACACGCCACGACACCTCGGTGGGCTGCATCGTGATCCGCGGCAGTGGGGAACGCGCCTTCAGCGCCGGCGCGGACCTCGATGAGATCCGCGCCCTTCCGATCGAGGACGCACAGGCCTTCATCCATGCCGGACAGCGGACCATGTCGACGATCGCCGACTCTGTCGTCCCCGTCATCGCCGAAGTCGACGGCTACGCGCTCGGCGGCGGTTTCGAGCTGATGCTCGCCTGCCACCTGGTGGTGGCATCGAGTCGTAGCCGGTTCGGACTGCCCGAGGCGCGTATCGGCTGCATTCCAGGATTCGGTGGTACGCAACGGCTCGCGATGTCCGTGGGCAAGCCGGCCGCCCTGCTACTCATGCTGGGAGGCGAGCGGATCGACGCCGATCGGGCTTGGCAGATCGGCCTGCTGTCGGTGCCGCCACTGGCACCCGCCGAAGCCGCGACGGAAGCACGCCGTCTGGCCGAGCTAATTGCCACCGGGAGCCGACGCGGCACCGCCAACATCCTCGATGCCGCGCGTCCGGCATTCGTCGCCTCCGCACTGGATCACGAGGCCGCGCTGGCGGCGATCTCCATCGCCTCGCGTGACGGCCAGGAGGGGATCATCTCCTTCGCCGAGCGTCGGGCGCCGATCTTCGAGCGGGAGGAATCATGAAATCACAGTGGGCGTCAGTCGATCCAGATGTGGTCAACGCCGTTGACCGAGTGATCGAGCGCACGATCGAACCGCAGGCGGCCGCGGTCGACATCGCCGCCGAATTCCCGACAGCCGGGCTGGCCGATCTCGCGGAATCCGGGCTCGGCGTCATGCTGGCCCCGAAGTCCCTGGGCGGTGCAGAAACCAGCACGGCAACCTATGCAGAGGCGCTGTCTCGTATCGCCGCGGCCTGCGGTTCTACCTCTACGGTGTACATGACGCAGATGCACTGCGCCCACCCGATCCAGCTGCAGGGCTCCCCGGAACAGATCCAGACCTGGGTTCCTCGGCTCTGCGACGGGTCGGCTGTCGGCTCGATCGCGCTCACCGAGCCTGGAGCCGGCTCGGATGTCGGGGCGATGCGCACCGTGGCCCGTCGCGAGGGCGATGAGTACGTCGTCAACGGCGAGAAGACCTTTATCTCCAACGGCGATCGAGCGGACGTCATAGTCCTCTTCGCGACGGTGGACCCCTCGCGCGGAAAGGGCGGAGTGACCGCATTCCTGCTGGAGACCGCGGGACTTGCGGGATTCGAGGCCGGGGCGCCGATGAAGAAGCTGGGGCAGAAGGGCGCTTCCACCGTTGCGTTGTCCTTCCAAGATTGCCGGATTCCGGTGGCCGCCCGGATGGGCGCTGAGGGCGAAGGCTATGCGTTGCTACTGCGTTCGGTGACCCGTTCGCGCATCAGTGCCGCCGCGCAGGGCGTCGGCTTCGCACAGGGCGCCTTCGACTCCGTCGTTGCCTGGGCGATGGAGCGTGATTTGCTGTCGTCGAAGGTTGCCGAAGCGCAGGATCTCCAGTTCGATCTTGCGCGTCTCCGCGGAGAGATCACTGCCGCTCGCGCCATGCTGATGTCGGTGTCCGATCAGGTCGACCAGAGCGTAGACGAACCGGTCGCCGAGGTCTCACTGCTGAAGATGCACTGCACCACCTTGGGCACCAGGGTTGCGGCGAGCTGTGTCGAGCTGCTCGGTCCCGACGGTGACCGAGTCTCGGTCGGCGCGGAACGTCGGCTGCGCGATGCGAAGATCGCAGAGATCTATGACGGGACTAACCAGGTACAAAGCATGCTCGTGGCCCGGGACACCCGACTTACCGCGGCGCGCGAGACGGCTGCCGGGTGAGAGGGAGGTAGAGGCGGGAACTCGAGCCGGGGGTATAGATCGACTGGAACGACCACCGACCATAGACCCGCCGATGAGCGACGGCGTGGAGTGGAGGCCCGTGCACGGAGTCCGCGGCAGCAATGCCGACCGGTGGCCGCTGGACCGCGCCGGCGCCAGTCTGTTCTGGGCGAACCTGAACCGAGGAATTGATCGGGTCATCCTTCGCCTCCCTAGGGCCGAGAGCTGCTGCTCGCGCTGATGGCAATCCGGAGCCGAAATTCAGTGTGCTGGTCAACAATATGGTCGGTGGTAAACGTATCCGCTTCGAGGACGCGTCGGGCATGGACATGCATGTCGAAGGTCCGGTTCTGCTCAACGGAACTCGAAGCGCCGACCGGACTTCTCTTGGCCGTGACTGGTGGAGAGCAGCCGCCCCCGCGCGGCCAGCTTCGCAGGGATATCGACCACGTCCACACTGTCATCGTTCAAGTGGGTCATCACCGGCGCTTCCAGGCCGGTTGCACCGAATCGGAGAGCCCGATCGGTAGCCGACGTCGCTGACTGGCACCCGGATAGTGGCCAGTCAACGGTCACAGCGAGGGGACCGCGGCTGCGGTCCCCTCGCTGCCTACCACCGGGCGACGGGTCATTTGGCGGCGGATGAGCAAACTGCAACTTACTGGTCGGATAACAACTAACTTCGGAAGACTTTGCACGCAGTTCTCGAGAATCAGCAAGGTAGTGAGTAGCGAAGAACGAAGTCAAGATGCTTGCGCATCTCCTCCCCAGCTTTGTCCGCATCGCCTGACTCGATGGCCTTGGCAATGGCGATGTGTTGCCGAACTGTCTTTTGTGCAACATCGCGGGTGACCTCGAGGAACTGCGCTGGATGGGTGGCGTTGTGCACCGCGGCGATGAATGCGGCCAGCAGGCGATTGCCGGAGGCGAAACCGATGGCGGTGTGGAAACGCAGGTCGTATTCCGGAATGTTCGGGTCGTCGATGGTGATCTTCTTCTGCTGGTCGATGACTGACTGCATCGTGGCGATATCCTCATCGCTGCGGTTGCGCGCCGCCCACTGCGCCGCGGGGATCTCGAGAACACGACGGACTTCGGTGATCTCGTCGACGTCTAGCGCGCCAATTCGCAAAATAGTGTCCATTGACTCGCTGAGCATCTGGCTCAGAGAGTCGGGCGTCACGGTGTTGACGAAACTGCCGCCAGCGACGCCAGGGATCTTGCGAATCAGCCCAGAGCTGACGAGGGCGCCGAGGGCCTCGCGAACGGTGGGTCGACTCACACCGAACAGCTGAGCGAGCTCGGTCTCGGGCGGAAGCTTGTCGCCCTGCGCGAAACGACCGTCCAAGATCGCTTCCCGGAGCTGTGCCTCCACCTGATCTCGCGGCCGGGTGACCTGCGTCGCCTTGAAGGATTTGTTTGCGGTAGATGCCATCGGGTCTCCAGTTGTGGTTGGACGCGCGACCGTTCGGCGGTCGGCAATTGTCCTACAGTCTCGCAGATGCAGGCGTCCTCCAAGGGGTGCGCGATCACCTCGGCGGGAATCCCTTTTGCTGTGGTGTAAACATCTGGCTCCCCTACATCCCACGCAGACTACGTAAAAGATATGACAGTATTGTAGATTGTAGTCGATGGATGCGCTGGGCGAGACAAATGGAACGTCGCGAGTCGATCCGGAGACTGAAATTCCCAGAACCCGAGTGGGGCAGGTGTGCGACAAACGCTCCCGTACACTGACCTGCTCCGACAGGATGCAGGCCGTACAAAAGCGGTCCCCGTAGGGGGCATGAGCTCGCGCATGTTGTCATCCGGCGACCTATCGCCAGTCCGGCTTGGTCTGGCTCCCTGTGCATCGAACCACCCAGCGCGTCCGGTGGCCGGGAGCTTCTCCAGATTGCCTTCGATGGACACCCTGTGAACCACCACTACAGGAAGGGCGCTCGACGAGAACTCCCTCGGGTCGCGACGACCTGCTACGGGGTGGTGCGGTGCCGCGAATCACCACGGTCGGCCGTCGGCTGCGCACGGTGCGGGACTACCGGGGCCCGTGATGCTGCCCTGTCGCCGGGGAATCGTAGAGACCGTGCTCGCCAACGTGATCCCCTGGCGATCGGCCTACCGCAGGATTAGATGTGGTCGCGTCGACCCGCAGCCCAACGTCAATGAGGTAGTTGAACCGGTTCGTGACCAGGTCGTAATTGCCACGAAGTGGTTGGCGCATCGAAGGCAACACGGTTCCGTCTCGAGCCGACCAGAGCGGATACGTCGCATCCCCGAGGCGTCACCGAAGCGACCTGTTCTACCAGCACCGCGTCGACTCAGATGTGCCTGCCTGTCGAGGACGTCGTGGGGACCGTAGGGGAGTTGATTCATGAGGGCAAGGCGCGGCACTTCGGGCTGTCCGAGGAATCTTCCGTGACATCAGCGGATCACCGTCCTGCAGCGAGTACTTGCTGTGGACACGGGGGAGATCTTGCCAACCCTGGCCGGGCTGGAATCGGACAGGTCCCGTTCAGTCCGCTCGGCAAGGAATTTGCCGGCACCGTGCGCTCCACAACGACGTTCACCGACGGGATGTGCGCAACAAGGTCCCACGGCTCACCGAGAAGAATCCGACCGCGAACGCAACCCTCGTCGAGCACGTCAACGGACTCGGTGCAAGGACGTCACCCCGGGGAGGCTGCCCCTGGCCGGTTGCTCGCACAGCAGACCTGGATCGTCCCAATCTCCCGGAGCCCAATTGCACCTCCCGCATCGAGGAGAACGCCGGCTCACGGCATTTTCTTAATCATCAACGTTGTAACACGTTTCGTGTCGTGCTATTCAGTTTCTCAGAAAGTCATTCGGGTCGTTCGTTACTGGCTTCTCTACCTGTGCCAGTAGTTACTGGCTTTCTCCAACCTGTGCCAGGTGGACGGTAAACGGCGGCCAACCTCGCAGAGAGACGTGGATCGGCATGAGACTCCCGAATTGTGTGCCAGAGTCGTTCGATAAAGCGTGTACGTGTCATCCCGAATTTCTCAAAGATGTCCTCGTCCGGCGCGCCGCCATACGGCAGCCAGGAGTGGGCGAATCCAATGAAATCCTGTGGATCAGCGCTTGGGTGGGGAAGTCCCAAGAGTGCCCTTTGCAGGTCTGCGCGTCGACGATAACGCCAATCCCTCCCATGCTTACGTAGAGCTACTGGGATGTCGGCCATACGTGTACCGGCGCTGGAGAGGGGCGGCGACGTCGAACATGCACCGAGTTCTTGCTGCTCCAGGTACTTTCTCTGGTTGCCTTCGGGCATTGCGCTCCTATCGATCGAACTGAGTGGTGCAGTCACCTCTGCAAAAGCAACGAACTACCCGCCAGCCGTAGAGTTCCGAGCTGTAAAGCTCCTGGCGGGGCTGATCAACGGGAATACTGTGCGTCACGTCTACCGTTGGCATGGTGGACCCACTTAGATAATTGTAAGTCATTAACCGTGCTCGTCAAGCTGGCGAATATTAATCCATCGCGACGAAGAGGCGACAACGATCAGCAGACCCTGAAACGACCTATCAATCAGTGGTATTCGCCTCCTCTTCCGAGGGCGCTCCCACGCGGAGGTCTCGCGAATGGCGCATTGGCCAGCACGCGATTCGTTAGCAACTAGATTCAACCGCGTAGTCAGAACGGTAATCGTCGCCGACGAACGAAGTGAATGATGCGCGTTACGTTCAATCGTCCAAAGTTGTGCGCCCTGTCTGAGGCCTTCGTTATGGTCGAGACAGGCTCGCGTCTGCCCAGATATGCACTCACGCCACTCGGCGAGGCTGTTCACCCGGTGAGCCTGCGTAATCCTCTTGGCGCCAAATGCTGTGGCGGCACTCGTGGGTGGGTGGTTTCTGGATCGCCGGTCCGCCGAGGCGACGAGCGGGCCAGGTACCGGCGGTCAACTTCGGAGGTGGCACCCCAGATCCCGCTTTCTTCCAGCGACGCCACAGCGTAGCTGCGGCACTCGCGTAGGACGGGGCAGCCGAGACATATCTGCTTGGCAACGCGCTCTCGACGAAGACGGTCACCGCGTGTCTCGTCATCCAGGGGGAAGAAGACATTGATGTCCATCCCGCGGCAGCGTGCTCGGAGCTGCCAGTCCCAGAACCAAGTCATGGGAAGCCGGGACGATACGGAAGAGTCTGCTGTAGTGCGCATCTCGGTCCTCTCTTATTCGGGATCGGTTGTACGCACGATCGCACCGAGGCTGCTCGCGGCGCCGATCGCGGCGACACCGGCTCCTGCGATCAGAACCTTGGCCGGCGGGAACTTGCCCGCGGCGATGACCTGACCGGTGAAGAACCGACCGAACGTGTGGGCGGCCCCACGACAGCACGGTAGTCGGCAATGTCGGCCGTCGAGCTGAGCGCTTCCATGGACTGCGCCCGGGAAATGCGTTCTCATACTCGTTGGAGGTGATTGACGCGGAATCGCTCGATGATGCCCCCGTCGCATGTCCTTCGATGAAGGCTCCTGGCGACAGTTCTCTTGCAGCGACCACAGCGATGGCCTTACAGGACCGACGAAACCTCTTGGGACGCAGTATGGCAGTTTGCAATAGATGGGTGCTGCTGTCAAAGCTGTGGAGCCGTTCGACCGGTTCGACTGGGCGTGGTACCGAGCCCTCCCACGCCGTCGTCGATCTGCCTCATGGGAATGGCACACAGGGCTGAGAGGATCGTCGACCCGGCGACCCAAAGCACTACTGGCATCGCCGAAGACGTGTCGGCGACGAGCTTGGTGAGAACCAGGGGCGTCACTGCGCCACCGACGATGACGCCGATGGTGAATCCGAGCGACAGGCCTGTGTACCGGACTGCACCCTGGAACGCTTCGGCGAAGAAGACGCCGATGGTGCCCCACGTCATCGAATAACCGGTCAGCAGTACCAGATACGCGATCAACACCACAGCCTGATTGCCGGTGTCGATGGCCTTCATCCATCCGAAGACCGTCGCGGCAATCGCCAGGTTGCCCATGATGAAAATCGGCTTGCGGCCGAAGGCGTCGCTCTGGGCGCCGACGAAGATACTCGCCGCGATGACCCACGCCGCTGCCACGATGATGATCACCAGCATCTCGTTGCGACTGAAGCCTTTTGTGGCCCCATACGACAGACCGAACACAGTCGCCGCGTAGAACGTCACGGAATTGCCGACGGCTGCGCCGGCGATCAGCAGAACTTCTTTCATGTGATGACGAAAGACGACCAGGACAGGGGCAGGAAGGATGTCGTTGGACTCTTTGAGCGCCTTGAACTCGGGACTTTCCTCCAGCCGCAGCCGAATCATCAGCCCAAGAATCACCAGCAGGCTGCTGACCCAGAACGGAATACGCCATCCCCAACTCAGGAAGGCGTCGTCGCCCATCGCAGACCCGACGACCAGATACACGACGTTGGCAATAATCAGTCCGAACTGGGCGCCGGTCTGCACCCAGGAGCTGTAGAAGCCCCGTTTGCCTGGCGGGCTGTGCTCGACTGTCATCAAGACCGCCCCGCCATACTCACCGCCCAGCGCGATGCCTTGCACGAACCGAAGGACGACCAGCAGGATCGGTGCCGCGATCCCGATGGCACCGTAGGAGGGAACCAGCCCGATCGCGACGGTCGCGACCCCCATTATCAACAAGGTTGTCACCAGCGCGGCCTTGCGGCCCACACGATCCCCGAGATGGCCGAAAATGATTCCACCAAGCGGGCGTGCCACGAATGCCACCCCGAATGTCGCGAGCGACAGGAGGGTCCCGGTCAGTGGATTCGAGTTCGGAAAGAAGACCTGACCGAACACCAGCGCAGCTGCCGTGCCGTACACGAAGAAGTCGTAGTACTCGATCGTCGTGCCCATCAGGCTGGCAAGACCCACGCGTCTCACGTCGGCAGCGGAGGGAGACCCGGACATCAAACACCTTCAATCAAAGTGAAAGTCGAGTAGGTTACTGGTGCAGATTGAGCCATCTAGAATCACGTGCTGACGGTTCCGGATGGCTGTGCGGACGCTCCGACGGCGAGTCGCTCGCGCAGCTCGACCTTGCGGATTTTTCCGCTCATGGTCTTCGGCATATCGTCGACGACTATCACCCGCTCGGGGCAGTACCGCTTGGCGAGGCCGGACTCGGTCAAGAAGATCCGGAGTTCGTCGACGTTCAACGACGTGCCCGCCTGACAACGCAGGAATGCACATGCTCGTTCACCGAGCCGCTCGTCGGGATAACCGACGACCGCCACCTCGGTCACCCCGGGATGCCGGAAGATCAGGCTTTCGACTGAGCCCACCGGGATGTTTTCGCCTCCACGGATGATGATGTCTTTGGTGCGGCCGGTGATGGTCACCGACCCTTGCGAATCACGCACCGCGGTGTCGCCGGTCGCGAACCAACCCTCGCCGTCGAATGCCTCCTGCGTCGCCTCAGGACGGTGGTAGTACCCGACGAACATGCCCGTACCGCGCAGCCACAAGGCACCCTCGGTGCCGTCGGGCGCCTCGGCACCCTCGGGATCGCGGATGCTGATCTCGGCACTGTCGAGCCGCACACCATCGGTCTCACGGTTGATGTTCCCGAGACCCGGCCGGCCGGAGACCGCAATACCGAACTCGGTCATACCCCACGCGGGAATCACCGCGCATCCGAGCGCTCGCTCCGCCTCGGCCATCAGCGGCCGCGGGATCGGCGCACCGGCTACGACGATAAGTGAGAGCGTGTCAGCCTCCTCTCGGGTGAGGCCGGCGGTCCGCAGCAAGTCGATCAGGAAAGTCGGTGAGCCGACCATGCAGGTGATGCGAGCCCCGTGGATGATCTGTGCCCCGACTTCCGGGCTCCATTTCTCCACGAAGACCGCCGTGCCTCCGAGGTGCACCGTCAGAAGGGCTCCCCAGAAGAATCCCGTCGAATGTCCGACTGGCGACATGACGAGGTTGCGCATCGGTTGCCCGAGCGAGTCGTGCCCGACATGGGCGGCCCAGCCGCGAACCACCACGTCAAGCGTGGTGTGCAGATTCATCACGGCCTTCGGTTCGCTCGTCGTTCCCGACGTGAAGGCGAGCTGCGCGATCCCGAGAGGGTCGACGGGAACCGGCTCGAACGTGTCGGCTGGGCACATCAGGGAATCGAGCGTGACGGTGTCACCGACTGGCTCGCCGACGATCACGACCTCCAGTCCCTCGTCGTCGCGCACTCTCGCGGGTATTGCCGTGGACACGACGTCGCGACCGCCGTGGAAGCGGGACACGATCAGCATCTTTGTGCCGGTTGTCTTGGTCATGAATTCGACTTCGTGGGTCCCATACGTGATCGGAATTCCCGAGTACGTCGCACCCGCCCGCAGGATGCCGTAGACGATCCCGAGAAACTCTGCCGAGTTCGTCATCATCACCGTCACCACGTCACGGGGACGCACGCCCCGCGCCTGTAGCCCCGCCGCGACCCTGCGGCTCATCTCGTCCAGCTCCGCGAACGTCATTTCCCGTACCGCCTGACCATGGTGGTCAACACTTACCGCCGCCACCCGCTGGGGGTACTTGACTACCGCATCGTCGAGAAACGTACTCAACGAGGTGACCGACCATTGGCCGGTGTCCAGCCGGCGCTGGGCTTCAGTATCCGGCACGATGCTGCCCTCGGGTAGCCCTTGGATGGTCGAGCTCATTTCGCCTCCGAAAACTGTTCTGTACAAGGAAGACTGATCACAACTGATTCCACTCGACGCTTACCCTGATGTGCGGACGGGTTGACCGGCACTGGGCCGTAGGGTCCTCGCCGCGCAGCGCGGCGATGTTGCTGTCGAGGGCCGCCTTGGCGTGCTTCGCGAGCGAAATCCGTTGTGGCACTGACAAGCCGCAACACTCGATAACCGTACGAGTGGCAACTCGGATGCCGAGAGCTCGCGCTGCCCTCGGCGACCCAGCGGACAGCGGGGTGAGTAGTGCCGCCCCACGACCGCAACAAACCACTCCGGCGAGAAAACATGCGTTCCCGCGCAAGACGGACGGACGTTCCAGCGAAGTAGCGGAGCACCTGATGTGCGAGACCGGTCCGCGAGGGGGAGCCACCGGTCCGGCAGCTGATCAGGTTGCTGACGATACCGAACGTGGCAAGCGCGAGAACACTCGCCGACGCAGACGCCACCCAAATGGGGTCGCCCGCCAGGCTGGCAAGTGTCACTGCCAGCGATACGACGATCAGCAACATCAGCACAGCCCACGCGTTGAGGGTGGCGCGCCAGGTACCGGTGCTTGACCTGTAAGCGCATTGACCTAGACACACTTTCTTGACATCAAGGAAAACTGACTGACCTAAGTGAAGGTTGTCACACTATTACCTATAGATGGATTGTTCGTCAATCCGTCCGTGGGGCTTGGTTTCTCCGCGCCGGCCACATGAACGCCCCGCCCGGTCGGCAACCTCGCCCGGAGAATCGCGATGAATCCAACCTATGACTTGTCCGTCGGCGCCTCCGGCACCGGGCTGGCGACCGTGCGAGCGGCCGCGGCACGGGAATTGGAAGCCGCTGGCGGACAGGCACTGGAATGGCATGTGATGTGTCCCGGTGGGGAGGAGGTCGCAGCCACAGTGGCTGCAGATTCGCATCTCCGCGCGGTCGCCGGTGTCGGTGGTCCGCGGGCGGCTTTCCGGTAGCCACGTCGCCGGGTCGTCAACCCTACCCGCATGCAGCGTGGTCACCGCGGCCGTTGATGCTGGTATAGGGGTCAGTACCGACGGTGTTGCGGGTGCCTCCCCTTAGAATGAGAAAAAGGTTGACACCAAGCAGTCGTATAATTAGTCTGACATTAAGCAAATCTGCTCGCTTTGGAGGAAGTCAATGGACCACTTCGACAAGTTGTACATCGACGGCGAATGGGTCTCGCCGTCCATCTCGGGGACCCGTCCCTTGATCAACCCAGCGACGGAAGAGCCGTGGGCGACTGTCTCCTCGGGCGGCGGAGTCGATGATGTGGACCTCGCAGTAGCGGCAGCTAAGCGAGCGTTCATTCGCTTCTCCAGGACCTCGGTCAATGAGCGCATCGAACTCATCGACCGCATTATTGCGGCCTACGAGCGCCGCGAGACGGAGCTGTCCGAGCTGATCGCCAAAGAAGTAGGCATCCCCATTTCGTTCAAAGGCCAGGTGAAGTCCTCGGCCGGTCACATGCGAGTCGCGCGGGACGTGATCCGAGATTACGAGTTTGAACGGCAACTCGACGACACCATCATTCGACGAGAACCGATCGGCGTGTGCGGCCTCATCTCACCATGGAATTGGCCGATTCAGACCTCCGTCATTAAAGTCATCTACGGAATCGCTGCGGGTTGCACAATGGTGCTCAAGCCATCGGATGCATCGCCCGCCTCGGGCGTTGCACTGGCAGAAGTCATGCATGAAGCGGGAACTCCGCCGGGTGTATTCAACCTGGTAATCGGTCGTGGCAGTGTGGTGGGCGACCGGCTCTCGCGGCACCCGGACGTGGATATGATCTCGTTCACCGGTTCGACCACCGCGGGACGTCAGGTGGGCGAGGCGGCCGCTCAGACTGTCAAGCGAACCTGCCTGGAGCTGGGTGGCAAGTCCGCGAACATCGTGCTGACCGACGGCGACCTGGAGAAGGCCGCACATTTCAACATTCAGCGCGGCTTCTCGAACTCCGGCCAATCCTGCCATGCGCCGAGCCGGTTGCTGGTGCACGAGAGTCAAGTGGAGGACATCCTTCCCTTCTTGGTCGACGCGATCAACCTGATGCGAGTCGGCGACCCGAGCGATCCGAACACCACGCACGGACCGCTCGTTCACGCGCAGCAGTTCAACAGTGTTCAGCGTCATATCGAGATCGGGCTGCGGGAAGGGGCGCGAGTCGTCACCGGCGGCCTGGGGCGTATCGACGGCTTCGACCAGGGATTTTTCTGCAAGCCCACCGTCCTGGCGGACGTCACTCCCGACATGACCTTGGCCAAGGAGGAGATCTTCGGTCCGGTCTTGGTCGTCATGCCGTACCGCACAGAGGAACAAGCGTTGGAGATTGCCAACGATTCGATCTTCGGACTTGGCGGTTACGTGTTCAGCGAGGACCGCAAGCGCGGGTACGAGTTCGCATCCGGACTTCGCGCGGGTCGTATCTGCTACAACGGTTCCAGTCCCAATCAGACTACACCGATGGGTGGCTACAAGGAATCGGGTATCGGCCGCTCAATGGGCGTCTACGGCTTGGAGGAGTACCTCGAAGTCAAGTCGGTGTACGGGTTCGAAGAAGAGGCACGTGTACTTCCCCGCCTCTAGCCTGTCCTGATAAGTCCTGGTCGAATAGCGCGACCAGGGCTGGCTGCAGAGCCGTGTAGTCAGTGGGGACGGCCGGCGGCGTTGGGCCCAGGCGTCACGGGAGACTGATTCGATCGGTTTCGAGGGAACTTCTTGCAGGGCTGATGGTTCAATATCTGTTTGGCGTTGTGCATGGTGCTCATCTGACCGAAGACCGGTTCGATGGTGGCCTTCCGGCGGGCCTATGCCGCCCGACCTTTCCGGGTAGCCCGTTTGCAGGCCACGCGCTGCTTGCCGTTCGCGGGCTTGGGGATCCGCCCGCGAGGACGCCGCTGGTGGGTCGCCATGGCACCGATGCCCGGTCACGGGACCGGCGCCCGCTCGCGACATAGAATTAGATGCCTTGTTCGGCGGCGAACTCGGCGGCCCGGTCCGAGTTGTCGGCCGAGTAGTAGTGGGAGTCGGCGAGGACCTGCCCGGTGTTCGCCGCCGTCTGTTCGGTCATCGGCATCAGATTGCCGGCATCGACGGCATTTGTGTGCACGTCGGTGGCCGCGATCCCTGAGGCTTCTCGTCGACCACGACCTCCGCGTTGGAACACTGCGCGAAGGCCCCGTCGCCGGTCAGCCGTCGTCCCGGTCCGCTCCCGTGCCGCCTGCCGAGCCTCTTCCGTGAGGGCGGCCTTCGCCTCCCGGATCGTCGCCAACCGGGTTCCCGATGCCGCGATACCTCGGGCAGCTCGTCGCCACGCCGGTTCTCGCTGAGCTCGGCGTCTTCGGCCTCGTCGAGACCTCGCGGCGAGGGCCTCCTCCTTCTCCGACATGCGGGCGTAGCTCGTCGCCTTGGGTTTTGGAGGCGTTAGTCCGCAACTTCGTCCCGTCCAACAACCGCCCAGCCTGATCATGCCCGCGGCCTGGCAACGCCAACGCCTGTACGAACAGGGCCCGAGGGCGGACGGGCGCCGCTTGCGGACCCGGGTGATCGCCGGATAGTCCGCCACCCCGCTCCGAGCACCGGAACAGCCACGTCATCGGTGCATTTGCGATCGATCGCCCGGGACGAGCGCACTCCGGTGGTGCAGCCGTTGAGTAGGATGAGCACAATCAGCCTCGGATCATGTTGGGGCGCCGCGGCTCTCGGTGTACGCGTCGGGGATCCGGGTCAAGTCCAGGTGCTCGTCGACGAGTTCCGCGATAGGCCAGAGGCTCGGCGGGCACCCAGTCGTCGACCGGTGGCGGCAGCAACAAACCCTCATCCGGGTCAAACGCACGAAATTTCTTATCCACCAGTGGCTTCGGCACCCGGAATCAGGTTTGCCCGGCTGCGCCAGGGGCTACCTCGAACGAACCACCATCATCGAGATCATCAGGCACGCCTCATCATCGCGCGCCCCCGCCCATCACCCGAACACCTCCGCTGGGCGTGTTGCCGACCGCACTTAGGTGTTCGCTGTAGCGGACGGCCAGGTATTGCACGCCACGGTTCGGGTGCAGGGTGCCCGGCGCCGAAGATCCTGGTCGTCGTGACGGCCTGAATCCCATCTCCTACGCGTCCAGTGCGAGATCGGTGCGCAGTTAGGTCAACACTTGCCGGCCTACGACCCGCGTCGGGGGAACACATCGAGCATGAACGCCGCATAAACGAACCTGGGGAACTTTCGGCAGTACGTTCTGTCGGACACCACAACTGGCGCGGAGGCCCGTTCGGGCCGTTCGGAGCTTGATGGGAGTGAGTCCCAGGCGTTGCCAAGCGACAAGCCGTGCTAACAATAACAGACGCGCCATTGCTAGATGTTTGACAGTCAGATAATAGTCTGGTCTACTGATCACCGAGTGAGCGCAATCACAGTCACCCCCGTGTCAATAAGTGCAGCGAAACAAGCGATACATGGGGGATCTCGGCTTCGGGTGCCGGAAGACCCGACCGGGCCACGCGAGATGAGTAGGAGAACTCACTGTGACACCGAGGGACGTTGTACTCGTAGTCGCTTTTGGATTCACCGGGTCGCGCCTGGTCGAACAGTTGAGGGCAGCAGGTAATAATTCTGTTCTCAAAGCACCGACACGGAGCTCAGCTGTACGTCAGCGGGGACGAACATGTTCGTCTACCGGCGTTTGGCATGTCCGCTCGCAACCCAGATGTCCGAATTCCGGCGAAGCCCTAGATCAGCGTATCGCTGTGCTGCAGAGCAAATACGCAACATTGCAAATAGCTCTCGACCGGAAAGGCGTCGGTACCTCTCGTGCCCTCATGGCGAAATGTCGGCAGGTCGAGATTGTGCCTCGCGCTTACTTCTCCATCCCAAACCTGAAGGCAGAATCATGAGCACTATGCAGCCAGATGCGATATCCGGCCAATCGTCCCCACCTCGTAAGACGAGCTTTGCCAGGCTCGGCACGGCCCTCTTCCTGGGTACCGCGCTCGAGTGGTACGACTACTTCGTCTACGGCGTCGCAGCCGCGCTGGTGCTGAACAAGCTCTTCTTCCCTACGTACAACCCCACCGTCGGCACCTTGTTTGCCTTCGGCACCTTCGCATCGGCGTGGCTCATGCGGCCCTTGGGCGCGTTCATTTTCGGCCACCTCGGCGACCGTCTTGGCAGGCGGTCGGTACTGTTCATGACCCTGATCGGCATGGGCGTGGCCACGATCGCGACCGGCCTGCTGCCCACATACGATCAGATAGGTTTCTGGGCCCCGCTGCTGCTCGTCCTGTTCCGGATGATTCAAGGTCTGTCGGCCGGTGGTGAGTTCTCCGGCGTCGCCACCATGTCGATTGAGCATGCGCCGCCACACCTGCGCGGGCGCTACACCAGCGTCGCTCAGATGGGTATTCCGGCGGCCCTCGTGGGGGCCAACCTTGTCAGCCTGGCCGCCTACTTCATGCCCGAGGACGCGCTGGAGAGCTACGGCTGGCGTATTCCGTTCCTGGTCAGTGCATTGATCTTCCCGATCGCGCTGTTCATTCGGCTAAAGCTGGAAGAATCGCCGGTGTTCGAGGAGAAGAAGGCAGAGAACGCTCTCGTCAGCAACCCGGCGAGGGAAGTCATTCGCAACCACTGGCGGACGATGCTGGCGCTCGGATTCGCCAACGGTGGACTCGGTGCGGCTTTCTACGCGTACAGCACCTATGCGGTGAACTACGGGTCGGCCGAGGCCGGCTTGGCGAAGACGACCGTGCTGATGGCAGTCATCGTTGCGGGATTGGTTCACCTGGCCTGTGTGGGGATTGTCGGCTGGAATTCCGACCGTATCGGCCCGAAGCGAGTGTTCCTCTCTGCCCTGACACTGCTGGCGGTCGCTCCGATTCCGGTCTTCTGGATCATTCACACAGGCAACCCCATCGCCATCATCGCGGCAATGATCATCGGCCTGGGAATCGGCCATGGAGTGGCGTATTCGGTTACCGCGCTGCTCTTCACCACCGTCTTCCCGCCGGAGCTTCGCTACACAGGTTCTGCCATCACCTACCAGGTATCCGCGGCGCTTCTGTCGGGGCCGGTGCCGATCGTCATGGCGGCCCTCGTCGGGGCAGGCGGCGGCACGCCCTGGTACGCAGCAATCTTCCTCATGGGAATCTGCACGGCCGGTCTGATCGGCGCGATCCTCCTCGACCCTGCGGCACGGAAGTCGCGTGCTGTCGCGGCGGCGCGCGGCGAGGTCTGATCGAATGGCTGAGTCCGCCTTGATAACCGGATGGCTGGGGTAGGCATGGCACTGGACGCGCGCTTCTACAAGCTCTCCGAGCACGGACGGCCGACTGAGTTCGGCACGATCTTCGAACCGTCTGACGAGTGGCTGGCGAAGCAGTCGGCAGAGGCGGTGTTCGAGCCGGACCTGCCGATCGTCGATTCCCATCACCATCTCTGGGAGCACCCGTACGTCTACGATCGTTCCGGCTTCGAGGCGGACATCCAGTCCGGTCACCACGTCGAGGCCACGGTTTATGTGGAATGCGGAGCCGGCTACCGCGATTCTGGACCGGTCGAACTGCGGCCGCTCGGGGAGACCGAGTACGTAGCCGCGGCGGCCGGTTCGTCGAGCGCCGGAGTGGACGTGGCGGCCGGCATCGTGGGATTCGCCGACCTCACACTGGGTGCCGCAGTCGAGCCGGTTCTGGCAGAGCACATGGCGGCTGGTCGCGGGAGATTTCGGGGTGTCCGGTTCAGCACCGGATGGGATGCGAGTCCCGAGATCGCGAACACGCAGTCCGGGAAACGACCCGGGATGCTCCGAGAAGCGAAAATCCTTGACGGGGCTCGTGTCCTGGCACGAAACTCGCTCACCCTCGACGCCTGGCTGTTTCATACCCAATTGGACGACGTCGCGGCACTGGCGGATGCTGTTCCGGATTTGAAGGTCGTGGTAAACCATAGCGGTGGCCCTCTGGGGTACGGCCGCTATGCGTCGGACCAATCAGGCCAGTTCGACCAATGGCGGGACGGCATTCGGCAGGTCGCGAAGCGGCCGAACGTCTGGTGCAAAATCGGGGGGCTCGTGGCCCGCGGAGCCATGTACGACTACCTCACCGCGCCGGAACCTCCCGGCTCCGACGAGCTGGCTCGTCTCTGGTCGCCCTGGCTCGAGGTGTGCGCCGAGGAGTTCGGCGCGAAGCGTTGCATGTTCGAGAGCAACTTCCCGGTCGACAAGATGGGCACCTCGTATCGCGTGCTCTGGAATGCCTACAAGCGGTTCGCGAGTTCGGCATCACGGGAGGAGCGGGAGCTGATGTTCGGAGGCTCGGCCCGTAAGTTTTACAGCCTGCTCTGATCCCGGTGCACAGGCCGAACTAGAGCCCCGCCTCTCCGCCGATGAAGTGAATCGGGGAGCACTTGTAGTTGTGAGAGTAGTAGCCGGGATCGTCTGCAGGTAGCATGACTTCTACAGGTAGAATACTGTCAGATTTTTTAACGTCTGATTTAACGACCTCTGACGAAACATCTGCAGATCGAACAGGCCAATGATCTGCAGCGCTGACAATTTGCAGCATGGACGCTGTAGGGCGGTTGAAGTGTCAGCTGACCTGGCATGACGCGTACGAAGCAGGCTGGAGACCCGATGACATCGACCACCGAAAGCAACACGTTCAAGGCGCTGCAGGTGACCCGCCCGCGTGACCAGGTGGAAGGCCAGCTGCGCGAGGCGATCCTGGACGGGCGCTTCACGCAGGGCGAGAAGCTTCCGCCCGAGACCGAGCTGGCTCAGCAGTTCGGTGTCAGCCGCCCCACGGTTCGAGAAGCACTTGGAGCGCTGGTGAGCGCGGGGCTGATCCGCAAGATTCCGGGCGTCGCTGGTGGCAGCTTCGTGAATACGGTGACGCCGGATTCCCTCAGCCGGATGCTCAGCGAGTCGATGGACACCATCGTGCGCATTGGCGCGCTGAATATCGACGAGATCACCGAGGTCCGCCGCGTTCTCGAGATCCCCGCCACGGAGTGGGCGGCCCGCAACCGGAGCGAAGCCGACATCGCCACGATGAAGGACGTCATCGAGCAGCAGAAAAACATTGCCATCGATGATCCAGACATCCCGGACCTCGACCTGCGTTTCCACACCGCGATCGGCTACGCATCAGGCAATCGCCTGCTGGCCGCGTTCATCGCTTCCGTGCATGACGCAACGCACCCCGCCCAATTCCTTGACGTCACACCAGATGTCGCGCAGAAAACGGTGCGACAACACATCGCGATCGAGGCGGCGATCGAGGCAGGCGACGCCGAGAAGGCCGGAGCTGCCATGCGTGAGCACCTCGACTTCGTGCTCCGCTGTTCACTTACATAATTACCCTTTATTTGTCAGACAATACTGGTATTGTCAGCTGAGGAAAATCATATCCTTTACTAACAGGCTCCGCGTATTGCCGGTCCGCCGCCGTACGCGCGTCCTGCGCTTGGAGGCACCCATGGACAGCACCCGACCGACTTCACCGTCCGATGAACGGCCCCAGCGTGTTCTCGTGACCGGAGCGGCAGGGTTCGTCGGCTCTCACGTGGTGGAGCTCCTGGCCACCGATCCTCGCGCAGAAGTTATCGCCACCGACGCGGGCGGAGAATCCCGACTGAACGAGCTCGGCAGACTCGACGGGGTGTCCGTGCATTTGGCAGACCTGCGAGACCCGTCAGCGATCGCCTCCCTCGTCGTCGACACCGACGTCGTCGTCCATCTGGCCGCGGTCCGCACCCAGGCATCGGCCGAGCGGCCGCGCGATGCCCACGACGTCAACGTAGGGGCGACGTATGACCTACTCGCCGCCGCGCGCGCCGCCGACACCAAGCGGGTCGTCCTGGGTTCCTCGCACACCGTCTACGGATCCTTCCAGGACCCGCATCGCGAGCCGTTCGCCGAAGATCACCCCTGGCCCTGTTCCGGAATCAACATGTACGCGGCAACGAAGCTGGCCGGCGAGGCCTACCTCGAAGCGTTCGCATCCGCTGGCGGGCCCGACTACGTAGCTCTGCGGTTGGGGACCATTTACGGCCCGCGCAGCAGCCCGGGCTCGAACGCGACCCTCATGACCGACCTCATCACGGCCATCCGTGCGGGCACCACACCGACGATCCCGTGGGCGTCGACGGCACAACACGGCCTGATCCATGTCGACGATGTCGCCGAAGCTGTCCGACGCGCGGTGTTCTCCGACGCGACGCGCATGCCGATCAACGTGTCGGGGTTGCCGCGCACGTCGAAGGAGATCTACGGAACCTTGGCCGACATGCTCGGGGCCGACCCCGCCAGCATCGTCTTCGACGAGAACCGGACCAGGTATCAGTTGGTCAGCCAGGCGCGCCTGAAACAGGTTCTGGACTTCACGCCGGCGGTGTCACTCGAGGACGGACTGCGCAGCGTCATCGACTGGTTCGACGCGCAAAGCTAGAGTTCTGCGCGTTGTCTCTGGTGAAGTTGAGATTTCTCCACGGCAACGCGACCTAGGATTTGCCTCGCGCCAAGAGCGCTATCCAGCGGGACGTCACTAGCGTCAGCGTCCGGGCACCCTGTTCTGAATTTGCCGACACGCCAAACTGTTTCAGCGTGTCGAGCTGGACACTTTCCCTTGGTCGAGCTCCAGGAACGTCCAGACCACTTGCAACGCTGTGTCTTGATCGGTCCTAAGGTCAGATCCCACACGCAATAAATAACAGTATGACTATGCCAATCTGCGAACTGAATGCGTAGATGGACTGCGAGTCAGTCTTGGCGCCCGCTTGTACGGCGCGCTCGGCGGAGTCCAGCGACGCTGGCCAAATGAAGGAGAAAAGCGCCCGTCATGCGATCCAAAATTGCCAGTCCGCGCACCAGGCCTGTCTCGATGCGGCGCCTGGCCATCGCTAGCTGTGTCGGGACCACGATCGAGCTCGCCGACTTCGGGCTGTTTGCACTTGCCGCCGCAATGGTGTTCCCTCACATCTTCTTCCCTGCGTTGGGAGATGCGGCTGGACTAACGGCGTCACTGGCCACATTTGGTGTCGCGTTCGTGGCCCGCCCTTTCGGGAGCATCTTGTTCGGCCATTTCGGCGACCGCATGGGACGTAAGGGCACGCTTGTCGCAACCCTAACCCTTATGGGTGTCTCCACCGTGTTGGTCGGTTTCATACCGCCTGCCTCCCAGATTGGTGTGCTTGCACCCATAATCCTTGTGACGCTGCGGTTTATTCAGGGACTTGCCGTCGGCGGGGAGTGGGCGGGCGCCGTCCTCACGACCGCTGAGTATGCGCCTGCGGGCCGACGCGGATTTTGGTCCATGTTCGCGTCACTCGGCGGGGGGTTCGGTGCGATCCTCAGCAGCGCGCTGGTGGTCGGCGGAGGCCTCGGCATGAGCGACCAAGATTACCTGAGCTGGGGATGGCGAGTCCCCTTCATCGCCAGCATCATCCTGGTCGGGGTCGGGCTCTGGGCCCGGCTGAACATCGACGAGACGCCAGTCTTCAAGGCCGAAGTCGAGCGCCGCGGAGCACCGAAAGCCCCCTTCGTGCAGGCGTTCAAGGCTCAGCCACGCGAGATCATCTTGGCCTCCGGCACCATGCTGATGATCTACTCGTCCTATTACCTCGGCATCACGTTCCTGACAAATTACGGTGGGACGCACCTAGGCATCGCTCGAACGCCGACGCTTCTCATGGCGTTGGCCGCGACTGTGTTTTACACCATCGGCATCTTCCTGGGTGGTCTCACCGCCGACCGATACGGGCGCCGCCTGACCATGGCCGTCGCCGCGACGGCAGCCGTGATCTTTCCGCTGATAATGTTCCCCGTACTCAACGCTGGCGGATTCGCCGGCCTCGCCGTCGCCATGTGTATCACGATGTTCATCACTGGCACGGCGACAGGTCCGATTGGCGCGTTCCTTTCTGAACTGTTCCGCACCCAATATCGCTACAGCGCCGCCGGTTTCAGCTACAACTTCGCGGGCATCGCCGGCGGCGCCATCCCGCCGCTGTTCGCCGCCTCCATCACCCAAGCTTTGGGCGCCTACATGTACGGGGTACTGGTGTCCCTGCTGAGCCTTCTGAGCCTAGCGTGCGTGCTATTGCTCAAAGACGACGCTGGACGAGACCTCACGTCGGAGGTCGGCGCCCGACCACGGCCGACGTTCGCCGAATCGTCTGAGCGAACCCGGACCACGACTTAGGTAGGCACATATCGAGATCCGAGACTGAGATCTTCAAGATACGAAAGGAAACACGATGCAAGGACTGGTATTCACCGGTCACAAGGAAGTCGAGCTACGAGATTTCACTAAGCCGACACCCGGCCCCGGCGAAGTCGTCATCGCGGTGAAGGCCTCCGGCCTCTGCGGAAGTGACCTACATCAGTATCGCGCGAGTGATCCATCCGGATGCATAGTCGGTCATGAGCCGTGCGGAACAATCGACTCCACCGGTCCGGGCGTCGACCCGCGTGTCGCTGCTGTCGGAGACCGCGTCACAATCCATCACTATGCGGGATGCACCGTATGTGACCAGTGCCGGGCCGGTTGGTTTCAACTCTGCCGACGCACCACCATCCGCTATGGCGCGGATGCCAACGGCTCACACGCACAATATATGCTCGCTCCGGCAGTGACGGTCGTCAAGATTGACGACTCCCTGTCCTACGAAGCGGGTGCCGCCATTGGATGCGGGACGGGGACCGCGTGGGGAGCAATACAGCGGCTGGGAAACATAGGCGGCAACTCACTGATCGTGTTCGGACAGGGGCCTGTCGGGTTGTCGGCGACGATGCTTGCCACAGCGATGGGAGCACGCGTAATCGCCATCGACGTCGAAGCGACACGATTGGAACGAGCGACCGCGTTCGGAGCGTCCGCCACCGTTAATGCGTCCACAACGGACCCGCATGACGCGATCATGGAACTGACAAATGGGCGCGGAGCATCCCACGTGCTTGAAACGTCGGGCGCCGCTCGAGCAGGAGCGAGTGCGCTCGCCTCGCTCGAGCCATGGGCAAGAGTTTGTTTCCTCGGTCTGGGCGGCGCGCCGGTCGAGCTCAATGTCCGCTCGTTGATGCGAACCCAGGCAACAATCATGACGTCCTGGACGCTGTCGATCGTTGAGCTGGCCAGGTGCCTGGAGTTCATTACCGAGCGAGATCTGCCAGTTTCAGACCTCTTCAGTCACCGCTGGCGCCTCGACCAGGCAGAGGAAGCCTACGCCGAATTCGACAAACAGAATGCTGGCAAAGGTGTTTTCCTTTTCGGTTGAGGCCCGGAGCGAGCGTCGGGAACGTCTGGTGATTTCTCGCCTGTGGGCCTGACGTTCCCCCGGTACCGTGCGGAAGCCGTGGTGCGGTTGACGTTTGCCGCACCGCGGACCCCAATTGAGTGCCAGGTGTGCGCGGATTCTGGCTGAGCTCGCTCCGGCACCCCGTCGACCCCGCCGTAGCCGCGCTCGGCGTAGGGGAGTAGTCGGCCCGTGCAGTCAACTGTCGAGTAGTTGCTGCACGAGCGTGCCGTATCGGCGCACCACTTCGTCGCTGCGCTGTGAGCAGGCGTCGGCACCAAAGATTCTCAGCATGGTAGCGAAACCGACGAGGGCGCTCACTGCGAGTTCGGCGCGCAGTCGTGCGTCGACGTCCCCGCCGAACCGCTCGGTGAGCGGGTCGACGTAACCGCTGGTGAAATGTTGTATCACCGACTGGTGGTCCGGCGCGGTGAGTCGGAGCATGATTGCCCGTGTCATGGGTTCGACCGTGTCGGCATAAAATCGGTCGAATATATCGCGCACAAGCGCCTGGCCGAGGTCGGAACTGGGACAGGCAGGAAGTGGTAGCGGTTCAACCGTAGCCACTTCGAGAAACAATTCCTGTTTATTACCAACGCATTTCATCACCATGGCGGGGGACAACTTCGCGAGTGCCGCGATGTCGCGAATGGTGACCTGGCTGTAACCGCGTTCGGAAAAGAGTGCGGCGGCCGCCGCGATAGCGGCGTCTCTCGCCCGGCTCATTGCACCACCGCCTCGTCGACACGCGCGGTCGTTTCGGCCAGCTCAGTTGGTTCGTTCAGTTCGAGATCGACGACAAGCGATCCTCCCCAGACGGTGACCGCACGCGCCACGGTCGAAATGTGGGTGAATGCAGTAAGTATGTACCTCCCGTTCGGGGGAAGCGGCATCTCGTAGGAACCGACCGGCCACGTTTTCGTGGTACCGACGGCCTCGCCGCTCTGCCGGGTCAGCACGACGACAGCGCCTGCGAGTGGGCCGCGCGGATCGGTCACCGTGCCGGTGATGGTCAATCGCTCGTTCAGGATGATTGTGCCCATGTTGGCTTCTGCGACGAGGTCTGCGAGTCGGGAGTCGGGAGTCCAGCCCTCTGCGGCGGTGACTACGAGGTAGCGCCCGGATCCGGGAATGGCGACCGAGAAGTCGCCCGCTGAGTCCACCTGGCTCCAGTCGACCTGATCTCCGGATTGGGTGAGAACAGTGACGACGGCGCGACGGATGGGTCTTTCGGATTTGCTGAGCACGCGGCCGCGTGCCACTGCGGCGCGAATGCGACCGGGTTGTTCGGGTGACTCTTCTTGAGCTTCACGCAAACCGAGTATGGACAGCGCGATCAGCCCTGCCGTAAGCGAGGCCGCGGCGGCAAGCCAGAACACCAGCAGGAGGGCTCCGAAGCTCGGGAAGACGTCATCTGCGACACGTTGAACGCTCATCGTGGTGACCGCCGCCATCACGGCGCTGGCGGTCGACGTACCGATGTACCGGAGCAGGGTGTTCAGGCCGTTCGCCGATGCGGATTCCGTCACCGGCACTGCGCGCATGATCAGCGTGGGCAACGCGGCGTAGGTCATGGATGTCCCTGCCCCTACCAGCACCGCACCTGTCACGATCTGCCAGACGCTGTCGCTCAGGTAGACCCGGGCGACGTAGGAACCGGCCATGATCATTGCCCCGGCAAGCAGGGTCATCTGGGGACCGTATCTGCGGATGAGTACCGCCGATACCGGAGCCGTCACTCCGAAGATCAACCCGATCGGGGCCATCCATAGTCCGGTGCTCAGAACGTCGAAGCCGAGGCCGTAGCCGGAGGTCACCGGCAGCTGTAGGAGCTGTGGGGTTACCAGCATGTTCGCGAACATTGCAAAACCCAGCAACAGCGAGGCGAGGTTGACAAGGAAAACAGGCGGTCGCGCCGCGACACGGACATTGACCAGCGGGTTGCGTACTCGGAGCTCCATGGGTACCCAAACGATGAGCAACAGCACCCCGGCGGCCGCCAGAGAAATAGTGAGACGCGAGGTCCATCCCCAGTGCGCTCCCTTGGACACCGCAAGCATCACGGCCGTCAGAGCAACCGTCCCAACTATCGCCCCGCGGTAGTCGAAGGATCCGCCGGTCTGTACCGGAGACTCGTCGATCACTCGCCAGACTGCCGCGAGAACGACCATTCCAACGACGCCGGTGACCCAGAAGATGGCATGCCAGTCCAGATGCGCCGCGATCAACCCGGACAGGGGCAGGCCGGCACCCGAACCGATGGCCAGGCTCGCGCTCATCAACGCCACGCCGAGCGGCACACGCTCTCGCGGCAGCTCATCACGCATGATTGCGATACCCACCGGTACCAGCGACAGTCCGACGCCTTGCATGGCCCTGGCCGTAATCACGAGCGCGAGATCGGTGCTCAGCGCACCGAGTGCCGAGCCGAGCACCATTGCCGCGAGCGCGACCATCATCATCCGTTTCTTCCCGAACATGTCGGCGAGGCGGGTGACGGTCGGTATCGAGATGGCACCGAACAAAAGGGTCGCGGTGACAAGCCACGAAACATTGTCGGCAGTGGTGCCGAGCAACTCCGGAAGGTCGGGAAGCAGCGGAAGGACGAGGGTCTGCTGAAGGGAGACCACGGTGCCGGTCAGGGCAAGCGTCGCAACCACTATCCAGCTACGTGACGACGACTCGGACGCGGAGATGTCGAAGGGCGGACTCACGGAACTCCTCGTAGCAATGGTGAACATGCGTTTACTCATCGAGTAAACCACTGTTCACCAGCTGACGTCGAAACGAGGACGGGTGTGTCCGGACGGAGGGGCGTGGCTGTTGGGTAGCGTGCGGCAGACATCCGGCGAAGCCGTGCCCTCCCAGTCGATTCGTCTGTTGTGGTTGATTTGAGAGGCATTTGGCCGCCTGTGCTAGCCCGACGCGTCGCGCTGGGCTTGCCTGACGTGTGACCGAGGGGAGGGGTCGCCTGGTCGTTCACGGGAGGGCTTCCACGGTGACGTCGCGTCCTTCGAGGTATTGGAGGTCGTCGAGGCTGGCTGCGTAGCTGCCGAGTACGACGGAGTCGGCGGCGTGGGTGCCGGGGTCGGTGGTGTACCAGAATCCGACGTTGCCCCAGGGGATGTAGTACAGGAAGTCGCCCTGGTTCAGGATTGAGCCTTCGGTTTCCTCGTGGTCGAGTTCGCGGGGCAGGTAGCTGATCTTCTCGTTGCCAGCGAAGTCCTCGAACTCGAGCGTCAGCGGGAGCATCGACAGGAAGTCCTGGGCAGCCGGATTGTCTGCCATGGTGACGTGGATCGACGTGTCACCGGCGGTGAAGCGGACGGTCGTGCGTACTGCGTCATGGGAGGCCGTCGTGTCGAGTATGCGGGGTGTCAATGACGACGTCGGTGCAGTCGATGGTGGAGGAGCCCCTGTGCCATCGTCGGTCGTGTTGGTGCTGCGGGCGGCAAGCAGCAGTGGCAAGGTCGCGGCGAATGTGAATACGAATGCTGAGGCGAGGGGCTTTGATCGCACGGAAGAGTTCCTTTCACACGGGTCGATGGTGGACGCGATTTGTTCTGCTCAGGCTTGTGGAGCGGGGCGCGGGGTGACTTCGACGGTGGCGGCCTTGGGGCCGGAAGCGACCATGGGTGGCAGGTAACTGCTGGCTGCGTACTTGGTTCGGTACGCGGCGTCGATCCGATCCTTCAGTCCTGGGTCGGCAGAGCGGAATGCGACGTCGTAGGTTGCGCCAGCGGTGGTGATCTGCCCGGCCCGCTGGGCGATGGCGGCCTGGTACCAGCGGGAGCGGGTGCCGTTCCAGGCTCGGACGAACAGGCGCCCGTCGACCACCACGGACCAGATCCAGGTCGGGGTGCCGGGCGTGATGCCATCTGCGCGGAAGGGTGCGATGTGCAGGTCGTCGACGTTGGCGATCCACTCAATGTCTGGGGACGGCCAAGGGTTCATGTGTCGTCCTTTCGTCGGAGGGTTCGTGGACGGGGAATTCGAGGATTATGCGATCGCGCACCCCGCCGGCGTCCAGAAGCCCGGTGCGCTTCCGGTGCTTCGGCGGCGGGCAACACCGTCCCGACCCTCATGGTCAGGACGCCCTCATTGACTAGGTCGCGCAGGTGAGTGATTGCGGGATGGTCGGTCGCGCGTTGCCGCACGTTCAGACCGTGCACCTGGATCCCGCGTCCTGGATCCCCGTGGTAGTGGCGGAAGGTGGCCAGTTGCCCGCCGTCGCGGATCGCACCGACAATGTCGTCGCCGAGTAGCGCGGCATCGGCGACCGCATCCACCCCGCCCGGGACAAGCGCGACGACCTCGCGCGCGGCGTCCGGTCCGCGATGAACGATCTGGTCGGCGCCGAACGAGCGGACCAGGTCGTCGTCCCCAGGTCCTGCGATGGTGATGACCCGGAGGCCTGCGTGGTGGGCGAGCTGGGCGAGGTATCCGCCGGCCGCGCCGGTGACCAGTAGCGTCGCCACAAAAGGAAGGTGGAGGGCCTCGAGCGCGTTGAGCGCAGTCATCGAGTTGATGAAGCTCGCCGCCTCCGGTGCGGACGCCTCCTCGGGGATGCGGGTGACCGACGCGGCGGGCAGGACGACGTAGTCGCTGTAACCGCCGTGTGCGCCGAGATTGTCCACGAATCCGACGATCTTCTGCCCGGCCTCGACCGCCAGAGCCGGGTCGATGTCGTCGATGACCTCGTCGACGACGCCCGCGACCTCCATGCCTGGCACGAACGGTGGGTTCGGCCCAGCGTTCATCTAGGCCAATAGTCCGGTGCGGAGCATCGCGTCGACCGGCGCGACAGCGGCGGCGTGGACCTGGATGTGCACCTGCCCGGGGCCGGGATGCGGGTCCGGGAGATCGACCGGATGGAGGACGTCGGGTCCTCCGTATGTCTCGAGTGCGATGGCTTTCATTCTGATTCGCTTTCGTCAGCGCAGAGAGCGTCGCTTCCCGCCCGTGCCGAGGACGGGAAGCGACAATTCGGCCGTGGAAGAGCTCAGGGTTGGAGGAGGACCTTGATGGCGCGGCGCTCGTCCATGGCCTTGTACCCTTCGGCGACCTCGCTCAGCGGAAGGGTGAGATCGAAGACCTTGCCCGGGTCGATCTCGCGTCGCCAGATCCGGTCGATCAGGTCTGGCAGGAACCGGCGCACGGGGGCGGGACCGCCGTGCAGGTGGATCTCGGCGTAGAACAGTTCTTCGCCGGGCAGGTTCACGCCGTGTGAGACGCCGACGAAACCGAGATGCCCACCGGGACGGGTCGACCGGATGGCCTGCATCATCGCTTCCTGTGTCCCGACCGCTTCGATCACGGAGTGCGCGCCGAGTCCGCCGGTGAGTGCCTTGATTTTCGCGACACCGTCGTCGCCGCGTTCGGTGACGATGTCGGTGGCTCCGAACTCCAGGGCCAGCCGTTGGCGGGGCTCGTGGCGGGACATGGCGATGATCCGGTCGGCGCCGAGTTGCTTGGCGGCGAGAACGGCGAGCAAGCCCACCGCTCCGTCACCGACAACAGCCACAGTCTTACCGGGGCCGGCCTCGGCGGCGACGGCGCCGTACCAGCCGGTGCCGAGCACGTCGGAGGCGGCCAGCAACGACGGGACCAGGTCCGGATCGGGGATGCCGGGGGTGGCGACGAGGGTTCCGTCGGCGAGGGGGACCCGCAGCAGGTGTGCCTGCGCACCACCGGCGCCGGCGAACTCGACGTGCTCGCAGCGGGATTGGTAACCGGCCTGACAGATCTCGCAGGTGTTGTCGGAGGCGAAGAACGATCCGACGACGAAGTCACCGACCTTGACGTTGTTGACGTCCTTGCCGATCTGTTCGACGACGCCGACGTATTCGTGGCCCATCGGGGTGGGTTGGTCGACGGGGTTGATGCCGCGGTAGTCCCACAGGTCCGACCCGCACACGCAGGATGCGGCCAGGCGGATGATCGCGTCGGTCGGGGCGAGGATCTGCGGGTCCTCGCGCTGTTCATAGCGGACGTCGCCGGGGGCGTGGATGACGGCTCCGTACATGCGGTTCAGTTCTCCTCGGTGGTGAAGGCGTTCTTGGCGACGGTCATCGCGGACATGGCCTTGGGCCAGCCGGTGTAGAACGCCAGGTGGGTGATGGTCTCGATGAGTTCCTGTTCGGTCACGCCGTTGTCGCGGGCGAACGGGAGGTGGAAGTTGAGCTGGTCGATGTTGCCCATCGCGAGCAGGGCCGACACGGTGGCCAGGCTGCGGTCGCGCTTGGACAGATCGGGCCGTTCCCACACCTCGTCGAACAGGATCTTGTCGGTGTAGTGGACGAGTCCGGGGGCGAAGTCACCGAACGCGTTCTGTCCACCGGTCCAGCCAGTACCTGTGTTCTCAGCCATGCTTGTTTCCTCTCGTCCGGCATCCGGGGATGCCTCGTCGGTTGTTCAGTTCGTTTCCTGCTGCGACTCCTCGCATGCACCGCCTTCGAATTCATGCCGTTGTGCTGCCTCGCGATCGCCACCGATGCCAACGGTCGGCAAGGACGCGAACAGACGCCATCGACCGCAAAGATGACGACGCCATGAAAGGTCAGGCGAAGCGTTCTTTCGGTGCCATCGTCACCGTCGCGGAATCTCGGCAAGTTCTATGACACCTTCAGAACGTCCCCGGAGGGAGTCTCTGATGAGGGGTGTACCAGCAGGGCATCCCCTGCACGGCTGCATCGGCATAGCGTTTGCAGCGTGGACAACAGGAGTGAAGCACGAGAGTTTCTCATGTCCCGGCGCGCGAACCTCACCCCCGAGCAGGCAGGTCTGACCGTCTCCGGGCAGCGGCGTGTGGCGGGATTGAGACGCAGTGAAGTGGCGATGCTTGCCGATGTGAGCATCGAGTACTACGCCAAGATCGAGCGCGGGAACCTTGCCGGGGTCTCCGATGCCGTCCTCGAAGCGGTCGCGCGGGCGCTGCAACTGGACGACGCCGAACGTGAGCACCTCTTCGACTTGGCCCGCGTCGCGGGCGGCGCCGCCCAGCCTGTGCGCAGGCGCAATCCGAAGAGGTGGGTAGCCCGGGAGAGCCTTACGCGGGCACTGGATGTGATCACTCACGGGCCCGCGTTCGTACGCAATGGCCGAATGGACATCCTTGCCACCAACGCGCTGGGTCGCGCGTTCTACGATCGCGTCTTCGACGGGCCGGGGCAGGGCAATCTCGCGCGGTTCTGCTTCCTCGACGAGCGCGCCAAGGAGTTCTACCCCGACTGGGAAGCCGCCTCCGACATCACCGTGTCGATCCTACGGACCGAGGCTGGCCGCGACCCCCGCGACAAGCAACTGCACGATCTCATCGGGGAGCTCTCCACACGCAGTGACGCGTTCCGCACCCGGTGGGGCGCGCACAACGTACGCCGCCACGGCTCGGGCACAAAAAACTTCCAACACCACGTTGTCGGCGAGTTGACCTTGTCCTACGAGGGCATGGAGCTGACCGCCGAACCCGGACTCTCGTTCCTCATCTACACCGCCGAGCCCGGTTCAGCGAGCCAGGAACGGCTCGATCTCCTGGCGAGCTGGGCCGCCACCGCACATCAACACGAAGACACCGACCTGCAGAAGACTCAGGCCGCTGCGCCGAAAGAGACGAATCTATGAAACAGCTTTCCCAGAACCCGACAGGTAAGAACCCTCCGGGCAGTTCACCGGCGACATGTGGGTCGACCCGATCGCTGCCCCGCAGGAGCCGGGCCGGCGGATGGTCGTCGCCTGTGTCTGGTTCGCGCCCAGTGCCCGCACCGCCTGGCACTCCCACGAGAACGGCGACGACCCGGCCACGACGACGACCTGGCTCGAACACGTTGCCGACACCGACTACACCCGCGCACACAACATAACAGTGGAGGTCTGACCATGCACACCAGAACCCTCGGCCAAGGCCTCGAAGTCTCCGCGATCGGACTCGGCGCGATGGGCATGTCCCAGAGCTACGGACCCAACCCCGGCAGCCGGGACGACATGATCGCTGTCCTGCGCTCCGCGGTCGAGCACGGCGTCACGTTCTTCGACACCGCGGAGGTGTACGGACCGTACGTCAACGAGGAGCTCGTCGGCGAAGCCCTCGAACCCATCCGCGACCAGGTCGTGATCGCCACCAAGTTCGGCTGGGACATCCAGAACAATCAGAGCGCCGGACTGAACAGCAGGCCCGAGCAGATCCGCCGCGTCGCCGATGAATCCCTCACCCGATTGCGCACCGACGTGATCGACCTGTTCTACCAACACCGCGTCGATCCGGACGTGCCGATCGAGGATGTCGCCGGCGCCGTGGGCGAACTGATCGCCGCAGGCAAGGTACGCCACTTCGGCCTCTCCGAAGCCTCCGCCGCCACCATCCGCCGCGCACACGCCGTCCAGCCCGTCACCGCACTCCAGAGCGAATACTCGCTGTGGACACGCGACCCGGAGGCCGAGGTGCTCCCGACCCTGGCGGAGCTGGGCATCGGCTTCGTGCCGTTCAGCCCGCTCGGCAAGGGATTCCTCACCGGCACGGTCGACACCCGCACGACCTTCGCCGAGGGGGACGTGCGCGCGAGCATTCCACGTTTCAGTGAAAAGAACCGGGCAGCAAATCAGTCTCTCGTCGATCACGTCGCACAGCTTGCAACGGCAAAGGACGCCACCGCGGGCCAGATCGCCCTGGCCTGGCTCCTGGCGCAGCAGCCCTGGATCGTGCCGATTCCCGGAACGCGCCGGACCGCGCGCATCCAGGAGAACGCGGGCGCCACCGGCGTGCCGCTGTCGGCCGACGAAATCGCCGATCTCGACACCCTCGCCCGCCGGGTCGGCGTGCACGGCGACCGATACAACGAGTTTCACCTCGGCCTCGTCGGCCGCTGAGCCAGGTATCCCGCTCGCGCGACTATCCGAGGATGCCGATCTGCGTCCCCGACGTATCTGCAGTCATGTGGCGGTGACAGCCACCGAGAAGGAGCAATCGACAAGGAGTATGGACGACTGGGATCGACCGGATTGAACGTCAGCCGGATCGTGCTCGGCTGCATGAGCTACGGCGACCCCACGATTCCGGGCGGACACCCATGGTCGTTGAACGAGGACGCCGCCGAACGGCTCCTGCGGCAGGCGCTGGATTTAGGGATCACGTTCTGGGACACCGCGAACGTTTACGGGCATGGCACCTCGGAGGAGATCGTCGGGCGCGCGATGCGGAAGCTCGCCTCGCGGTAGCAGATCGTGCTGGCCTCGAAGCTGTTCTTCCCGATGCATGACGGCCCTGGCGGGCGAGGACTGTCCCGCAAGGCCATCATGGAGCAGATCGAAGGAACCCTCATCCGCCTTGGCATCGATTACGTCGACCTGTACCAGATCCACCGGTTCGACCCCGACGCTCCGGTCGAGGAGACCATGGAGGCCCTGCACGACGTCGTCAGAGCCGGGAAGGCCCGCTACATCGGCGCGTCCTCGATGTGGGCATGGCAGTTCTCCAAGATGCAGTACACCGCCCGCCTGCATGGCTGGACCGAGTTCGTGTCCATGCAGAACCAGTACAGCCTGCTCCAGCGGGAGGAGGAGCGTGAGATGTTCGGGCTGCTTGCCGATCAGGGCATCGGATCGATCCCGTGGAGCCCGCTGGCCAAAGGCCGGCTGACCCGCCCGTTCGGGCAGGCGGGCACGACCCGATCCGCAGACGATGCCGCCGCCGAGCGCTTCTTCGCCGGTCACGGCGACCGCGACAAGCCCATCATCGACGCCGTCGAGAAGGTCGCCCACGAACGGGGCGTGCCCATGGCCCAAGTCGCCCTCGCCTGGGTCATGCACAACCCGCAGGTGACCGCGCCAATCGTGGGCGCGACCAAGCCACATCACCTCGTCGACGCAGCCGCAGCGGTAGACCTGACCTTGACCGACGACGAGATCGAGCAGCTCGAAGCCGGCTACACACCGAGGCAGCCCACCGGCTACGCGACCCCGTCCGGCGGATAACCATCCCGGGCCGGCCGGGGCGCGGACCATACCATTCCATCCGGTCCGTTGCACCGAACCAACCCGCACGGAGAGGAGAACACCAACTCAGGTGATACGCGCATCTGGGCCGCTCCGGCCGGCTCGTCAGCCGCAACGGCTTGGGCACCATGAACTTCGGCGACGCCACCGACAAGCCGGCCAGCTTCGAGATCATGGACACCGCGATCGACAACGACATCAACTTCTTCGACTCGGCCGACGTCTACGGTGGCCCCCGGTACCCGGACACGGAGAAGGGGTACGGCACCTCTGAGGAGATCATCGGCGAATGGCTGGCCAAGAGCGGCCGCCGTGACGAGATCGTCCTGGCCACGAAGGTGTATCAGCCGATGGGGCTCGGACCGAACGACCGGCGCCTGTCCGCATATCACATCAAGCGGGCGTGCGAGGCCGCTGCCGACCGACAACATCGACCGGGCCAACCCCGTTCGAGGAGACCTGGCAGGCCATGGAGCAACTGGTCCAGGAGGGCAAGATCACGTATGTCAGCTCCAGCAACTACGCCGGCTGGGGCATCGCCACCACGCAGCTCACCGGCGAGTCCCGGCACTTCCTCGGTTGCAGGGCGAATTGCGGCCACTGTTGCGGCATCGGGAGGTCGAAGTCGACTATGTCGACCCGCCGGCCGACGGCCGTCCGCTTCCTGGTGAGGTGGCGCATGCGGCACGCGCGATGGTCCGCGCCATCGTGCTGCCCCGGCTACGGATCGCGTGGGACTGCGACGGTGACAACGTTCTGATCGAGGTTCGCGACCAGGGGCTCGGCGCCATCGACCGCAACGCGCTGACTCGGCAACTGTCCGGACGCCTGCACACGTTGCGCGGCCGGATCGACATCGAATCCATCGCCGGGTGGGGGAGTCGCGTGACGCTGACCATCCCGTTGGATCCGCGCGCCCCCCGCCCCGACGAGGACCTGCTGTCCACCCTGAACCCCCGCGAGCTCGAAGTCCTCGCGCACCTCGCGGTCGGCAAACGCAATCGCGCCATCGCCGAGGAACTCGGGATCAGCCAGCGCACGATCAAGTTTCACGTCGCGAGCGTGCTCAAGAAACTCGAGGGCGCCAACCGTGGAGAGGCCGGAGCAATCGGAATACGAGCCGGTATTGCATCCGGCAAAGCGCATTCCTCGCCCGGCACCGGCTAGAGAGCCGAACCTCGATCCCGGTAGGGGCTTCTGCCACGGACCGGGCCGGCGGACGGTTGTCACATGCTGTCGAAGATGCGTTGTTCGGGAACTCCTGCGTTCTGCGCTGCGGTGACGGCGTCGAGGAGGTCGTCGGTGAGCTGTTCGAAGGTGGCCGATCGGACCCGTTCGGGCGGTCGGTCGCTCGGGTGGGTGGTCAGGAAGCTGTGCAGCATGACGCAGGTGTCGCGTACGTGCTCGAGTGCCCGGCGTTGGTCGTCGTTCATCGACGGTCCGGCGGCCGGCCGGCGTTCGGCGTCTGGGTTTCGTGCGGCGCCCTGGACGGGCAGGCATGGTCGACCGCTCTCAGCAGGTCGTGCGTGAGTCGTTTGTAGGTGGTGAGCCAACGGTGGTCGACGGGTTCGTCGCGCAGGTACGCCGTCAGGACGGCGGTGTTCTCGCCGGTATCCAACCATCGGCGTAGGTCGGTGGTGCGATCCTGGACGTGCTGTAACAATGTGTGTGGCGAAACAGGCATCGAGTCTCCTCTGGTGCGGACTTCCCTTCGGCGAGAATGAAATTGGCGTTGCTGTGTGTTTTCCGAGGTCATTGTTACCCATACCGGTGATCGGTGCCAGGTGTTTCCCCGGTCTACACCGTTGGCAGGCCACCGTGGAGACCTGCTTCGATGCCTGTGATTCTCGGTGTCGGGTGCGCTGCGCAGACCCTGCCTGCGGGCGCCCCGCGGCCGACATCGGAAAACCGGGTCAACCCGGTTCCGCCGCGGTGGTCCCGGGCGGACAATCGAGGGGTACGTCACGGCCACGACCGAGAAGGAGTGGAGCGGTGAACCGAACCGAGCTCCCACAGACACTGCGGCGATCGTCGAAGGAGGTACAGGCGGCCTTCGCGGCTGCCCACGAGATGGCCGTCCGGCGGTACGGCGAGGGCGAGGAGGCCCAACGAGCGGCGTACGGGGAGCTCAAACAGAGTTACGAGCTCGCAACCGACCACTGGGTGCCCAAACAGGACTGATTTTCCACAAGGGCCTGATGGCGACGACGCCTGCATGTGCGTGGCGTCGGATTGGCGGTGCCGGAATGGTCGCCATCGCGGTCAGCGGAAAGAGTGCGACACGAGACGACGTCATTCGACCGGAAATGCCCCCCGTTCCGGTGCCGGCCTAGGACAATTCCCAGATGAGCACCCCCGACGACTGGAACGCGAATATCATTGCCGAATTCCGGGCAAACCAGGGCCGAGTGGGTGGCCCGTTCGAGGGCGCCCCGGTGGTGCTGGTTCACCACCGGGGCCGAAAGACTGGGCGCGATCGGGTGAGCCCGATGATGTATCTACCCGATGAGCAAGGTCCGGACACGATTTACGTTTTCGCTTCCAAGGCCGGTGCCCCGACCAATCCCGACTGGTACTACAACCTCGTCAGTGCAGGGGAGGCGGAGGTCGAACGCGGCACCGAGCAGTACCCGGTGACTGTCGTCGAGGTGACCGGTGACGAACGGGATCGGATCTACACCGAGCAGGCCCGCCGATATCCCGGCTTTGCCGAATATGCGGAGAAGACGGCGGGCATCCGGACGATCCCCGTGCTGGCGCTGCGACGCGCGTGACCTCCGTCAGGATCAGCCGTTGCCGTCGAGCGCGGTCAGTCGGGGCGTGATTCGTCGAGCAGCCGTTCGAGGTAGTTCAGGTCCTGGCGGATCATCGCGATCGCTCGCGCGGGACCTTCCGGGGTCGCCGACTGCGGGTCCTGGTGGACCAACGAGCGTACTGCCATGTCCGCGAGTTGAGTGGCGATGACTCGGTCGTCGTCTGCGTTTCCCGGCTGATGCCACCAGGCGATCCAGTTGAGCATGCCGATGACGGCCAGAGCTGCGGTTCGCGGGTCGACCGGTCGCATCTCACCGATGCGGATACCGTCTTCGACGACGTGGATGAATTCCTTGAGCACGTGTCGACGGCTCTGCTCGTAGTTGCGTGAGATGTCTTCGGGTAATTCGGCTTCCGAACGGATGATCAACCGGAATCGATCCGGAGCCTGCGCCTGATGCAGTGCGATGGCGGTGGCCATCTCGCGGAGCTTTTCTGTCGGACCCAGATCGGTGCGCTCGTTGATGGTGTGCAGCAGCGCGGCCGGTGTCTCGGTGCTCTCGCTGACCAGGCGGGAGAGGAGCTCGTCCTTGTTGGCCACGTAGTGATAGAGGGCCGGCCGTGTCAGGCCGGTTGCGTCGGCGATGTCCTGCAGCGTGGTGCTCGCGAATCCTCGTTCGGCAAACAGCCGAGTGGCTTGCTCGATGATCTGCTTTTCCACCAGCTCACGGCGAGGGTTGCTGCGGATGCCCGCGGTTTCGGTCGCAGCCTGATCGGTGGAACGGGATTTGCCCCGGCCTCGGGGTCGGCGCTCGTTCGGGGCCTCCTCGCTTGTCATGTCCGAAGGATAACGGGCGCCGGTCGCTGGTCGCGTACTCATGTCGAGACCCGCAACCCGGAAAGCGCCGGATCAGCGTCCGACGTCGCGGGATCACTGAAGAATGCGAGGTGCATCCGTACGCTGGCCAAACCTGCTGCGACATCTGCGCGGCAGGAACCGGGGGCCTCGACGACGACGACTGCGTCTGTGCGGTGACCGAGGCGTTCGGCGAAGTCGAGCCTGCCGAGCAGCGATGAGCGGGTGGTTGGGCCGGTGAGCCAGAGAGTTCGCGCGGTTGGTGCGGTCTCGATGAGTGCGGTGGCCTCCGGACCCCAGGCGGACTCGAAGTCGATATCGAGCACTGTGGTGGTGGCGGCGTCGCGCAGGTCCGCCGGTGCGATCCGGTGCTCGAATCGGCGGTCACCGTGGGCGAGTGGTTGCCCGATCGTCCAGTCTGTGATGTCGGTGTCGGGGATCGCGTCGGCAGCCACGTCCGCGTAGTTCGCCAGGCCCTTCCGCACGAGCATGGGGGCGGTGTCGTGGAATCGGCTGAGACTGACCTTTCCGGCGCGGGTCATGTAGGCGATCAGCAGCTGTTCGACGGGTAGGTTCATCCGCTGCGGGAAGGACTCCCACCAGAGTTCGCTGCGGTGCGCGATGTGCTGGAGGTATTCGACGGCGGGGCGGCGGGTTCGCTCGTAGTGCGCGAGCGCGTCCTCGATGTTCGGGGAGGCGGTGAGTGCCTCGTCGAGGGCGATGGCGTCCTCCATGGCCAGCTTGGTGCCCGAGCCGATGGAATAGTGCGCGGTGTGGGCGGCGTCGCCGAGGAGTACGACGTTGCCGCTGTGCCAATGCCCACACGAGATGGTCCGGAAGCGCATCCAGCGGGTGCGGTTACCGATCAGCCGGTGGTGCTGCAGAGTGTCGGCGAACGCTGCCTGCAGGTAGTGCAGTGAGGTTTCGTCACTGTCGAGTGGTGCTGTCTGCTCGGTGGATACGTCGAACCCTGCCCGCCGCCACGTGTCCTCGTCGGTTTCGATGAGGAATGTGCTGCGGTCCGGCGCGTAGGGGTAGGCGTGCGCGACGAACGTGCCGTGCTCGGTGGTGACCGGTGTGAATATGGCGCTCGGAAGAGCGAAATCGGTTCCGCACCAGAGGTACAGGCCGGTGCCGGTGTCGATGTGTGGATCGAAGCGGTCTGCGAGCTGTGTGCGCGTTCCGCTGTTGATGCCGTCGGCCGCGATGATGAGGTCCGCGTCGAGGTCGGCGATGTCCCGGCGTTCGCCGAAGTGCAGTCGGACACCGGCCTGTCGGGCTTGCTGTTGCAGCACTTCGAGCAGGGAGGTACGCGCGATCGCGAGGAGGTCGCCGCTCTGCAGCCGGGCGATGTGCTCGCCGACCTGCATCGACATGTCGTGCGGGTGTGCAGCGGCAACGATGGCCTCCAGCGATGCCGAATCGGCCTCGCGAAGATTGCGCTGTGTGCGGGAGGCGAGGCCGACGCCGAATCCGAATGTCTTGTCCGGGGCGCTCTGTTCGTACACGGTCACCTCGGCGTCCGGATGGCTGAGCTTGAGCAGTCTTGCGGCATAGAGACCGCCGGGTCCACCTCCGAGAACTGCGACTCGCGCGAGATTCATGGCAAAACTCCAGTCTGTGTGACGTTTAAGTCAAGTATTCGACGTTTATGTCGAACAGTCAATGTGACGTGTGCGGTCGATGTCATCTGGAAGGTGGTCGTCTTCGGGGGAATGCCCGTGTGGACATGCCCCGAAGGTGTTGATCCAGAACGGAACACGTGGTTCTAGACGACCGCGCCGCGTGCATCGGCTTCGGCGAGCACTTTCGCGGCTATCTCGGCACGCAACCGCTTCTTGTCGATCTTGTTCACATTGGTGTGCGGCAAGGATGTCACCCATTCGAGCCGTTCGGGCCACTTGAACTTGGCGACGCCGAGCCGGGCCAGATGCTCTTGAACGGCCTTCATCGACAACGGCTCTTCGTCGGTGGCCACCAGATATGCGCAGGTTTTCTCCCCGAGTCGGGGATCGGGCATGGCGACTACCGCCGCATTGGCGACGCGAGGATGCTCGAGCAGCAGTAATTCGAGTTCCTCCGCGTTGATCTTCTCCCCGCCCCTGTTGATGAGGTCCTTGATTCGGCCCTCGATCGACAGGTACCGCTCGCCGTCGATGACGGTGATCGCGGCGAGGTCACCGGTGCGGTAGAAGCCGTCGGAGGTGAAGGCATCCCGGTTGTGCTCCGGGGCATCGAAGTAGCCGGGGATCGTGTACGGGCCGCGGCAGCACAGTTCTCCGACGCCGCCGTCGGGGAGATCTATCTCGGTACCCGGCTCGAGGATACGAATTTCGTCGTCGGACGCGATCGGGGTTCCCACGGTCGTCAGGCGAGCGTGGGTGGGGGAGTCGATCGGGGTCACCGTCAGCAGCCCTTCGGACATGCCGAACAGCTGGCCGGCCCAATGCCCCGCACCGTCGTCGACTCGTTCGAACAGTTCGGGTGGAACCTTGGCACCCGACAGTACGACCCGTCCGAGAGACGCGCGGGCCTTGTCGAAGTCCGGGGTCAGAACTGCCTGGTAGTGGCCGTGCCCGATGAGGACTTCGGTCGCCTCCGACCGTGCCATCAACTCGAACGCCGCGGGAGCGTCAGCGGTGGCCAGTACCAGGCAGGCGCCGACGGAGTGCGCCGCGTGCAGCCCACACGAGATTCCGGCGTTGTGAATGATCGGTATCAGGTGTGCCACGCGACTGTGTTCGTCCCAGCCGAGTCGTTGTGCGTAGAGCAGGGCGTTGTTCCAGTATTCGGCATGGATGCGCGGAATCACCTTGGGCACACCGGTGGTACCGCCGGACAGCTGGAACGCGACGACGTCGAGTGGGTCGATCTGCGCTTCTATCTGTTCGACCACGGCACGGGCTGCGGCGGGATCGGTCTCGCGACCGATGTCTTCCAGTCGGGTCACGCCTGGCTGATCGTTGCCCGCCTCGTCGCCGACGCTGATGATGTGCCGGATGCTGGGATGCCCGGCGGCGTGTTCGCGTGCGAACTCGACGAGATCGAATCCCGCGGTGCGGGCCTCGACGATATGCCCCACGGCGCCGACCTTGCGGCTGACGTGCCCGATCTCGTGCATGCGGTGCGCGGCCAAAGTCGCGACGGGAACCAGGCCGGCCTTGAGGCAGCCGTACCAGGCAAGGACGGTCTCCAGGCGATTGGTCAGCTGGAAGATGACCGGATCGAGTCGGTCGAGCCCGAGCCGGATCAGTCCGGCCGCGATCTGGTCGGTCCGACGGTCCAGTTCGGCGAAGCTCATCGAACCCTCCGCACTGATCACCGCCGTTCGATCCGGGAACCGGGTGGCGATCCGGTGCAGTCGCCGCCCGGTGGGATCGGCGCTCCACATTCCGCTTTCGCGGTAGTGCCCGGCCCGGTCCGCGGGGAAGGTGACGAGGCGTCCGCCCCAATCCGAGAAGGTCACCGCAGCCCTCCTGCTTCCAGTGTCATCACAGCGTTCGCCGACATTATCGCTCCGCTACCGCGGGTAGGAGGCGGGCGATGTCCAGGGCGTGATCGGGGTGATCGGCGGGGACGATGCCGGAGTAGACAGCGGTCCAGCAACCGGGGCAGCACAGCTGCCGGAAGACGACGGGGGCGTCGACGTACTCGCGCGGATCGGAGGTCACCTGTGGTCCGGCGGTCGAGGAGGGACCTTCGAACCGGGCGAGGTCCAGCGCAGCATTGGTCCTGTCGTCTCCGAGGAGGCGTCCGCACTGGGCGCAGGCGATCGCGCGGGTGTCCCCGATCGTGACCTCTGCCAGGTTGTCGTCGAGTCTGCGAGCCCCGGTCAGGTCGAGCACGGGGGCATCGGACGAAGTAACCCCGGAGCGGTCTCGGCGCTCCGTGCGCATCTCGTCTCGCCGATCCGACGTCCGGTTCTCATCGACGTCTCCATCGGAGAGGATGACTCCATAGACGGTTTCGGCACCGTGTTCGGTGACCTTGCCTTCGCGGAAGTCGGCTGAAACGGCGGCCGGGTCGCGCAGCAACGGATCACCGTAGCCGCCGCCGCCCTGCCAGTGCATGTACAGCACCTCACCGGGTGCCACGTAGCTCTCGGCGTAGCAGGCTCCGAGTTCGCGGCCGCCGCCGAGATCGTCCAGGGCGTCGGGGATGCGGCCGTCCGCGAACTGTTCGACGATGTCGGTGCCGCGGGCGAGGACCTCGACGCCGGTATTGCCGGGGTATCCGCCTGCGAGACCGTTGTTCTGGGCGACGGCCTTGCCTGCCGACGCCAGTACCAGGCCCATCGGCAGGCTGGTGCCGTAGGGGGTGATGGCGATGGAGGCACTGACACCGCCGCGCTGCCGTCCGGGTCCGCCGGAGTCGGGTTCCTCGCGGCGCCACAGGGTGAGCAGCGGGTAGAGGAATTCGGTCATTTCGGTGTCCGGGATGCGGCCCATCGGGATGCAGAAGAGGCCACCCGTGTCCATGCCGTCGGCGGTGGGGCGGGCCCCGTAGCCGCCGGCCATCGGCTCCATCATGATGTTGAGGAAGGGCACCGACTGTTCGGGGCGTTCGTCGAGACCGGCGATAACGGCGGTGTCCCAGGTGCCGCAGCACGCGGCCTGCACGCTTGTGCCGAGATCGACCGACCGGTCGAGCATCTGCGACAGGCATTCGGCGATCAGGGTGCCGGTGAGCCACGCGGGTCCGATCGGTCCGCGGCTGACCGCGGCGGGGAAGGTGGCGTTGTTGATCGTGCCCTCTTCGGAGACCAGGTCGAAGCAGCGCATCAGTCCACCCGCGGACCAGGGGATGTCCCCGGCGAGGATCGGAAGCAGGGCGAGCATGACTCCGCCGCGCATGCCCGCGTAAGTGCAGTTGATGACGCCGGTCTGCGGGTCGGTGCCGGTGAAATCGAAGGTGAGGTGGTCGGCGGTCTTGGTCATGGCCACGGTGATCTTGTGGATCCCGCGGTCGCCGGTGTGTGACTGATCCTGGTAGCCGGTGGCCTTCCAGGTTCCGTCGGGCAGCGAGGTGAGCTTGCCGCGCAGACGTCCCTCGGCGTCGGCCATCATCCGCTTCATCACGGCCTTGACGGTGTCGGCGCCATACTGCTCGATCACCGCGAGCAGTCGGTTGCGCCCCACGGTGTTGGCGCCGATCTTCGCGCGGAGATCGAGTCCGACGAGCATGGGCACCCGCGAGCGCCGCACCCAGGCGTCGGAGACGTCGCGTTGCAGTTCGTAGTCGCGGACCACCTTGATCGGGGGTGTCGGCAGCGACTCGGAGAACACGTCCTGGGCAGAGGGGTCGAACGAGCCGAGCCCGGACCCGCCGAGATCGGGTTCGTGGCAGATGGCGCTGGTCCAGGCGAAGAGCTTGCCCTCGTGGAAGATTGGTTGATAAACGATCACATCGCTCTGGTGCAGTCCGCCGCCGACCCAGGGGTCGTTGCACAGGAACATGTCGCCCTCGGTGATGCCCGGGTTGGTCGCGCGGTGCTGGAGGGTCCAGTAGATGGCGAGGTCGACGGCCCCGACGAGCATGGTGTTGTACAGGCCTACCTGCACTTCCTGCCCGATTTCGTCGCTGATCGCGAAGTCGAAGTCGTTGGCGTCGGTGACGATGGGGGAGCCGGACATGCGTTTGAGTGCTTCGCCCATTTCGTCGGTGACCGACCACAGCCGGTGCCGGATGACCTCGTAGGTCAGTGGGTCGAGGTTGTCGATGTGCTCCTGGCTGACGGTGTGGACTGCCAGCGTCGGGGGCAGCGATCGCGCCAGTGCGTCGGGGTCGATCGGTCGGCTCGAGAAGATTTCGGAGCCGGGGATTTGCATGGTCATCTTCGGTGCTCCTACTGGGCGACGATGGTGAGGTTGCCGAGGCGGTCGACGGTGCCGGTGGTGTCGTGGGGAACGACGACGGTGGTCGTGGGGACTTCGATGATGGCCGGCCCGTGCAGGACGTGTCCGGCGAGCAGCTTGCTGTAGTCGTAGACGTCGGTGTCGACGTACCCGATCCGGCCGTCCAGGCACACTTTTCGGGTTCCGATGTGTGCTGGTGTGGGATCGGCGGAGTCCGCGGACTTGACCTCCGGCAGCGTAGGGGAGAACGGCAGGAGGCCGGTGGCCCGGACACGGTAGGTGATGGCCTGGATTCCGGCCTCACGGAAACCGCTGTCTTTTCCGTACAGTTCGGCGTACCGCTGCTCGAAGAGGTCCGACGCGGCGTGGATACCGGTGGCGTCGAGGCTGCCGGCAGGTACCGCTGTCGCTACCTCCGCGAGTTGCATGGTGTAGCGCATGTCGATTTCGCGTTCGATCTCCACCCCGGTGAAGGTCAACCCCTGCCGGTTGAGTTGCTCGAGGACCTGGGACTCGAGTTGGGCGAAGTTGCGCTCGGCACGGGCAGGATCGAGCGGCATGACGGCCGGGTCGGACAGTTCGGCGGCGAGGACGATGTTGGACGAGGCCAATCCGTAGGCGGAGAACGCCGAGGCCACCTGGCCGAGTGGGACGATGACTTCCCTGACGCCGACCTCGCGGGCGTAGGCGGCGCAGTGGGCTGGGCCGGCACCGCCGAAGGCGTAGAGCACGAAGTCGCGGGGGTCGTGTCCCGCCTCGACCACCGTCTTACGCAGCAGGTCACCGGTCTGGGCGTTCTGTACGGCGTAGATGGCCGCGGCCGCGTCTTCGATCGACAGCCCGAGGGGTTCGGCGATCTTGGTGCGGATCGCTTCCCGCGCGAGGTCCTTGTCCAGCGGCTTACGGCCGCCGAGGAGCCCGTGTTCGGGCAGGATCCCGAGAACCAGGTTCGCGTCGGCGTTGGTCGGTTCGATGCCGCCCTGGCCGTAGCAGGCCGGGCCGGGGACGGCCTGGGCGCTGTGTGGGCCGATCTGGAGATTGCCGCCGGGGTCGACCCAGGCGATGGCGCCGCCGCCGGAACCGATGGCGTGTACCTCGAGGGTGGGAACGTTGATCGGGTGGTGGTTGATGATCGTGCTCGACGCCCGGACCGGCTCGCCGTCGACGACGAGGCCGACGAGGAAGGTGGTCCCGCCCACATCGGTGGCGATGATGTTGCGGTGGCCGAGTTGTTTGCCGAGGGACACCGCACCGACCACGCCACCGGTCAGCACCGAGCCGACGGTGCTGATCGCGTTCTTCGGTGCCTCGGCGGCTGCGACGGCGCCGCCGTTGCTCTGCATCACCAGCAGGGGTCCGGCGAGTTTGCGTTCCCGCAGCTCGGACTCCAGTGAACCGAGGTAGTCACGTAGCCCCGGTCCGATCTGGGTGCTCATGATGGTCGTCGCGTTGCGGGCGAATTCGCGGATGCGTGGGCTCACCTCACTCGACAGGGACACGAACACCGTCGGGTCGATCTCGTGGACGAGTTCGCGGATGCGCTGCTCGTGCGTCGGGTTGCGGAACGACCACAGTAGGGAGACTGCGATCGCGGTGATGCCGTCGGCGAGAAGCGTGCGGATGGATCGACGGGCGGATTCTTCGTCGAGTGCGACGACGACGTTGCCGTCGCGGTCGAGTCGTTCGGTGACTTCCAGGGCATGCTTCTTCGGTATCAGGCCATGAGACTTGCTCTGCCCCATGACATTTTGCAACTGCTCCGGTGAGCCGCCCAGGTATCGGCCCTCGACGTTCATGATGTAGATGGAGTCGCGATGGCCTTTGGTGGTGAGGAAGCCGACCGGCGGCACGTTGCCCATGACGAGCGCGTTGAGTGACGACGTGGTGCCGTGTGCGATGTGGTGGGTGTTTGCCAGCATTTCCTCGATCGGACAGCCCAATTGCCCGGCGAGTACCTCGAGGACGTCGATCACGCCGCGGGAGTAGTCCGGCGGTGTCGAGGGGGCCTTCGCGGCGAGAACAGTGCCTGCATCGTCGTCCAATACCGCGTCGGTGAACGTGCCACCGACGTCCACTCCGATCACATATGCCATTGCAGCTGCGCTCCTTCGTGCTGGGGGAAATTCAGGGGGCGGTGTGAGGTCATCCTCGAACACTCCCTACGTCTGTGTCGAGTATTCGACGTGAATGATGACATGTCAAGAGGCAACTGTGAGTGCCGTCACGGAGGTGGGGGAAGTTGCGGTGAACCCACGCTTCGGTCACTCGGGGGTTGACGAATCATCATTAGCGTCGAATACTCGTCATGGGCGTAAATCTATGTCCGACTCCCACCAGAAGGGCCACAACATGGGCATTCATCGCATCGGACTCGTCGTACCGAGTTCGAATGTGACCGTCGAGACGGAAATGCCGGCACTGCTCAACCGGCATGCGGACGCGCGGTTCTCGTTTCACTCGAGCCGGATGCGGATGCAGTCCGTGTCCCCGGAACAGCTACGGGCGATGAACGCCCAACGCGAGCGATGCATCCTCGAACTCGGTGATGCCGGGGTCGACGCCATTCTCTACGCGTGCCTGGTCGCGCTGATGTCGGTGGGACCCGGAGAGCATCAGCGGGTGGAGGGGCTGATTGCCGAGCAACTGGCCACCGGCGGTTCGGAAGCGGCGATCCGCTCGAGCGCAGGCGCACTCGTCGAAGCACTCCACGCCATCCACGCCGAACGGATCGTTCTGGTCACCCCCTACATGCGTCCCCTCGCCGAGCAGGTCGTCGCGTACATCGAGGCCGAAGGAATTCGGGTATCGGACTGGCGAGCACTCGAGGTCGCCGACAACGCGGAGGTCGGCTGTATCCCCGGCGACCGGGTCATGGACGCTGCCCGATCGCTCGACCGCGCCGGAGCCGACGCGCTGGTGATCTCCGCGTGCGTGCAGATGCCCTCACTCGACCTCGTCCAAGCGGCTGAAGACGAGTTCGGGCTGCCCGTCCTCTCGGCGGCCACCGCCGGTGTCTACAGCCTGCTGAGGGCCCTCGATCTTCCGGTCGACATCCCCGGAGCCGGTGGTCTCCTGCGTGCCGACGCTCAGGCCGCCGCCCTTCAGTAGCCCCGAATCCATTGGAGTTCACCATGTCCGAACTGCAACACACGGTCAAAGGCGTCGACCACGTCGCCTACCCGACATTCGACCCCGCCGCGACCGTCACGTTCTACCGTGACGTTCTCGGGTTCCCAGTCGTGCACTCGATCTGCGCGGCCGGCTGGGGCCCGGAGAAACATCCCGACTTCATCCATTTCTTCTTCGATATCGGCAACGACGACCGATTGGCATTCTTCTACTACTTCGGCCTCGAACCGTTCGACGGCGGCCCGCAGGGCGACTCGTACTCCCGTTTCGCCGAGGACGTACCCATCTTCTTCATCCGCTCCCGCCACCTGGCAATCCACGTGGATAGCGAAGACGACCTGATGGAATACCGGCGGCGCTTGGACCACAGCTCGTGGCCGGTGGAGATGCAGATCCAGCACGAGACGATCGAGTCGATCTACACACACGACCCCAACGGCTACATGATCGAAATAACAAGGGCGCTACGCCCGGTCACCCCGCAGGAAGACCTCGACGCCAATCTCACCATCGACGCCCTGGTCGACGTGGTGACCGGACCGGATCCCAGCATGGCCGCGCTGCTCACCCGCAAAGCCGAACTGATCACCGAACGGGCAGCGGCCTGGCAGCAGGAGCAGGAATCGAAGGAGATGGCGACCCGATGACTACCCTGTTCGTCCTCGACGTCCCCGAGAACACGGCTGTTGCCGAGGTGGCCGGTCGCAACCCGGCGGTCACGGTCGACCACGTCGGGCCCTACTTCCGAATTGTCTCCGACTCGGCCATCGTCATCGACCGCCGCGCCACCGGCTGCCGCCACGCCGTCTGGTACAGCAGTGTCGCCGGATTGGCGGGGTCCCGAATCACGCAGTGGGACAAGGACGCCATGAGAGTCGAGCCGCAATGAGCGAGAACACCCAACGGCTCGGCGCCGGACGGTACATCGACGCCGCCCAGGCCCCCGACACCGCCGTCACGTCGGTGCACGAACTTGCCACCGCCGACGGAGCGAAGATCTCCGGTGTCCTACGGATGATGCCCGGCGCGCACACCGTCGTCGCGCTGATGCACCCGCGCCAGGATCTGACTCACCACGTGCTCGTGCCCGAACTGCTCGCCCGCGGGTTCGCGGTATGGACGCAGGGCACCCGATCGGTCAACAACGACATCGCGCTGGTGCACGAGCAAGCCTTGCTCGATGCCGCGGCCGGGCAAGTGTTTCTGCGGGAGAGGGGTTTCGACCACGTCGTCACCCTCGGCCATTCCGGCGGCGGAACCCTCTTCGCGTTCTACCACCAGCAAGCCGGTTTGCCGCCGGGGGAGCGGTTGACCCATACTCCCGCGGGCAGACCCATCGACCTGGCTGGGGCCGAGATGCCCCGGCCCGATGCGGCGATATTCATGGCACCGCACCCCGGTCAAGGTGCGCTCCTGCTGCGGCTGATCGACCCGTCGGTCGTCGACGAATCCGACCCGCTTTCGACAGATCCGGACCTGAACCCGTTCGATCCTGCGAATGGATTCGCCGAACCGCCCCACAGTTCTTCCTACCCACCGGAATTCATCACACGCTACCGCCAAGCGCAGCGCGACCGCATCGCCCGCCTCGACACCATCGCCCGGCAACGCGTCGACGAAGCCGCCGACGCGCGCCGCCGGTACAAGAGCGCGTCGGATCCGGGAGATCGTCGCGCCGCGCTCGCGCCCCGCGTCCTCACCGTCTACCGCACCGACGCCGACCTGCGATTCGTCGATCTATCGCTGAACCCGAACGAACGCCCTTACGGGTCGCTGTTCGGCCGGCGACCCGACCTGACCAACTACGGACTCGTCGGCTTCGGTCGCTTTTCCACGCCGGACGCCTGGTTGTCGACCTGGTCCGGGCTCAGCAGCAACGCCGACTTCCTGCGCTGCGCCCCCACGGTGACCGCACCGACACTGTTCGTCGAACTCACCGGAGACCAGGCCTGCTTCCCCGACGACGCCAAGACGATGTGCGATGCACTCGGGTCGACGGACAAAACCCACGTCCGCGTCGCCGGCACCCACTTCGGCGGACCCATCCACGACGGCGCTCCCACCGGTGCCAGCCTCGCCGCCGCCGACATCGGCGCGTGGCTGGCAACCAGATTCCCGTAGACAGCCACCACATCCCTCTGCCGGACCTCACGCCGCAGTGACCTCACATGTTCCGGAGGTCACCGCGGTCGTTGGTCTGGACTACCTTCCGAGCGGAGAATCCGATGCGTGCCCGTATTCCACCCGCAGCCCCCGTCGTCGGGCTCTGCCTGATGGCCCTGGTCCTCGAGGGCTATGACCTCCTGATGTACGGAACAGTGGTTCCGTCACTGCTCACATACACCCCGTGGGACCTCGACGCCACCGACGTCGGGATGCTGGGCTCGCTGACCGGCATCGGCATGCTCGTCGGCGCCCTCCTCGCCGCGGCAGTTGCCGACCGGTGGGGACGACGCCGCACTCTCCTCGCCGCCGTCGTCATGTTCTCCACAGCCATGGGTGCGTGCGCGATCGCCCCCACCCCCGAGGTGTTCGGGGCGGGACGCTTCGCCGTCGGACTCGGCGCCGGTGTCCTCATGCCCACAGCCGCCGCCACACTGATCGAATTCGCCGAACCCCGTGCCCGGGCCCGTTCCGTGGCCATGGGGTTCGTCGGCACCTGCATCGGCGGCATACTCGCCGGAGTCCTTTCCCTGTGGCTGGTGCCCACCCACGGCTTCCAATCGATGTTTCTCGCCGGCCTGGTGCCGGCGCTGATGTTCTTGCCCCTGATGCTCGCGTACCTCCCGGAATCACCCGCTTACCTCGCTTCCCGTGGAGAACATGCCGCCGCGGCGGCGATTGCCGACAGGTATCGCCTCGAACGCACCGCCGCCCCGACACTCACCACGTCCAGCCGAGAACGTGGATTGCGCGCACTTTTCGGCACCGACCGCACCCTCACAACTTTGTTGTTCTGGTGCACGACCCTGCTCTGTTTGCTGGTGTTGTTCGGCGTGGCGACCTGGCTACCCGCACTGATGAGATCGGCCGGATACCCTCTGGGCGCGTCCCTGTCCTTCCTCCTGACCCTGAACATCGGAGGCGCCCTAGGCGCCCTCGGCGGCGCGGTGCTCGCCGACCGGTACGGGATCAAACCCGTCACGGCAGCATTCTTTCTGTGCGCCGCGATCGCACTACTGCTCGTGACCACCGCTCCGCCGTTGGTTGTCGTCTACTTGTTGGTGTTGCTCGCCGGAGTCGGCACGACCGGCACCCAGATCCTTCTCAATACGTTCATCGGCAGTCACTACCCCGCGTCGAGTCGTGCCACAGGACTGGGTATGGCCTTGGGTGTGGGCCGGATCGGGGCGATCGTCGGCCCCACCTACGGTGGCGTCCTCGTCGCGATCGAGACCGGAACCAACTGGCAACTGGCGGCTTTCGCCGCACCGGCCGTCGTCGGTGCCATCCTGACCGTGCTCGTTCCGCAGCGCACACCGATCCACCGATTCGCTCAGACCCGACGTCCTTCCGCGGCCGCGGATATCGATCGGAAAGCTGTTTCATGACCATCGGGCCAGGAGTGGCGCAGATCACAGTCGGATATAGGATGTTCTGCGACATGACGAAGCTGCTCATCGCGATGGCTAGGGCGCGAACGATGGACACCTCCGGCAATCTGTTCCGCGCGAAACAGTAAGGGGTCGCACAATGGCACGCCTACGGTCACTCAACGTCGGTATGCCGAAAGACGTTCCCTGGCAAGGACGGACCGTCCATACGGGCATCTTCAAGTACCCCGTCGACGGTCCACGCATGGTCCGCACGCTCGACATCGACGGCGACGGTCAAGGCGACCTCGACGGTCACGGCGGCGAAATACGTGCCGTCCTCGTCTACCAATGTCAGTCCTACGACTTCTGGCGGCGTCAACTCGGTCGCGACGATCTCGAATACGGTCAGTTCGGTGAGAACTTCACCGTCGACGGCCTACCCGACGACGAGGTGCACATCGGTGACCGCTATCGCATCGGTGACGCCGAGTTCGAGGTCACTCAGCCACGCGTCACTTGTTATCGGGTCGGAATGCGCCTGGGTGAACCCGAGATGCCGGCACTGCTCGTTGCCCACCACCGGCCCGGGTTCTACTTCCGGGTCATCACCGAAGGTCACGTGCAGGCCGGCGACGAGATCATCCGCACCCGGATCGGTCGACACCGCATGAGCGTCGCCGCGATCGACGCACTGCTCTACCTACCCGACCGGGACGTCGGCCAGCTCCGGACCGCAGTGGACATCCCCGCGCTCAGCCCCGGCTGGCAGCGATCGTTTCGCGACCTGCTCGACGCCGCAGAGCACCCGATGCGCGCCGGCGAGCCGCCCGCCGGCGCCCAACCGGAAGGCTGGGCCGGCTTCCGACCGCTGCGGGTGTCGCGGATCGTTCCCGAGAGCACAACTGTGGCGTCGATCCACCTGGCGCCACACGACGACACTCCGCTGACCCGGCCGAAACCCGGCCAGCACCTCACCCTCCGCGTCGCCGGCGCCGCCGACCCACCGCCGGTGCGCAACTATTCGCTGTCCGCCGCCCCGTCGGACATCGAGTACCGCATCAGCGTCAAACGCGAGACCCACGGCCTCGTCAGCACCTATCTCCACACGCAGTTACGCGTCGGCGACACCGTCGACGTCGCCTCTCCGCGTGGCGATTTCGTCCTTCCCAAAGACCGCGACGACGCCACGCCCGTGCTCCTGCTCTCGGCCGGCGTCGGGGTGACACCCGTTCTGGCGATGCTGCATGCACTCGCCGCAGCCCACAGCAAGCGCGACATCTGGTGGCTGCACACCGCCCATTCAGCCGCCGAACAGGCATTCGCGGCCGAAGCGCACCGATTGCTGACCAGCGTCGACCGCGGTCACGAACACGTCTACTACACCGCCCAGAGTCCGACGGCGAACCTTGATCCACCGGCCGCCGCCGGCCGCATCAACCGCGAAGCCTTGGCCGCCCTGGGGCTGCCCGCCAACGTGACCACCTACCTGTGCGGTCCCACCGCGTTCATGGCCGCGATGCGCGAGGCGCTCATGCACCTCGGTGTGGAGCCCGACCGCATCCACACCGAACTGTTCGGCGCACTCTCGGCCATCAACCCTGGACTCACCGACGTCACCCACACCCCGCCACACCTGCCACTGGGACCCGTCGGCACCGGGCCGCGCATCACGTTCACCCGCAGCGGACTCACCGCGCCATGGAGCGGCGAGTACAGCACCGTCCTCGATTTCGCCGAAGCCTGCGACGTTCCGACCCGCTGGTCGTGTCGCACCGGCGTGTGCCACACCTGCCAGACCCCGATCCTCTCCGGGACCGTTCGATACCGACCGGACCCCCTGGAGCCCCCGATGCCAGGCACCACTCTCTTGTGCTGCTCGCAACCCGAATCCGACCTCGTTCTCGATCTCTGACAAGCCGCGGTTCGGGCTACTCGTCCGCAGTCGTCAACGCGCGGATGGACACCGCTTCCGTGGATACGGATGCGGCATCGATCAGAGCTTGCCCAGGTCGACGACTCGCAAGGTGGGGAAGTGCTGCACGCAAGCGCACGGCGTGTTCGGCGTTCGCGACGTGCCAGTCCAGGCGAATCGCGTCGATGACGGCGCCGTCATCGGTTCCCATCACGCGGTCGACGTTCAAGCCGGCTGACACTGTGAGCGTGGCAGACTCGGCTATCGCGACCTCGCCGAGCAGCCGAAGCACCACCAGCGAGGCAGCGGCAAGACCGGCGAGCATGTGCTCGACAGGGTTTGCACCGGCATCGTGCCCGCCGTATCGCGCGGCTTCGTCGATGGTCAACTCGTGCCTGCGCGCGGCGACCGTCGTGCCATGGCTCCCGGGCAGTGCGTGTACGACCAGGTGCTCACGTCGGGAAGAAGTCACCGGACCGCCTCGTAGAAGTCTGCGGCGGTGTGCCCACCCGTGTTCAGTGCGACCGCCAACCATTCGAGCGCATCCGCACCAGCGGCGTGGACGTCGCGTGGAGCGGGACCGTACTGGGGGGACAGGTAATCCGCCAACAAGCGCTGCGCATCTGTCCGGCTGCTGTCGTGCAGCAGCGACGCCACCGCATCGAGTGCCACGGGATCTCGGCTCCTGACCTTCGCGATTGCCGCTGTCTGTGCGGCGACGACCTTTCGTACCGACGGGTGGTCGACGCTGGTTCTCGCCACGTCGACGGCGATGCCCGCAGTGGGGAATTTCAGGGCGACGCCGAAGAACAACGAGTCGGTGAGCCCGAGTCGTGACAGTGCGCTGGGGGCGAACGCGGAGCCCAGAACCGCCGCGTCGGCTACTCCGGACGTCAGTGCCTCCAAACGCTGGTGATCGCCTGCGCGTCCTGCGGGGAAGTGTAGGACCGACGGGTCTTCGTCCGCGGACCAGCGGGCTCTCAGGACTCTCTGCGTGAATGCACCCACTATCGATCCCTTCGGATGGCCGGCCAGGACGGTCGGCCCGGTCGATCGTGTCTCCGGATCTCGTGTCCATATCCAGAACAGCGGGTGGAGGGTATGGACCAGAGCAACTTTCCATCTTCGTTGCCCCCGAAGTGCTTCGACCAGCGAACCACCGAGCCCTGCGGACAGCGCTGCCTCGGGGTGGTCCGAGCCGGGCACCGCTTCCACCTCGATGCCCAGACCGTCGTAGTAGCCCGCTCGCTTGGCGATCTCGTGGCACACCAATTCGTGGACGTTGTGATCGCGATACCCCAGAAGAACCATTGCCGTTCCTTCCCAGCGAGTTCGCTCAGCGTGAGCTGTTCAATATCATGAACATAATTCCATATTTGGAATACGAGGACGATAACGAGATGGCTCGGAAGCTGTCAAGCGCCAGGATCGCGGCACCTCGTTCACGGAGTCGCTGGCACTGACGAGGCGAGTCATCGCGCGGGGCGGCGCGAATTCTTGTGGAGCAACCGGAGGGATTTCGTTGCGATCAGCATCACGAGGATCGTCACGGCACCGAGTAATCCGGTGGTGATCGCTTGCCAGGCGTGCGGCTGCGCGAGGTGAAGCCAGGTGATGGCGAGGGCAACAACACTCGCGACAGGGAAGGTGAACGACCAGAAACCGTGCGAGAACGGCAGGGCGCGGTAGCGGCGCAGCAAGGGTGCCTGGACCATGACCATGAATGCCGTGATGGCGGTGAGCGCGACGGACAAGGCGTCGGGTTGCCCGTTCGAGATGGTGAGCCATGCTGCAGCGCCAACTGCAGGCGGAGCGATCATGATTGCGAGCGTCGGCACGAGGGGTGCAGGCATTGTGGGGCGCAACGCGAGCCTGAGGAACAGAAGCATGGAAATCACCACCCAGAAGAACAGGCCGATCGCGAAGCTGCCGACAGCGAGCCAGTCGAAACCGATTCGGGCTGCGGCGAACGCCCCGACGAGGCCGGCTGCACTGATGGGTAGGTAGTAGCCGCCGTGCACGGATTCGAGCGCCATCTCCCCGCTCATCCAGAAGCTCATCATCCATGCGCCGAATGCGGCTGCGGCAGTGATGGAGACCAGGGTCAGCGCTGTTCCGGCAAGTGGGAGCGTGCTGTGCAGCTGTGCCCCCAGCAGCATCGCGGAGAGCGGAAGTAGCGCCGCAAGCGGACCGTGGGCGAAGTGCGTGAGCTGATGCGAGATCCGGTGGGTGGTGCGCTTGGCGCGGTGCGCGTGGGCGGTGGCTGTCGAGATCCAGGCGAGCGCTGCGATCAGCCAGAACGCGTGGACGAGCGCGAAGGGAGTGCCGAGCACGGTTGTGGCAACCGACCAGGCCTGGGCCAGTCCGGCAAGGCCCAGGGGGATCGCAAGCGTGTTCAGCGGGAGGAGGGTGCGCGTGTGTGGCTCTGGGGCGGCGATCGAGTGTTGACCAGACAATGAAGTGCCTTCCTGGCTGGGATGGGAAAAGTTCTTGACCTCAAGGTCAAAGACGAGTGCGAGGCCACCCTATTTGTTATTGACCTTGAGGTCAACAATGATTGCGAGTTAACCTACCCGGGTGGCGAGACCGATGCGCTTTGAGACAGATGCGGCGATTGACAAGGCGATGGACCTGTTCTGGCTACAGGGATATGCCGCGACGACTCCACAGCAGCTCGCGGTCGAGATGGGAATCGGGAAAGGCAGCCTGTACAACACATTCGGGAGCAAGCACGCCTTGTTCGTGCGAGCGCTTCGGCGATACAGCGAGATGCGACTCGAGTACCTCGACGATCTGTTCACCGCGCCTGGACCGATGGGACCTCGACTCGCGGTAGCGATGGCCGTCCTTGCCGGGGTCGGCGAGCACCGGCGAGGTTGCGTCATGGTCAACGCGGCGGCAGAGCTCGGCACTGTCGACGACGAGGTGAACGTCATAGTGGACGAGCTGTTCACTCGGATCGAAGCGATCTTCAGGCGCGCAATCGTCAATGGACAGGAGTCCGGGGAGTTCGACCGCGGCCGGTCTGCCGATGTTGCAGCTCGACAACTGCTGGCCTCGGTGATCGGTCTCAGCGTGCTCGCGAAATCGGGTGGTCGACCGGAGATGTGTGCCACCGTTGTCGACGGGGTTGTCGCCGGACTGTGAGCTGTGAAGAACTGCTCCTCGGTATGCCCGATTCGGCAGAATCGGGGACCCTCACATGCTGCCGCGCTCAGGTTCCGCGGCTATATCCTGGAGTGCACGCGATCGAGAGGTGAGTTCACGGTTGTTTTGCGCTGGTCGTGCCGTCGGGACCAGTGTGCGGGGAACCACGAGCCGACGGGGTGAGTAGACCGTCCGATGGGTGAAGATGATCCGTGCGATACGCAGCGGTACGTCGTCCCCGACGTGGCTGCGGAGCTGAGCGAAGCTGGTTTCGACGACGCCCACGAGATCGGGCGCGGCGGTTTCGGCGTGGTCTACCGCTGTACGCAGGCGGAGCTGGATCGCACGGTAGCGGTGAAGGTACTCACCGTCGAACTCGACGAGGAGAACCGGGCTCGGTTCTTCCGGGAGCAGCGGGCGATGGGGCGGCTCACCGGGCACCCGAACATCGTGGGCGTCCTACAGGTCGGTGCCACCGACAGCGGACTTCCGTACATCGTGATGACCTACCACTCGCGGGGCTCGCTCGACGTGCGGATCCGCCGCCGTGGTCCGCTGCCGGTGGGAAAGGCGCTTCGCCTCGGGGTGAAGATCGCGGGCGCGGTGGAGTCGGCGCACCGGCTCGGCATCCTGCATCGCGACGTCAAACCCGCGAACATCCTGCTCACCGACTACGGGGAACCGGCGTTGACCGATTTCGGCATCGCGCACGTCAGCGGCGGCTTCGAGACCGCCACCGGGACCGTGCAGGGATCGCCGGCGTACACCGCGCCGGAGGTGCTCGGAGGTGACCCACCGACCCCGCCCGCCGACGTCTACGGCCTCGGTGCCACCCTGTTCAGTGCTCTCACCGGCCATGCCGCGTTCGAACGTCGCAGCGGTGAACAGGTGGTCGCGCAGTTCCTGCGCATCACGACGCAAGAGGTACCCGATCTGCGTGAGCACGGGATCCCCGACGACGTGTCCGCGACGATCGCACGGGCGATGTCCCGTTCCCCGGAGCAGCGACCGGCCACCGTCGCCGACTTCGGGGAGGAACTGCGACGGCTCCAACTCGATCACGGTTTTCCGGTCGACGAGATGGCCCTCAACACCACACCGGGATCGGCAAGCGACGACGCACAACCAGAGTCCGGCACACCCCGGTCGGCGGCGTCCTCCGCGCGCGGCGCGACGGGGCGTCTTCCCCTGGAACTGACCAGTTTCGTCGGCCGCCGACACGAACTCACCGAGGCGAAGAACCTGTTGGCCGGGTCCCGGCTGGTGACGTTGATCGGGATCGGGGGTGTGGGCAAGACAAGGCTGGCGATGCGAGTGGCGGCAAGTGTGCAGCGTGAGTACGCCGACGGTGTGCGGCTCGTCGGATTGGGTGAACTGCGCGACGAGTCGTCGCTGGTCGACGCGGTGGCCGGCGCACTGGGACTGCGAGACCACTCGGCGAGGCCGTTGCGTGAGGTGCTGATCGAGTTTCTCGTGCCGCGGGAACTGCTGTTGGTCCTCGACAACTGCGAGCACATGGTGGACGCCGTGGCGGAACTGGCCGAGACCCTGTTACGGGTGTGCCCGGGCCTGCGGATTCTGGCGACCAGCCGCGAACCTCTGGCCGTTGGTGGGGAAGCAGTGCTGCGGGTCCCCCCGCTGGCTGTCCCGGATTCGGAACGGCGGCCCTCCTTGCGGGCGTTGTCCCGATACGATGCCGTGTCGTTGTTCGTCGAACGCGGTGCTGCCGCGGTTCCGGGGTTCGCGCTCACCGAGGAGAACGCGGCGGCGGTGGCGGGAATCTGCCACCGGCTCGACGGGTTGCCGCTGCCGATCGAATTGGCGGCGGCCCGGTTGCGGGCGATGTCGCCCCAACAGATCCTGGTGCGCCTGACCGACCGCTTCGCCCTGCTGACCCGCGGCAACCGGGGTGCGCCGACGCGGCAACAGACCCTGCGGTTGTGCATCGACTGGAGCTTCGAGTTGTGCACCGCTGGTGAGCAACTGGTGTGGGGTCGGGTGGCGGTGTTCGCGGGGTGCTTCGAACTCGATGCCGCGGAGCAGGTGTGTGGCGAGGGCCTGGCCTCGGGCGAGTTGCTGGACACGCTGACCTCCTTGGTGGAGAAGTCGATCCTCATCCGGGAGGAATCCGGGTCGGTGGTGCTTTTCCGAATGCTCGAGACTCTCCGCGAGTACGGCTACGAGAAGCTCGAGCAGTCCGGCGAGGCATTGGATCTGCATCGCCGGCACCGGAATTGGTACGAGGCGTTGGCGCTGGATGCGGAGGCCGAGTGGATCAGCGCGCGCCAACTCGACTGGATCGCCCGGCTGAAGCGGGAGCAGCCGAATCTGCGGGAGGCCCTCGAATTCGGCGTCGACGACGATCCCGTCGCCGGTCTGCGGACCGCCGCCGCACTGTTCCTGTTCTGGGGCTCTCAGGGCCTCTACAACGAGGGGCGGCGGTGGCTCGGCCAGATGCTCGCCCGCCAGAGCGGCCCACCGACCGTCGAGTGGGTCAAGGCTCTCCAACGCGCCGGCATGATGGCCAATGTGCAGGGTGATCTGACTGCCGGAGCCGCACTCGTGGCGGAGGGGCGAGCGCTCACTGCCCACACGAGTGACCCCACGATGCGCGCTCTCGTTGCCTACGGCGACGGCATGCTTGCCCTCTACAGCGGTGATCTGGCGCGTGCGTCTTCGGACCTCGAGACCGCTCTGACGGAGTTCACCGCGCGCGGTGACCGAACGCTCGAAGTAGCCGCCCTGTACCCGTTGGGGTTGGCGTACGGGCTGCGCGGCTCGACGGACCGAGCGATCGAACGGCTCGAGCGCGTTCTCGCGATCACCGAGCAGCACGGCGAGAGAATGTATCGGTCGCACTCGTTATGGGCCCTGGGTATCGCCCTGTGGCGGCATGGGAACGGCGATCGCGCGGTCCGAGTGCTCGAGCAGTCACTGGAGGTGACCCGACAAGTGCACGGCCCACGTGTCGCCGCCTCCTGTCTCGAGGCACTGGCCTGGATCGCGTGCGGGCTGCATGACGAACCGAGGGCTGCGGTTCTGCTGGGAGCCGCGGAAGAGTTGGCGCGATCAGTGGGCAGTGCCGTGGTGATCTACTCCGATCTTCTTGTCTACCATCAGGAATGCGAACAGAAGTCTCGACGGGAACTCGGGGACAAGGGATTCGCGGCGGCCTACCGCAAGGGTCAGGGACTCGGCTTCGACGGGGCCATCGCCTACGCACTCCGCGAGCAACCGCCCAGCACCTCCGCACCCACCACCGGCGGGTCGACGCGACTGACCAAGAGGGAACGCCAAGTCGCCGACCTCATCGCCGAAGGTCTCACCAACCAGGCCATCGCCGACCGCCTGGTGATCTCTCCACGCACCGCGCAAGGGCACGTGGAGCACATCCTGGCCAAACTGGGTTTCACCTCTCGGGCGCAGGTCGCGGCCTGGGTCGTGGAGCGGGCCGACGACTGAATGGAACACCTCCGCTCGCGTTGAGCGCAGCAGTCGGCGACGAACACGACCGTGGGTCGGTCCCTGGCATTGCGACGAAAACCATTCTCCCCGAACGTATGTGGCTTTTCGATCTCGTCTAGCTGCTCGCCCCCATTTCCCGTCGTGGGGTCGAATCGCCAGCCGCGCCCCGGCGTCCGGGGACCTGCTCCCTCTTGACAGCGAGCGATGGTGCTCGTAACGTCCGTGGAGTTCCAAATAATGATGTCAGTTCAGCATAATGAACGGAGCTAGTGATGGGGTTCACCGGAAATGTCGAGGCACTGTCGGGAATCCGGGTGGTCGACGCCGCGACGATGGTCGCGGGCCCCTTGGGTGCGTCGCTGCTCGCCGATTTCGGTGCCGACGTCATCAAGGTCGAGCCGATCGGCGGCGACGAGTCGCGCACGTTCGGGCCGGGACGAGACGGCATGAGTGGTGTCTATTCCGGCGTGAACCGAAACAAGCGCGCGCTCGCGCTCGACCTTCGTACGGCGGCGGGCCGTGAGCTGTTCCACGAGCTCTGCTCGACAGCGGACGTGCTCATCGGGAACATGCTGCCGGCTGTACGGGAGCGATTCGGGTTGACTGCCGCCGAGCTTCGCGAACGGCACCCTCACCTGATCTGCCTCAATGTCAGCGGGTACGGCGAGAGCGGCCCCCTCGCGGGTCGTCCCGCAATGGACCCGGTGGCTCAGGCGCTCACCGGTCTCATGGAGGCGACCGGTGAGCGCTCCGGGACGCCGCTCAAGGCCGGACCGCCCGTCGCCGACAGCGCGGCGGGCTACCTGGTCGCGATCGCCGCCCTCGTCGCGCTCTTCGCGAAACAACGCACGGGGGAGGGGCAAACTGGCTCGGTGTCCCTGGTGGGCGCGCTGTTCCATCTGCAGACGCCGTGGCTGGGGCAGTACCTCCTCGCGGACTACATCCAGGGCAAGGTGGGCAACGGCAGCAATTTCTACGCGCCGTACAACGCCTACACGACCCGTGACGGCGGCGCGGTGCACGTCGTTGCCTTCAACGACCGCCACTTCGTCAAGCTCGCCCGGGCGATGGGTGCCGAGGCTCTGATCGATGATCCGCGCTTCGCGGAGGCCGGATCCCGACTGGAGAACCGTGAGGCCCTCGACGCCGCCGTCGCACCCTGGTTCGCCGACCGCGACCGCGACGACGTGGTCGCACTGCTCTCGGCCCACGACATCATCTGTGCCCCGATACTCGCGTACGACGAGGCCGTCAGGCATCCCCAGATCCAGGCACTGGACCTCGTCGTCGACATCACCCACGACGAACTCGGGCCGCTGCAGGTCCCGGGTCTCCCGGTCAAGCTCTCGGGCACCCCGGGACACGTTCATCGCCCACCGACGTCGTTGGGCGAGCACACCACCGAGATTCTCAGCGATCTCGGATACAAGGACGACCGGATCGCGGCCCTCCGGGCCGAACAGATCGTCCGATGACCACAGAACATGGCGAAAGGAACCCCAATGAAGGTCGGAATCAGGATCCCGGGAGCAGGACCGTGGGCAGGACCCGAGGCGATCACGGAGGTGTCGCGGTTCGCTGAGAAGATCGGCTTCGACTCCCTCTGGATGACTGATCATGTGGCCTTGCCGACCCGAGTCGAGACGGCGTACCCGTACACCGACGACGGCAAGTTCCTGTGGGACCCCGCCACGCCGTACCTCGACTGCCTCACGTCGTTGACGTGGGCGGCGGCCGCGACCGAGCGGATGGAGCTCGGCACGTCGTGCCTCATCCTGCCGTGGCGGCCGCTCGTCCAGACCGCCAAGACGCTGGTGAGCATCGACGTGATGTCGCGCGGGCGGCTGTCGGTCGCCATCGGCGTGGGCTGGATGAAGGAGCAGTTCGAGCTGCTGGGAGCGCCCTTCAAGGACCGCGGGAAGCGGACCACGGAGATGGTCAACGCGATGCGGCACATGTGGAAGGAAGACGAGGTCGACTTCGACGGTGAGTTCTACCAACTCCACGACTTCAAGATGTATCCGAAGCCGGTGCGGGGCACGATCCCAGTCTGGTTCGCCGGGTACAGCACAGCCTCCCTGCGCCGTATCGCCGCCATCGGCGACGGCTGGCACCCACTGGCGATCGGGCCGGAGGAGTACGCCGGCTACCTGGCCACCCTGCGGCAGTACGCCGAGGAAGCCGGTCGCGACATGAACGAGATCACCCTCACTGCGCGGCCTCTGCGGAAGGCGCCGTACAACGCCGAGACTATCGAAGCGTACGGCGAACTCGGTGTCACCCACTTCATCTGCGACACGTCGTTCGAGCACGACACCCTCGAAGCAACCATGGACGAGCTCGCCGAGCTTGCCGACGCCGTCCTCCCCACCGCACACAACCTGGCCTGACGGCCCGGCGGAAGAAAGGACGAGAATTGTGCAGGCACTCACCTCATCAGTCCCCCTCGTCATCGGCGACCGACTGACTCCCTCGTCGACGGGGGCGACCTTCGACTCGATCAACCCGGCCGACGGGTCGCACCTGGCCAGCGTCGCCGAGGCCACGGCCGCGGACGTCGCGCGTGCCGTCGAAGCCGCGAAGGCCGCAGCCAGGACGTGGCAGCGCATGCGTCCGGCCCAGCGCACCCGCCTGATGTTCCGCTACGCCGCGCTGATCGAGGAACACAAGACCGAGCTCGCCCAGCTGCAGAGTCGTGACATGGGCAAACCCATCCGCGAGTCGCTTGGGGTCGACCTGCCGATCATGATCGAGACGCTCGAGTACTTCGCGGGCCTCGTGACCAAGATCGAGGGGCGAACGACGCCGGCACCCGGTCGTTTCCTCAACTACACCCTGCGTGAGCCGATCGGTGTGGTGGGCGCCATCACTCCGTGGAATTTTCCTGCAGTGCAGGCGGTCTGGAAGATCGCCCCGGCTCTTGCGATGGGCAACGCCATCGTGCTGAAGCCTGCGCAGCTCGCACCGCTCGTGCCCGTGGCACTCGGCGAGCTCGCCCTCGAGGCGGGGCTCCCGCCCGGGCTGGTCAACGTCCTGCCGGGCCGCGGGTCGGTGGCGGGTAACGCCTTGGTGCAGCACCCATCGGTCGGCAAGGTGACGTTCACCGGCTCGACCGAGGTCGGCCAGCAGATCGGCCGGATGGCGGCCGACCGCCTCATCACGGCATCGCTGGAGCTGGGCGGAAAGTCGGCGCTCGTGGCGTTCGGCGACTCGTCCCCGAAGGCGGTCGCAGCCGTGGTCTTCCAGGCGATGTACAGCAACCAGGGCGAGACCTGCACGGCGGCGAGCCGGCTGCTCGTCGAGCGGCCGATCTACGACGAGGTGGTCGAGCTCGTCCAGGCGCGGGTCGAGGCCGCCCGGGTGGGCGACCCCCTCGACCCCGAAACGGAGATCGGCCCGTTGATCAGCGCCGAACAGCGGGAGTCGGTCCACTCGTACGTCGTCGCCGGGACCGAAGAAGGCGCCAAGCTGATCAGCGGTGGCGGCCAGTCGCCGACCGGAGCGCCTGAGCAGGGCTTCTACTACCGTCCGACGCTCTTCGCCGGGGTCACCGCGGACATGCGCATCGCTCGGGAGGAGATCTTCGGACCCGTGTTGTCGGTGCTGCCGTTCGAGGGCGAGGAGGAGGCGATCACCCTGGCCAACGACACCGTCTTCGGGCTGGCCGCGGGCGTCTTCACCCGCGATGTGGGCCGCGCACTGCGGTTCGCGCAGACACTCGACGCCGGCAACGTGTGGATCAACAGCTGGGGAGTGCTCAACCCGGCGTCACCGTATCGAGGCTTCGGGCAGAGCGGCTACGGCAGCGACCTCGGCCAGGCCGCCATCGAGAGCTTCACCAAGGAGAAGAGCATATGGGCACGCCTGGACTGACCTCCGGGACATCGAGGTCACGGACCATCAGACGGTTGATCGACGCCCGCCACACCCAGGATTGGGAGCCTGCGGCGGACTACACGATCACCGAGGACGCCCTCTTCTCGCGCGACCCCGACGCCGTGGCCGTGCTGCGCGGGGGGCTCGACACGCCCGAGGAGGTGACGTTCGGTCAGGTGCAGCACGCCGCTGTGCGCGTCGCCGGTGTCCTCCGCTCCCGCGGGGTTCAGCCCGGTGACCGCGTGGTCCTGTACCTCGACCCCTCGGTGGAGGCCGCCGAGGTCGTCTTCGGGGTGCTGGTCGCCGGCGCCGTGCTCGTGCCCGTCCCGCGACTGCTCACCGGGACCTCGGTGGCGCACCGGCTCGTCGACTCGGGCGCGACTGTGCTGGTCACGGACGGTCCGGGCATTGACCGGCTGGAGTCGACAGGATGTTCCCTACGCGACGTCGACGTGCTCACGGTGGACGGCTCCCGCGGCACGCCGCTCGGGGACCTGACCCGCCGGGTCGACCCGCTCGCCCCGGTGCCCGGGCGGTCCTCGGACCCTGCTCTGCTGATGTACACCTCCGGCACCAGCGGTCTGTCCAAGGGCATCGTTCACGGCCACCGGGTCCTCCTCGGACATGCGGGGGTCGACTACGCCTTCGAGCTGTTCAGGCCGGGTGACGTCTATTTCGGCACTGCGGACTGGGGTTGGATCGGCGGCCTGATGCTCGGGTTGCTGGTTCCGTGGTCTCTCGGCGTTCCTGTCGTGGCCCACCGGCCGCAGCGCTTCGACCCCGGCGCCACCCTGGACATGCTGAGGCGGTACGGCGTGACGACCGCGTTCCTGCCGGCGTCGGTTCTGCGGATGTTTGCCGAACACGGGGAATCAGCCCAGCGACGCCTCCGGGCGGTCGTGACCGGAGGCGAGCCCGCCGGCGCGGTGGAACTCGCCTGGGCTCGGCGGCATCTCAGCGACGCCGTCAACAAGGCCTACGGTCAGACCGAGGCCAACGCCCTCATCGGCGACTCCGGTGTTCTCGGATCCGTCGACGACGCGACCATGGGCGCTCCGTACCCGGGGCATCGCATCGCGCTCCTGGACGACGCGGGCACCCACGTCGCTCCCGGTGAGGTCGGTGAGATCGCGCTGGAACTTCCGGATCCGGTTGCGCTCCTCGGCCATTGGGACGCGTCGTCAGCTCGCGTAGTACCTCCCGCCGGGAGTTGGCACCGGACAGGCGACCTGGCGCGGCGCGCGCATGGTCGCCGACTGGAGTACCTCGGCCGCGCCGACGACGTGATCAAGAGCCGCGGTTACCGCATCGGCCCGGCGGAGATCGAAGAGGCCCTGAAGCGCCACCCACAGGTCCTGGACGCGGCGGCGGTAGGGCTGCCCGACCCGGAGTCGGGGCAGCAGGTCAAGGCATTCGTCCACCTCGCTGCCGGAGAGCTCACCGAGGAAATCACGAAAGAACTCCGAGAACTCGTCACCGCAGCGGTCGGTCCACACGCACGCCCCCGCGAGATAGAGGCAGTCGCAGCGTTGCCGCGCACGGAGACCGGAAAGGTCCGGCGCCGCGAGCTGGTGCCGCCCCCAGCTCCAGCGCTCGGCGACTGCCGCGGCCCCGCGTAGCGCCATCCACCCACCGAACAGAGAAGTACAAGAAGAAGGACGAAGCAATGCGAAAGTTCTGGCACGTCGGCATCAATGTGACCGACATGGACAAATCGATCGACTTCTATCAGCGGATCGGTTTCGAGGTCGTGCAGGACCGGGAGGTGGAGGACAGCAACCTTGCGCGGGCGTTCATGGTCGAGGGCGCCAGCAAGCTCCGCTTCGCGCACCTGCGCCTGAACGACTCCCCGGACGAGGCCATGCTGGACCTCATCGAGTGGAGGGACGCACGATCCGAGGGTCGAGCGCAGAGCGACCTCGTGCACCCGGGCCTGTGCCGATTCTCGATCCTCACCGACGACATCGACGCCGAGTATGCACGGCTGGCGGACGACGGCGTCGAGTTCCTGCACTCGCCGCAGACCATCATGGGTCCGGACGGCGTCAAGGGCTGGCGCCTGCTCTTCGCGCGCGATCCCGACGGCACGCTGTTCCACTTCGCCGAACTGGTGGGGCAGGCCGCTACGGTCAGCTGACAGCATTCGCACGACGAAGGTAGGAACCCTTGACCAAGGCAGAAGTCCCGGGAAGCAGCGCGACTGACGAGCGGGGCGAGCAATCCAGCGAGCAGCTGGTGCCCGCCATCTCGCGCGCCACCCGCGTGCTCGAGACACTGGTCCAGCAGTCCACCGGAGCCACGCTCACCGAATTGGCCAAGCGGTGCGCTCTGGCGAAGAGCACGGCGTCAGTCCTGCTCCGGACCATGGTGGTCGAAGGCCTCGTCGTGTACGACCAGGAGACACGTCGGTACAACCTCGGCCCGCTGCTCGTGGAGTTCGGGGTGGCTGCGATCGCGCGAACGTCGGCGGTCGCCGCGTCGCGGACGTACATGGAGTGGTTGGCCGAGCGGACCGAGCTGGCATGTCTCGCCATCCAGCCGATGCCGGACGGTCACTTCACGGCGATCGCGAAGATCGAGAGCCGCAAGGCCGTCAAGGTCACCATCGAGGTCGGCTCGCGCTTCGGCCGAGACACGCCGTTGATCAGCCGACTCGCGGCGGCATGGCCGGGCCGGGGTCGCCCGGAGCTCGTCGCGTACCCCGCCGAGGAGCTCGAGGAGCTTCGGGCACAGGGCTACGGCGCGGTCTACGGCGAATATCGACCGGAACTCAACGTCGTGGGGGTCCCGGTATTCGACCGAGACGGCGAGCCGTGCCTGTTCATCGCCCTGCTCGGTATCGGTGACGACCTCACGGCTGACGGTGTGGCCGGGATCGCCGACTACCTCGTCACGGCTTCTCGGGAGATCAGCTCGCATATCGGCGGCCGCATCCCCGTGGACTACCCGACTCCTGTCACGGCCCCCGACCTGGGTTCCGGGCGCGACTGACCGACCCCCCGTTTTCATTCATGCGGCGGCCCCATCGAGGGCCTGCCGCTCCGAGTCGACCCTCAACGGTCGACTGCCACCTCCGGTGCAACGCGCCCGAGGTGTCCCGTTCAACGTGTGTAGGAGACAGAGATGAAAAGCAGCAAGATCGCCGTCGTCGGCGGCACCGGACCCCAGGGAAAGGGTCTGGCCTACCGGTTCGCGGCGGCCGGCTGGCCCGTCGTCATCGGATCGCGTTCTGTCGAACGCGCGGAGGAGGCGGCCCTCGAGGTGCGCAGACGCGCCGGTGACGGCGCCGTGGTCGGCGCCGCCGACAATGCGTCGGCAGCTGCCGACTGTCCCATCATCCTGCTGGTGGTCCCGTACAACGGCCATCGTGAGCTGGTCTCGGAACTTGCACCCACATTCGCGGGCAAACTCGTGGTCAGCTGCGTGAACCCGCTCGGCTTCGACAAGTCCGGGGCCTACGGTTTGGACGTCGAGGAAGGGAGCGCGGCCGAGCAACTGCGCGACCTCGTGCCCGATGCCACGGTAGTCGCTGCCTTCCACCACCTGTCGGCGATCAACCTCTGGGAGCACGAGGGCCCCCTTCCCGAGGATGTGCTCGTGTGCGGCGACGATCGGCCCGCCAAGGACGAGGTGGCTCGGCTCGCGGTCGCGATCACCGGCCGCCCGGGCATCGATGGAGGGGCGCTGCGGGTGGCGCGGCAGCTCGAACCGTTGACTGCCGTTCTCATCAACGTCAACCGGCGCTACAAGACGCGCTCCGGTCTCGCCGTGAACGGGGTTGTTCATGATCCACGAGCTGCGTGAGTACATTGCTCTACCGGGCCGCGCCGAGGACCTGCACCGCAGGTTCGCCGACGACACGCTGGCCCTGTTCGCGGAATTCGGGCTGCAGGTCGAGGGCTTCTGGCACGAGGCAGGCAACCGTGCCCGGATCGTCTACCTGTTGGCCTTCCCCGACCCCGAGGCTGCGGACGCCCATTGGGCCCGGTTCCAGGCCGACCCCCGGTGGCGTGCGTTGAAGGCACGCACCGAGAGCGACGGGCCGCTCATCTCGGAGATCCGGAGCACGTTCCTGGTCACTCCGGCGTACGCCCGATCCTGAGCGGCGCCGAACGAGGTTGGCCCGACTCTTGACCGTCGCCGTGTTCTGCCCCTAACCTGTTCCATATAGTGATTCGAGTTCAACATCATGAAGAGAAGTTCGATGATCAAAGGTATCCAGCTCCATGGTTGGGCTGACGGGCCGCAGATGGTGGAAGTGGCCGAGATCGCCGCTCGGAGTTTCGAAACCGTCTGGCTCAGTGACCAACTCCAGTCCCGAGGCGTCGCCGTTCTCCTCGGCGCAATCGCTGCGCGCACCGGTGTCGGGGTCGGTACTGCGGTGACCTTCCCCTTCGGGCGAAACCCCCTCGAGATGGCGTCCAGCATGGCCACCCTGGCGGAGTTCATGCCCGAAGGGCGCCGGGTCAGCATGGGAATCGGCACCGGGGGCGGGCTGGTGAGTGCGCTCATGCCGCTGCAGAATCCGATCGACCGCGTGGCCGAGTTCATCGCGATGTGCCGACTTCTCTGGCAGGGCGAGTCGATCCGAATGGGTGACTACCCACAGATCTGCACAGCCCTCGGCTTGCGTGAGGATGCTCGGGCGTCGTTCTCCTGGACGAGCAAGCCTGACGTGCGTGTGGTGGTCGCCGGCGCCGGGCCGAAAGTGCTGGAGATGGCCGGCGAACTGGCAGACGGTGTCATCTGCGCCAGCAACTTCCCGGCCCACAGCCTCGCGGCCTTCCGCAGCGGCCAGTTCGACGCGGTGAGCAACCTCGATTCGCTCGACCGGGGACGAAAGCGCAGTCGGCGGGGGGAGTTCACCCGGATCTACGGCGTGAACCTGTCCGTGTCGGCGGACCGGGACAGCGCCTGCGCGGCCGCACGGCGACAGGCGACACTCATTGTGAGCCAACAGCCTCCAGAGAACCTGCACCAGGTCGGCTTCGAACCCTCCGACTACGCCGCCACCCGCGCGGCGCTCAAAGCCGGTGACGGCGTAGACGCAGCTGCCGACCTCCTCCCGCAGGAAGTCGCGGATCAGCTCGTCGTTTCGGGCACACCCGGCGACTGCATCGAGGCACTGGGCGAGCTGCTGGAGTACGCGGAGGATGCCGGATTCACCGAGGCCTACATCGGCGCCCCGGTCGGCCCCGACCCTCGCGAGGCGGTCGAGCTCCTCACGTCCCAGGTCCTGCCGGAGCTCGCATGAGCGCGAATACGCAGGCAACCCGGAACCTGTGCCCGGCCGAACAACTCGACGGTCTGGTCGTCCTGACACTCAATCGTCCCGAGGCACGCAACGCCCTCGACGTACCGCTGCTGCAGGCGTTCGTCTCCGCACTTGCCGAGGGGAGGCACGCGGGCTCCGCCGTCGTTCTCGTGCGCGCCGAAGGGCCGGCGTTCTGCGCAGGAGCCGATGTGCGTTCGGACGACGGCACGGCGACCGGCCGACCGGGCCTCCGGCGTCGACTCATCGAGGAGAGCCTCGACCTGCTGAGCGACTACCCGGCGGCAATGGTCGCGGTCCAGGGCGCCGCGGTCGGCGCCGGGTGGGCCATAGCCGCGGCGGCGGACATCACCCTGGCCTCGCCTGCCGCTTCGTTCCGATTTCCCGAGCTCCCGCTCGGGTTCCCGCCACCCGACAGCACGGTGCGCAGACTCGAAGCTGCCGTCGGTCCGGCACGGGCGCTGCGGCTTCTGGCCCTGGACGAGCGCTTTGTCGCCGACGATCTCGCCAGGCTCGGTCTGGTCGAGGTCATTCCCGAGGATTCGCTCGACGGAAAGGCGCGCGAGATGGCCGCCCGACTCGCGGCCCTTCCCCCCGAGTTGTTGCGCGATCTCAAAACAGGCCTCTCCGCCTGGAAGCGGCCCCCCTTCATCGACCGACCAGCCTCGAAAGGCAGTCATGAGCACTAGCATTCACATTCAGACCGACGAGCAGGAGCACCTCCGCACCACCGCCCGGGCGTTCCTGGCCAGACACGCTCCCGCGCACGACGTGCGAATCTGGGACGAGGAGGGGAAGTACCCCGAGCGCCTGTTCCGCGAGATCGCCCGCCTCGGGTGGTACGACGTGGTGGCCGGCGCCGACGGTCTCGAAGGGACGGCCGGCCTGCTGATCACGCTCTGTGAGGAGATCGGCCGGGCGAGTTCGGACCTCGTGGCCTTGTTCAACCTGAACCTCAGTGGGTTGCGCGACATCCACCGCTGGGGCACGCCCGAACAGCAGGAAACGTACGGTGCACCGGTGCTGGCCGGCGACGCGCGCCTGTCGATTGCCGTGAGCGAACCCGATGTGGGCTCGGACGCTGCCAGCGTGGCAACGCGCGCCGAGAAGGTCGGGGACTCGTGGGTACTCAACGGCCAGAAGACCTATTGCGAGGGTGCGGGACTCCCCGGCGCAGTAATGGAACTCGTCGCCCGAGTGGGCGGGGGTGGACGCAAGCGCGACCAGCTCGCCATATTCCTGGTGCCGGTCGACCATCCGGGTGTCGAGGTCCGCCGCATGCCTGCGCTCGGGCGGAACATCAGCGGCATCTACGAGGTCTTCCTGCGGGACGTCGCCCTGCCGGCGACGGCTGTGCTGGGTGAGCCCGGTGAAGGATGGCAGATCCTCAAGGAACGCCTGGTGCTCGAGCGGATCATGATCAGCTCCGGTTTCCTCGGCAGCGTGGCCGCAGTGCTCGACCTGACGGTCCACTACGCCAACGACCGCGAGCAGTTCGGCAAGGCACTCGCGAGCTATCAGGGCGTGACGCTGCCCCTCGCCGAGATGTTCGTCAGGCTCGACGCGGCCCGGTGCGCGGTACGCCGTTCGGCCGACCTCTTCGACGCGGGTCTGCCGTGCGAGGTGGAGAGCACCATGGCGAAGTTCCTCTCCGGCCAGCTCTACGCAGAGGCCTCTGCGCTGGCGATGCAGATCCAGGGCGCCTACGGCTATGTGCGCGATCATGCCCTGCCGATGCACCATTCCGACGGGATCATCGCGCGCGTCGTGGCGGGACCTCCCTCGGTCCAGCTCGACTTCATCGCCCGGTCCATGGGCTTGGGGACAGGAGCGGGCAGGTGACGGGTCTGAGGCGCACGCTCGCGCGGGCGAGCGCCGGCAAGACCATCGACGCCGGTGAAGCCGAGGCCCTCCTGGGTGCGCGCGGTGCCGATCTCGACCGACTGTGCGAGGTCGCCGCGGCCGTCCGGTCGGCAGGCCTGTTCGATGCCGGCCGATCGGGAGTGGTGACCTACAGCCGGAAAGTGTTCATCCCGCTGACCCGTCTGTGTCGCGACCGCTGCCACTACTGCACCTTTGCGACGACGCCCGGGCGGGTCGACGAGCCGTTCCTGTCTCCCGACCAAGTGCTCGAGATTGCTCGAGCGGGAGCCCGGATGGGCTGCAAGGAAGCACTGTTCACGCTGGGTGACCGGCCCGAGGATCGGTGGGACGCCGCCCGTGACTGGCTGGAGTCGCGGGGCTACGCCGACACGCTGTCGTACGTGCGCGCCATGGCGGTGCTGGTGCTCGAGGAGACCGGTCTGGTACCGCATCTGAACCCGGGGATAATGTCCTGGGCTGAACTCCAGCGCCTCAAGCCGGTGGCAGGCTCCATGGGTCTGATGCTCGAGACCACCGCGCGGTCGCTGTGGGCGGAACCTGGGGGATGCCACTACGGTTCCCCTGACAAGGATCCTGCTGTTCGTCTGGCCTGCATCGAGGATGCGTCCCGCACCAACATTCCCTTCACGACCGGCATCCTGGTCGGGATCGGCGAGTCCTACGCCGATCGGGTGGAGTCCATCCTCCAGATCCGCCGGATCGCGCGGCAGTACGGCGCCATCCAAGAGGTGATCGTCCAGAACTTCCGCGCCAAGTCTGATACCGCGATGCGGTCGGCCGACGACGCCGACCTCGACGAGTACCTGGCCACGATCGCGGTGGCCCGTATCCTGCTCGGCCCCTCGATGCGTCTCCAGGCCCCACCCAACCTGTCGGAGCCTGACGAACTGCGCCGACTGTTGGCGGCGGGGGTGGACGACTGGGGCGGGGTATCGCCTCTGACCCCCGATCACGTGAACCCCGAGCGGCCCTGGCCGGAGATCGAGCGACTGCGTGACCTCAGTGCTGCAGCCGGTTTCGAGCTACGGGAGCGCCTCGCCGCCCAGCCGCAGTACGTTCTCGCGGGAGAGCGGTGGATCGACGCCCGCGTCCGGCCCCACCTGCTGGCGCTCGCCGACCTGGAAACCGGGCTGGCCGCCGACGTACTCCCGGAGGGCCGACCGTGGCAGGATGCTGCACCGGGGGAGTCCAGTGGCAGAACCGATCTGCACCTCGAGATCGACACAGAAGGGCGGCGTACGGATACTCGCAGCGACTTCGCGAACGCCTTCGGTGACTGGACCGTGCTCGGCGAGGAGATGACAGCACGTGCGGGGGCCGGCGTCCATCCTCGCCTGGGCAGTGAGGTACTCGCCGCCTTGCGCGCGGCCGAGCGGGATCCTGCCGGTCTCAGCGACGCCGAGGCCCTGGCTCTCGTTCACTGCGACGGCGCGGATCTGGATGCCCTGTGCGCCTTGGCGGATCAGGTCCGGCATTCGACAGTGGGCGACGCGGTGACGTATGTCGTCAATCGGAACCTGAACTTCAGCAACGTCTGCTACACCGGCTGCCGTTTCTGTGCGTTCGCGCAACGCGCAAGCGATGCCGATTCGTACCGGCTCTCCGTCTCCGAAGTGGGGGAGCGGGTCGCTCAGGCCTGGGACGTCGGCGCCACCGAGATCTGCATGCAGGGCGGGATCGACCCCGGCCTCCCCAGCACGATCCATCTCGACCTGGCCGCCGAGACGAAACGCCGGAGCCCGCAGATCCACCTGCATGCGTTCTCGCCCATGGAGATCGTGAGCGGCGCATCGCGCATGGGAATTTCGGTGGCCGAGTGGCTGACCGAGGCACGGAGAGCTGGGCTCGACTCCGTGCCAGGCACCGCCGCCGAGATCCTGGACGACGAGGTTCGGTGGGTGCTGACCAAGGGCAAACTCCCCGCGGCCGAGTGGATTCGGGTGGTCAAGACCGCGCACGAACTCGGGATCCGCACCACCGCGACGATGATGTACGGGCACGTGGACGAGCCCCGGCACTGGGTCGGGCACCTTCGCGTCCTGCTCGACATCCAGAAGGAGACAGGCGGCTTCACGGAGTTCGTTCCATTGCCGTTCGTACACCAGAGTTCGCCCATTTACCTCGCAGGTCTGGCGAGGCCGGGCCCGACCCGACGGGACAACCGCGCAGTTCACGCGTTGGCGCGGCTGATGTTGCACGGTCAGATCGACAATATCCAGTGCTCCTGGGTCAAGCTCGGTCCGGATGAATGTGTGGAGTTACTTCGCGGCGGGGTCAACGACCTCGGAGGCACCCTGATGGAGGAGACCATCAGCAGGATGGCCGGTTCGACCAACGGGTCGATGAAGACCATCGCCGACATCACCGACATGGCGGGGGCGGCAGGCCGCCCCGTCCGGCAGCGCACTACCACGTACGACGACGTTGGTGCCGAACGCTCAGCTGCAGCAGGAAGATTCGACGCCCGCGCTCGGTCCGTGCTGCCGCTCGCGGTGGGAATGGTCGGCCGATGAGTGCGGTAAGCCCGGACTCCGCGCGCCATGGGCCCTGGGTGGCCGTCATTCCGCAGCGGGACATCACGTCCGCGAAGTCACGGCTCCTGCTCCGGCCGGAGGCCCGGCAAGCGGTCGTGCGCGCCATGTTCCGAGACACGGTCTCCGCCGTACGGGCGGCCTCGCAGGTGCAGGCGGTCGTCGTTGTGGTGGACCGGACTCAGGATGCCGCCCACGTCCGGTCGCCGGGCGTCGTACCACTGATTCTGCCGGACATGCGGGGCATGAACGACGCGCTGAGTGAGGGTGGGCGTCGGGCACGCGAGTGGTGGCCGCGCTGCCGGCTGGCGGGACTGCCTGCCGATCTTCCGAGCCTTCGCAGCGAGGACCTGGACGCCGCGCTGAACGTGGCTGGGCGGCACGAGCGCACATTCGTCGCCGACAGACGACGCGAGGGGACGAGTCTCCTCACAGCCGCCGAGGGCGTCGACCTGGATCCGAAGTTCGGAGGGCCCTCGCGTCGGGCGCACCTGGCCTCCGGAGCAGTGGAGACGCTGGACCCCGACATCGAGTCTCTGCGGCGTGACGTGGACGATCTCGACGACCTGCTGGATGCCGCCATGGGGGAGGCCGGTTCGGCCCTGCGTGCCGTCCTCCGCAGTCTGGGGCACCCGTTCGATTCGGCATCGACGCGTCGACAGTTTGCGTATCACCAGTGATGCAGTGAGTTTCGGCCATCTCTGACTATCGCGCTCGAGGGGTTGAGGGCTTCGTCCCAGCAATCGCCGAGCGGTTTCGTAACCGGGGGCGCCCTTGTCGTCCTGCGCATCAGTTCCCTACTCATTGAGGAAGCACATGAACAATCGACTCAGCTTTCCCGCCTACGTAGGCGTCGCTGTTCTTGCATTTCTTGCGATAGCCGCCGACGGCTACGACCTCGCCATATTCGGTGCGGCGACGCCGCAACTGCTCCACTACGCTGATTGGGATCTCACCACCGCGCAAGTCGGAGTGATCGCCAGTGCGGCGATCATGGGGATGGGTATCGGATCCATTGCAGCGGGAGTACTTGCCGATCGATTCGGTGTTCGGCGTTTGTTCCTGCTCTGCGTCACCTGGTTCTCCGTCGGCATGATGCTGTGTGCCGCGGCACCGACTGCCGAACTGCTCGGCATCGCCCGGTTCGTCGCAGGGTTCGGGCTCGGCGGTGTGGTGCCGACAGCGGTCGCGTTGACCATGAGCGTCGCACCCGCACATCGGAAGAACTTCCTCAACGGCATGATCCTGGCCGGCCTACCCCTGGGTGGCGTGATTGCCGCTCTCACCGCCCTGGCCTTCCTCGACGTGCTGAGCTGGCGTGGAGTCTTCTTCATCGGTGGCGCTTTTCCCCTCCTCACCGTGGTTCCGATCGTCGCGGTCAAGCTCGGGCGGTGGGTACCTACGCCGGTTTCGGTGCAGTCGGGTGTGGAAACACGACGGACCGTTCGTGATCTCTTTGCACGCCTCGGCCGCAGCGGATGGCGGGCCCTGGCAGTGTTCACCGCTGTGACCTTTTGTGGCCAGATCCAGTGGTACGGACTACTCACCTGGCTGCCGCAGATCATGAAGGCCAGCGGCTATTCCCTCGGATCAGCATTGGTCTTTCTGGTCATCTTCAGTATCGGAGCCGCAACAGGTGCGTCCGGCGGCTCCTGGATTGCCGACAGAGTCGGGGAACGTCGTGCCGCCATTACCGGGTTCGCGGTCGGCGCGGTCGCGGTCATTACCCTCGCGGTACACATGCCGGCGCCTGTCCTCTACGTATTCCTGTTCCTCGCGGGGGCGGGAACAGGTGGAACGCAACCGATCGTCTTCGGATTCGTTGCCAGCTACTTCCCCGCCGACATCCGGGCCAGCGTTATCGGATTCGTTGCAGGAGTGGGCCGGATCGGAGGCGTCTGCGGGCCGATCTTGGGCGGGTTGATTGCCGGCCGGCCGTCGATCGTCATGTTCTCGGTGCTCTCGGGAATTGGGATCTTCGCCGCACTGCTGTGCTGCCTTGCGTTGTCGGCGAACAAGGCCGAGAAAGACCACACCATCGCGGCGGCGAGCACACCGGCTGAGGTGTGAGCCCATGTCGATTGCCGCCGGGAGTTGATTTCACTGCATATGTATCGCTCGTAGGCGGAGGTCTGGATCGTGAACGTGACTGTATTGGTTGGTGGGGTGGGTGGGGCCCGGTTCCTGCAAGGTGTGCGGAGACTTCTGGGGGCCGATTCGGGCCATGTCGTTACGGCGGTGGTCAATGTCGGTGACGATGTGTGGATGCACGGGTTGCGGATCTGCCCGGACCTGGATACCTGCATGTATACCCTCGGCGGCGGTATCGACACCGAGCGTGGGTGGGGGCATGCCGGGGAAACCTGGAACGCGAAGGAAGAACTCGCCGCATATGGTGCGAAACCGGATTGGTTCGGGCTCGGGGACCGGGACATCGCCACGCATCTGATCCGCACCCAGATGCTGCGGACGGGGTATCCGTTGTCGGCGGTGACCGAGGCGTTGTGCAACCGGTGGCAACCGGGTGTGACCTTGCTGCCGGTGACCGATGATCGTAGTGAAACTCACGTCGTGATCACCGATCCCGAGGACGGGGAGCAGCGGGCGATCCACTTCCAGGAGTGGTGGGTGCGGTACCGCGCCCAGGTGCCGACGCACAGCTTCGCGCACATCGGCGCCGAGCAGGCCGCCCCGGCGCCGGGGGTGCTCGAGGCGATCGAGGCCGCCGACATCGTGTTGCTGGCACCGTCGAATCCGGTGGTCAGTGTGGGGGCGATCCTAGCGGTGCCCGGGATCCGGGGTGGTCTGCGCACCACCGCGGCGAAGGTGGTCGGGATCTCGCCGATCGTCGGCGGAAAACCGTTGCGGGGCATGGCCGACGAATGCCTCGACGTGATCGGGGTGGACACCTCGGCGGAGGCGATCGGCCGGTGGTACGGGGCACGGTCCGGGACCGGGATCCTCGACGGCTGGCTGGTCCACGACACCGACACCGCCGAGATCCCCGGTGTGGAGGTGGCCCGGGTGCCGCTGATCATGACCGACCCCGACGCCACCGCGGCGATGGTGCGGGCGGCGCTGGACGTGGCGGGGGTGACGTTGTGAGCGACCCTGCGGGTGCGTCCGGGCTCGATCACGCCCCGGGCGGGGCGATCGAGATCCGCCCGGTGACCGGTCTGCCCGAGTTCCGGCCCGGCGACGACCTGGCGGCGGCGATCGTCGCGGCCGCACCGTGGCTCGCCGAAGGGGACGTGCTGGTGGTCACCAGCAAGGTGTTCTCGAAGGTCGAGGGCCGGATCGTGTCCTCGCCCTCCGACCCGGAGGAACGCGACGCCGCCCGACGGCGCCTGGTCGAGCAGGAAGCGGTGCGGATCGTGGCCCGCAAGGGCCGGACCCTGATCACCGAGAACCGGCTCGGGGTCGTGCAGGCCGCGTCGGGGATCGACGGCTCGAACGTGGAGGGCTCCGAACTCGCATTGCTGCCGGAGGATCCCGACGCCAGCGCCCGCGCCCTGCGCGATGCGATCGAGGTGGCGCTGGGGGTGCGGGTGGCGGTGGTGGTCACCGACACCATGGGCCGGGCGTGGCGCAACGGTCAGATCGACGCCGCGATCGGCGCGGTCGGGCTGCCGGTGCTGCACGGCTACGCCGGGTCCCGCGACAGTCAGGGCAACGAACTGGTGGTGACGGAGGTGGCGGTCGCCGACGAGATCGCCGCCGCGGGGGATCTGGTCAAGGGCAAACTCGGTGGGGTACCGGTCGCGGTCGTGCGGGGCCTGGATCTGGTCGACGACGGTTCGCGGGCACAGGATCTGATCCGCCGCGGCGCCGAGGACCTGTTCTGGCTCGGCACCGCCGAATCCGTCGAGCTGGGCCGGGCGGAGGCGGTGCTGCTGCGCCGCTCGGTCCGCCACTTCGCGACCGACCCGGTCGACCCGGATGCGGTGCGGGCGTCGATCGCGGACGCCCTGACCGCACCCGCACCGCACCACACCCGACCGGTCCGCTTCGTCTGGGTCCGCAC
>NZ_JBLWIT010000137.1:0-103470 GCF_048381435.1 Rhodococcus mengyinensis | reverse complement strand
CCCGGATCCACCGATAGGGGCGGGTCGGCTGATGGGTTCGGTTGCGGCCGTTGATGGGCTGTCGGGGCGTGGGTGATCGCCCGACCGATGTGTCGGGTTGTTCCACTGGGTCTTTCGGGTCGGGGCCGGGGGTGGCCGGGCGGATTAGGTGACCTGGGGTCTTCGATGCCGGGTGTGGGTGAAGAGTTGGTTCCATTCGGATTCCCAGGGCCAGCGCCGCGGCAGGTGCAGGGTAAGGCGGCGGGCCGAGGACGCGATCCGCGCCGGGACCGAGATCAGGGTCCGGCGGATGGTGGCGGTCGTCGCCCGCACCAGGCGGGCCCCGGTGAGGGTGGCGGCGGCGCGGGTGAGATTGAACGCCATCACCGCAAGCACCAGCCAGGCACTATTGGCGGCGAACCGCCCCGACGGCAGGTGCGCGAGCGCGGAGTTCTTCAGGTCGGCGTGGACCTGCTCGATGATCGCGTGCCCGCGGTGGATCTTGTCCGCGGCCACGGTGTCCAGGACGGCGGGGTCGGTGGTGGTGAAGAACGCGTGGAACCGCCAGGCGTCGAACAACGTGCCCTGACCATCGGTGTGTTCCCGCAGGTCGGGGATGCGGCGCACCACCAACCGGCCCGGTGTCCGCTCGGAGGCGAGGCGGGTGAACGCGGTGAAGTCGATCTCGGCGACCTCGGCGCGGGAGATCCACCGGCCGGCCTGTTCGTCGTAGACGGCGTCGGTGTATTCGATCGGGGTCCACGCATCCTCGTCGATGGCGGCGATCGCCGCCTTCACCGTCGCGGTCATCCGCACCGTGACCGAGACGTCGGCGCCGGAGCGCAGTGCCGCGGACACGGTCGGGTGCCCGTAGAAGGCCGAGTCGGCCCGCACCAGCACAGACCCCGGTGACAGCTGCGGGCGCAGGCGGCCGAGTGTGGCGAGGGCGTCGCTGACCATCCGGGATGCCCCGCGTGGGGATCCGCAGCCGCCGCGGCGCAGGCGTTGGCCGACGATCACCGGTGCCCGCCCGTCGGTGGTGGCGGTGGCGATCAGCGCGTTCAACCCCCGGACCCCCGTATATCCGTAGCCCGAACCCTGCTTGGCGTGCCCGTGCACCGGGACGATGGTGTCGTCGAGGTCGACGAGGATCCGCCCACCGACTTCGGGCCCACCGACCAGCGGTGTTCGTTCGGCCAGGCCTTGCAGGAATCGGGCGGCGACGGCGTCGAGTTGGCGGACGTGCCCGAAGGAGAACGTCCGCAGGAAGGAGCCCAGCGTCGACGGGGCGTACGGGTGGTCGAATACCGTGGGCATGGCGCCGTGCCGCAGCAGCGCCATGTCGTCGATGCTGTCGGCGCCGGCGACCATGCCCGCTACCAGTGCGGTCACCTTCCGGCCCGCGTGTGCGCCCTTGTCGGTGGGCAGCGTCAGATGCTCGTCTGCCAGGTCATCGAGGCCGCAGTCCTGAGCCAACCCCAGGACCGGGATCAGTCCGGCCGCGGCGAGGAGATTGCGGTCGTCGAACGCCGAGGCCGTCACCGGGTGGGTGTGGGATAGTTGCACCCTAGAGATGCCCTTCGTGTCGATCGAACTGGTTCTGTGAGAAGTCCAATTCTTTCAGCACGCAAGGGCATCTCGCCGTTTCGACTCACCTACCCCGCACCACATCGGTGGATCCGGGCTTAACGTCGGGCGGTTAACAAGTACTCACGGGCGGCGGAGCCGCAGGCGTCGAGCAGGGTCAGGGCGAGGGCCAGCGCACCGTCGACGGCCGCCCGGTCTGCGGCGGGCGCGGCGCTGGCCGCGGCGAACTCGGCCTGATGGTTGACGGCAGGCGCGGAGTCGATTCCGATGTAGGGGTGGATCGCGGGAATCACCTGCGAGACGTTGCCCATGTCGGTGGAGGCCCGGTTCATCAGCGAGTCCGCGCCGGTGCGGAACACGCGGCCCAGCCCCTCCGCGTGCCGGACGTACGACGCGAGCAGCGCTTCGTCGGTGCGGAACTCCGAGTACGGTTCGCTTTCCGGGGCGATGGTGAGTTCACAGCCGGTTGCGATGGCGCCGGCCTCGAAGCAGCGGGCCACGCGGGGTTCGATGCGGGCCAACTCCTCCAGCGTTTCCGCGCGCACGTACCAGCGACCTTCGGTGCGCTGGGGAATGGCGTTGGGCGCCTCTCCCCCGCGGGTCATCATCCCGTGCACTCGCGTGCTCGACGGAAGCTGTTGCCGGAGAAGCCCGATGGCAACCTGCGCCACCGTGAACGCGTCGGCCGCGTTGACGCCCCGCTCCGGGTACGCGGCGGCGTGTGCCGCCTTGCCGTCGTACCGGATGTGGCTGTGGGACACCGCGTACGGTTCGGCCCGGGCGACGTCGACCGGGCCGGGGTGGGCCATGACGGCGGCGTGGACGCCCTCGAACGCTCCGCGTTCGAGCATGTCGATCTTGCCGCCCCCGCCTTCCTCGGCGGGGGTGCCGAGCACCGACAGGGTGATGCCGAGGTCGTCGACGAGCGGGGCGAGAGCCAGCGCCGTCCCCACCGAGATGGCGGAGATGACGTTGTGCCCGCACGCGTGCCCGAGCCCGGGGAGCGCGTCGTATTCCGCGCAGACCGCGAGGTGCAGCGGTCCGGAACCGACGTGCGCGCGGAACGCGGTGGGCAGTCCGACGTACTGTTGCTCCACCGTGAAACCGGCGTCCGACAGCACCCCGGCCACCCGGACGCACGAGCGTTCCTCCTCCCACGCGACCTCGGGGTGGGCGTGGAGGTCGTGCGACAGAGCCAGGATCCGGTCTTCCGCCCTCCTGGCTCCGTCACGAACCGCGGCGTCGGCGCTCACAGGTCCCCCGGCACGCCGTAGGACGGGGCGGCCGTCGGGTCGACACCCCGCACCCGGTAGTCCCGCTTCTGCGGTTCCCACACCGTCCACAGCCGGCGCAGTTCGCCGACCGGGTCGTCGTGCCAGTCGACGCGCAGATCGGTGACGGGCCAGGGCACGTCCTCGACCACCTGGATTCCCGCCGAGTGCACGGGCCCCGCTTCCCCGCCGGCGGTGAGGGCCGCGGTGAGTCCGTCGAGCAGTCTGCCCTCGAACGTCGGGGCCGCGCTCGACACGTAGCCGAACAGCAGCGATCGGATGACGCCTTCGTCGCGGAGCATGTTGCCGGCGACGGCGGCGCCGCTGCCCTGCGCACTGCTGTGGATGCCCAACGTCTGCGCGCCCGAGTGCACGGCCGTGCCGCCATCCGCATCGACGATGACGACCTGGCGGTACTCCGGGAACTTCTCTTGCGCAAGTGCGCTTTTCAGTGCGGTGTCCGCATTCGCACCCGACGCGAGTGCGTCGAGACCGATCGGCCCCAGCTGCGGATTGGTCACGTTCTGGGAGGCGACGACACCGACCCCGGACCGCACGTGCAGGCAGCGTGCGGCCACGGCGGGGCTGGAGGAGCAGACGACCATCCCGAACGCGCCCCCGGGATCACGGGCGACGAGTGAGAACGTCATGAGCTGATCACAGCCGTCGCGTCGATCTCGACGAGCCATTCGGGCCGGGCGAGGGCGTCGACGACGATGCCGGTGGACACCGGATGCACACCTGTCAGCCAGCGTCCGACCACCCGGTAGACGGTCTCCCGGTACCGGACGTCCACCAGGTAGATGGTGACCTTGACGACGTCCTCCAGCCGGCTGCCCGATTCCTTCAGCAGCATCGCGATGTTCGCCATCGCCTTCTCGGCCTGGGCCTCGACGTCGCCGATTCCCACCGACTCCCGGGTGTCGAGGTCCTGTCCGATCTGCCCGCGGAGATACACGACTCCGCCGGCGACGACCGCTTGCGCGAGGTCGTTGTCGAGGTTCTGTTCCGGGTACGTGTCGCGGGTGTTGAACGGGCGGATGCGGGTGTGGGTGGTCATGCCGCACCTCCGTCGACGTTGTCCGACAGCCCCGCTGCGGCCTTGACCAGCCCGAGCGGCCCGTCGAAGTCGAAGTTGCGGTAGACGGCGGCGAGCTGCGCGAACGGCGGTGACTGGGCGAAGAGCTGGAACGTCAGGCGATGTCCCGCGTAGTCGCTGTTGAGCAGGTCGCGGGCGAACGCGAGAAGCTTGCGACGGTCGTCGGCCACCCAGTTGTCGTTGATGGAGTAGAACTTCTCCAGCCACGGCGCGACGTCGGGGTCGGCGAACGTGGCGGCGTCCGGGGTGATGCAGATCTGGCCGCCGCACAGCTCGCGGGCGATGTGCATCATCGCGGGCAGCTGGCTGAGCGCCATCACCCGGCCGGTGTAGAGCAGGGACTGGTTGGGCATGAGCAGGCCACCCGGGCTGGGCTCGGCGAGTGAGATGGCCGCGGTGAGGTGGGCGTTGATCGTCTCCCGGTAGCAGGCGAGCTGGGCGAGCTTCTCCTGCACCGCCTGCTGCTTCTCGAGCCCGCTCTGCTTGACGTTCCACAATGCGGATCCGATCATCAGATCGGCGAGGTGCAGCGTGCGTTGCACGAACGGGAACGCGCTGTAGCGGTGCAGGGTGGAGCGGATGAACGTGGCCGCCCGGGTGTGCCGGTAGAACAGGACGTCTTCCCAGGGGATCTCGACGTTGTCGAACACGACGAGGGACTCCACCTCGTCGACCCGGTTGGCGAGCGGGTAGTCGGCGGACGGCGCGCGGCCGGCGAACCCGTTGCGGGAAATGTACTTCAGCCCCGGCGCGCCCATGTCGAGCACGAATCCGACGGCGTAGTCGGACAGTTCGCTGTTTCCCCAGTTGGCGATGGTGGGTTTGGTGAACGCCTGGTTGGAGTAGGCGGCGGCGGTCTCGTACTTCGCGCCGCGCACGACGATGCCGTTGTCGGTCTCCTTCACGACGTGCAGGAGCATGTCGGGGTCCTGATCCTGCGGCGCCTTGGACCGGTCGCCCTTGGGGTCCGTGTTGGCCGACACGTGGAACGGGTCCTCCCGGACCGACCGGTCCAGGTGGCGTCGGATGTTCTCCGAGAAGCGCGGGTCGACCTCGTTGAGGACGTCCTGACCGTCGAACAGCGACCACATCTCGCCGATGGTCTCGTCACCGACGCGGGTGACCACGCCCCGGGTGTCCTCGAGGACCAGGTCGACGGCGGCGCGCTTGTCGAGCCAGTCCTGCTGCGTGCGGGGGAGCTTGTTGGCGATGGCGTTGCGTTCGCCGGATTCGGGGTCGACGTAGGTCATCGCGTCCTGCGTGGCCTCGTCGTGCGCGAGGTCGTAGATGCGTGCCCGCACGTCGACGATCGGCTTGAACATGGGGTGGTCGGCCACGTCCTTGACGCGTTCCCCGTCGACCCAGACCTCGCGGCCGTCCCTGATGGACTCCCTGTATTCGTCTCCGGTGCGGATCATTTCGTGCTCCTGGTCCTCGGCGCGGGGTGTGCGTCCGGGTAGTCGGGGAAGGTGGAAGGTTCGAATGCTGCAGGCTTGCTGTAGGTGTGGGAGGCGTACACGAGCGGTTCGCCGGGGTGTGCCTCCACCGCGGCGACGCGTCCGATGTAGACGCGGTGGGTACCGGCCTCGATGACGTCGTGGACGGTGCAGTCGAACGACGCGATCGCGTCGTGGACGCGGGGTGAGCCGGATTCGGCCACGGTCCAGTGCCCGCAGGTGAAGTCCCACCGCTGCTTGCCCGGCCAGGGCCGGCCGGCGAAGGTGTCGGCGACGTGATCATGCTGGGTGGCAAGCACATTGACGCAGAAGACACCGTTCCCGGAAATCGCGTCGTTGACCGGGCTTCGTCCGTGCAGGCAGACCAGCACCAGCGCCGGGTCGGCCGAGACGGAGCACATCGCACTCACGGTCTGGGCGGCGCGACCGCCGGGACCGTCGGTCGCGACGACGGTGACTCCGGTCGCGACAGCGCTCATGGCCATGACGAAGTTCGCGGTCGAGTTGTCCGGCATCGGTGAGGCCACCGATGTTCGGGCCGTCGTTTCGACGGCTGGGTGACGGTCAGCGATCGGCATGACGGGCTCCTTTCTGTGTGCGGTGAGCGAGGAGTTCGTGCCGTTGCACCAATCTTGAGGTCCCCGGTGAAATCTGTACAACACAGATAAGTGGCGTACTGCATAAGGAAAAGTGATGAACTGGGAACCGATGTCGATCACGGGGTCGACCAGGGATAATTCCCTACATCAGCCGATGCGGACGGGGACGATCATGACGCCACTGCAACGCTATATCGCCGAAGAGATCGCGATCGATCATGCCGACGGGCTGCTGTCCCGCCGCGAAGCGTTGCGCAGACTCGGACTCATCGGCCTCGGCGTGGCGGCGGCGTCCTCGTTGCTCGCCGCCTGTTCCACCGACAGCGACGAGTCGCCGACCTCGGCGCCGGTGACACCCGGCGGAGCGACGCCCCCGCCACCGGGATCGGCCGACGCCGTCGAGACCGAAGCGGTGACGTTCCCCGGCCCGGACGGCCGCGTCCTGCAGGGTGCGTGGGCCGACGCCGCCACACCTCGCGGAGCGGTCCTCGTCATACACGAGAACAAGGGCCTGACCGACCACATCCGTTCGGTGGCGGGACGATTCGCGGGCGCCGGCTACTCCGCGCTCGCCCTCGACCTGCTCTCGGAAGAGGGCGGGACCGCGACGTTCACCGATCAGGCGCAGGCCACCGCCGCGCTGGCCACCGTGCCGCCGGCACGCTTCGTCGCCGACATGAAGGCCGGAATCGACGAACTCGGGCGGCGGGTGCCGGACGAGAAGATGGCGGCGGTGGGGTTCTGCTTCGGCGGCGGGATGGTGTGGCAACTCCTCGCGTCCGGTGAGCCGCGGCTGGCGGCGGCGGTCCCCTTCTACGGTCCCCTGCCCGAGGGCGCCGACTTCTCCGGGTCGAAGGCCGCGGTCCTCGCCATCTACGCGGAACTGGACGCCCGGGTGAACGCGTCCCGCGACGCCGCGGCCGCCGCACTCGCGAAGGCGGGGCTACCGCACGAGATCGTCACGGTTCCGGGTGCCGATCACGCGTTCTTCAACGACACCGGGCCCCGCTACAACGCGACCGCGGCAGCCGAGGCCTACGAACGTGTCCTCGCCTGGTTCGGCGAATACCTGGGGTGAGGCGGGCGCATCAGCAGTGCGGCCACGAGGAAGCAGACGGCGCCCACGAACGTGCCCAGATCGGCGACCGCCGCGTTCTTCAGCGCGTCGGTGCCGGGCACGATGTACGCGCCGACCGCGGACACACCGAACGCCACCGACCCGATCATGTTCAGCCAGGTGCTGCGCCAGTTGCGGGCATGCGGATCCCACAGCTTGTCGGTTTCGGTGGTGGCCACCACCGCCAGACCGCTGGCGACGAGGAACGCCGTCGACCCGAAGAGGTCGGGACTCCACCCCCACACCCGGTCCTGTTCGACGGTGAGGCTCTGGATCAGCACGACCCCGGTACTCACGTTGAACAGCAGGGTGCCGACGAACTGGATCAGCGCCGCCCACCAGTCGTAGCGTTCGACCGTCGCGGATTCCTCCCCGGGCACCGGCCTGCCGCTGAGCCGCAACTGGATGAATCCAGCGGTCGTGAAGAACAGCGATCCGACGAAGTAGGTGATGTTGTCGATCTCGGGGCCGACCGCCTGCCCGTACACCCGCGTGGCCGCCATCCCGAACAGGAAGGAGCCGATGACGAATCCCCAGGACTCCCGGCGCAGCCGGAGCGTTCGGCGAGGTGCGGACGAGGTGTGGTCACTCGACACCGTGACGTCACCCCCTCACCGGTCGGCAGGGTCTCAGACTCTCCGAAGACACGTACCGGGTCAAGGTCGGAGGCCGAAATTCGGCTGCGCGTCCACGTGGGGTGTGCCAGTGTCGGGACATGACGACGACCACCGCCGGCATCACGATCAGAACGGCGACCGAACAGGACTGGCCGAAGATCACCCTGCTCAACGAGATCTGCTTCGTGACACCGCAGAACGAGGAGTTCACCGCCCACTGGAGGCAACTCGTCAGCGGCGCGCCGCCGATCATCGCGGTCGACGAGGACGCGGTGGTCGGCGCCACCATGGACATCCCCATGACCGTCACCGTTCCCGGTGGCGAGGGCGTTCCCGCGGCGGGCGTCACCGCGGTGACGGTCGCGCCCACCCATCGACGCCGCGGTCTCCTTCGCGCGCTCTACGCCGAACATCACGACCGCATCCGGACGTCGGGGGTCCCGCTGTCGCTCCTCACGGCCAGTGAGGGCGGGATCTACGGACGCTTCGGGTACGGGCCCGCAACCATCGAGACCACGTCGAGCATCGACCGCCGATTCGCCGTGCCGCACCCGAAGGCACCGGATCCGGGTGGTGTGCGGATGGTCCATCCGGCGGAGGCCCGGGCCGCGTTCACCGACGTCTACGACCGCTGGCAACGGGTGACCCCGGGGGCGCAGGTGCGGCCCGAGATCGTGTGGAATCGGATCTTCGCCGACCGTGAGAGCGAGCGCGGCGGCGGCACAAGCCTGTTCGGGCTCGTGCACGACGGCGGTTACGTGCTCTGCCGTCGCGTGTCCGGCGACAACGGAACCGTCGCCCGGGTGGAGGAGATCCGCACGGTCACGCGGGACGCGCACGCCGCGGTGTGGCGGGCACTGCTCGGCCTGGACCTCGTGCGGCGCATCGAAGCGCACCTCACCCCCGAGGACCCACTGCCGTATCTGCTGACCGACGGCCGGCTGGTGCGCACCACGTCGCGTCACGACGAGCTGTGGGTCCGGATCATGGACGTGCCCGCCGCGCTCGAGGCCCGCAGGTACCGAACAGACTTCGACGTCGTGATCCAGGTCGACGACGGATTTTTGGACGCCGGCGGGCGGTTCGCGCTGACCGTGCGGGACGGCACCGCGATGTGCACCCCGACCGACTCCACCCCGCAGGTGGTGCTCGACCTGGACGTCCTGGGCAGCCTGTATCTCGGCGCCCACCGGGCACGCACGTTCGCGGCCGCGAACCGGCTGCAGGCCGCGGACCCCGGCGTCCTCGACCGTGTCGATCACGCCTTCGGCGCCGACCGCGACGCCCAGATGGGGTGGCCGTTCTAGCGGGCCGAACCCGCCTGTTTCGCGAACACGGCCCGCGCCCGTTCGGCGACGGCCCGGGCCCGCGCCGTGCTCCGCACACCTTTCAGCCGGGCGAGTACCACGGGGAGGCCGGGAACGTCGTCGGCGATGGGCAGCGTCGCGACCCGTCCGCCGTCGTAGGTTCGGCCTTCGGCGGGCCGCTGGTTGAGGATCGAGAAGCCGTGGCCGCGGGCGACGAGTCCGCGCACCGTTTCGTAGCTCGCGGACCGGTACCGGACCACCGGCGTGACCCCCGCCGCCGACAGCATCGCCAGGAAGTAGTCGCGGCTGCTCGGCAGGTCCAGCAACACCATGGGTTCGCCCTCGAGGTCGGCGAGGGTGATCGCGTCGTGTCCGGCCAGCCGGTGGTCCGGCGGAAGGATGACGTGCGGCCTGGCAACGCCGAGCGTCTCCGTCTCCATGTCGTCGCCCAGCCCGAGGTCGTAGGTCAGGGCCAGTTCTGCGGTGCCGTTGCGCAGCGCCGCCCGCACCGCCTCCGCCTGCGTCTCGACGACCTCGACCTCCAGGTCGGGGTGCTGATCGCGCAGGTCCGAGATCAGCGTCGGGAGGATGAACGGGGTGAGGGTGACGAAGCAGGCCAGGCGCACCGTTCCCCGCACGTTGTCCTCGTGACCGCGGGCCGCGTCGAGAACCTCACCGAGGTGGGCGAGGACGCTGCGGGTGTCGCGGAGCATCTCCTCCCCCGCCGCGGTGAGGACCAGTCCGCGGGACCGTTGCCGGATGAAGAGCTGGGTGCCGATCTGATGCTCGAGTTGGGAGATCGCCGAGGAGACCGCCGACTGCGCGACCATCAGTTCGTCGGCGGCCTTCGTCATGCTGGAGAAGTTCGCGGCCTCGACGAAATACCTCAGTTGGGTGAACGTCACGTCGGGTCGTCGTTGCATGCGCTCTCCTCGGGATCTGAGGCCACCAGGATTGCAGGTCTCCGACCGGGGAGCCACCCACGACACACGCGGCGGACGCGACACCGTCAGCGGATGTCGGCGTTCACGAGGTCGGGATCCGGCTGCGATCCGGGGCCGTCTTCCCGGGTGGGGCGCGGGCCACTCGCGGACCGCACGGATGTGCCGCGCACGTATCCGACGGCGCCGAGTAGCGCGAGCACGGCCAGCGTCCCGAGCGTGAACAGTTCGAACGTCCCCTGGCTCACTCCCCAGATCTCCTCGAAGTCGTAGTCCAGGCCGAACACCGATTCCAGGGTGCCCGGGAAGACCGCCACCCAGGAGCCGAGCAGCACCCACGCGAAGCACAGGATGCCGAGGACGCGGAAGCCCGCGTTTCCGGTGGGAACCCGGAAAGGCCGCACGACGTCCGGGAAACGCGTGCGCAGGCGGACCGCCGAGGGGATGACGATCAGGTAGCTGAGCAGGAACGTCGAGATCGAGATGGTGAGCACGACCGCGAAGATGGAGCCGCCGGAGCCGGTGATCTGCATGGCGGCGACCATGAAGACGGTGGCGACGAGTCCGGACAGGAAGTTGACGCGCACCGGCGTTCCGAGACGCGGATGGAAACGGCCGAAGAATCCACCGAAGAACGCACCGTCGGCCGCGGCCATCGCCTGCATGCGGTCGCTGATGATCATCCACGCCGCACCCTGGGTCATCAGGATCACCGCGAAGATCACCCCGGTCACGGTCAGCATGGCGGGTGCGGCGGGACCGTAGACGCTGTACACGGTCGCGACCGCCTCGAGGAGTCCGCCGACGCCGGTGATGTCGTCCGCGGGTACGACGAGCAGGATGGCGAAGATCGGCAGCAGGTACGACGCGGCGGCGATGGCGCAGGCGCGGGCGATCGAGATCGGGACGTCGCGGGCGGGGTTCTTCATTTCCCCGGCGGCGCTGTTGCCGGATTCGAAACCGAGGTAGGAGAACAGCAGCAGCGGCGTCACACCGAGGAGCCCGGTCAGGGTAGGGCTGAAGTCGCCCGCGGAGATGCCGGCGAAGCCGTTCTTCGCGGCGTAGATGCCGGTAGTGACGAGGAAGAACAGCAGGAAGACGATCTTGAGGAACGCACCGACCGTCGGAATCCACTTGCCGCGAGCCAGACTCACGACGGCCGCGAGCACCGTCAGCCAGATGAAGACCAGTTTGAACAGGTAGTCCGTCACCGATCCTTCCTCGAACGCGGTGACGTAGTGGTTCCAGGTCTCCGCGGCGATGAACGCCATGGACCCGCCGACCCACACGGGCTGGGTCACCCACGTCAGCAGCGATGCGAGGGCGGCGAGGGGCCGGCCGAACGCTCTCCGGACCCACACGTAGACCCCGCCCTCGCCGGTGAACGTGCTGCCGATCTCGGCGAAGATGAGGCCGTACGGCAGCAGGAAGAACACCGCGAGAACCAGTGCCCACGTGAACGTCTCCGCGCCGAAGGTGGAGACCTGACCGAGAACCTCGACCGACACCACCGCCGCGACGATGAGGAAGACGATGTCGAAACGGCCGAGTGACTTCTTGAGATGTTGCGTCTGTTCGTCCGCCAGGGCGGTGGGGGTGTTGTCGCTCATCGATCGTGCCTCTCACGTTGCAGTGATGCCGGTCACTACTCTCGTCCGGACCCGGCAAATCTGTACAGCACAAAGATCCGGGGTACTGCATCAGTTCTCCAGATGCGGATGCCGCCGGGTTGGCATCTGAATAACTGATGTAGTGGCACGGAAAGATCCTGTTGACTGTTGTGGTCGCGCGGACCGACGATTCTGGCACTGCACGAACCGAACAGCGTGAGGAACCCACCGTGCGTGATCCGCGATACGACATCCTTTTCGAACCGGTCAAGATCGGACCGGTCACCGCCCGCAACAGATTCTTCCAAGTCCCGCACTGCAACGGCATGGGCTACCGCGACCCCTCCGGGGAGGCGTACATGCGGCGCGTCAAGGCCGAGGGCGGCTGGGCCGTCGTCTGCACCGAGCAGGTCGAGATCCACCCCACCTCGGACATCGGCCCGTTCATCGAACTGCGCCTGTGGGACGACCAGGACCTGCCCGCCCTGACCCGAATCTCCGAGAAGATTCACGAGGGCGGCTCCCTCGCCGGCATCGAGCTCGCCCACAACGGCCTGAACAGTCCCAACCTGATCAGCCGCGAGACCCCGCTCGGCCCGCAGAATCTGCCCGTCGTCTCCTGGAACTACGACCCCGTCCAGGCCAGGGCGATGACCAAGTCGGACATCGCCGACCTCCGGCACTGGCACAAGGAGGCGGTGCGCCGGTCGCTGAAGGCCGAATACGACATCGTCTACGTCTACGCCGGGCACGCGATCGGCGGCCTGCACCACTTCCTGTCCCGCCGGTACAACAACCGGACGGACGAGTACGGCGGCAGCCTGACCAACCGGGTTCGCCTGCTCCGCGAGATCCTCGAGGATTCACGCGAGGTCGCCGACGGGAAGGCCGCCGTGGCGTGCCGCATCTCGGTCGACGAACTCCTCGGCGACGAGGGGATCACCCGCAGCGAGATCGAGGACGTGATCGGCCTGCTCGGCGAGACCCCCGATCTGTGGGACTTCGTGCTGGGCAGCTGGGAGGACGACTCCGTCACGTCGCGATTCGGTCCCGAGGCGGAGCAGGAACCATACGTACGCGGTCTGAAACAGCTCACCACGAAACCCGTCGTCGGCGTCGGCCGCTTCACCTCGCCCGACACGATGCTGCACCAGGTCAAGAGCGGAATCCTCGACTTCATCGGGGCGGCCCGCCCCTCGATCGCCGACCCGTACCTTCCCCGCAAGATCGAGGAGGGGAACCTCGAGGACATCCGGGAGTGCATCGGCTGCAACATCTGCGTGTCCGGCGACTTCACCATGTCGCCGATCCGCTGCACCCAGAACCCGACGATGGGCGAGGAGTTCCGGCGCGGCTGGCACCCGGAGCGAATCAAGGTGCGCTCGACCGATTCGAACGTCCTCGTCGTCGGCGCCGGCCCCGCCGGACTCGAGGCGGCCCGCGCGCTCGGGCAACGCGGCTACCACGTCAGCCTCGCCGAGGCGAGCAGGCAACTCGGCGGCCGCGTGATCCGCGAGTCCAAGCTTCCCGGACTGTCCGCGTGGATCCGCGTGGTCGACTACCGCGAACAGCAACTCCGCAAGCTCCCCGACGTGGACGTGTTCATGGAGAGCGAGATGACCGCCGACGACGTCATCGAGAACGACTTCCACCACGTGGTCGTCGCGACGGGCTCGCACTGGCGCCGCGACGGCGTCGGCCGGTGGCACACCCACGCCGTCCCCGTCGACGAGCACGCCGACGTCCTGACCCCCGACGACGTGATGGCGGGGCTCCGCCCCCGGGGCAACAAGGTCGTGCTCTTCGACGACGACCACTACTACCTCGGTGCGGTCGTCGCCGAACTCCTCGCCAAGGAGGGATTCGACGTCACCCTGATCACGCCGGCCGCGCACGTGTCGCAGTGGACGACGAACACCATGGAAGTGGTCCGAATCCGCAAGCGAATCATCAAGGCCGGTGTGCACGTTCAGGTGAACCGCGCCGTCACCGCGGTCACCCCCCAGGGCGTCCGCACCGTGTGCGCGTTCACCGGCGACGAGCAGTTCGTCGAGGCGGACAGCGTCGTCCTCGTCACCGCCCGACTCCCACACGACGAGTTGTCCCACGAACTGCAGTCCCGCGAATCCGAATGGGCCGGCGCCGACCTGCGCAGTGTCCGCGGCATCGGCGACGCCTGGGCGCCGTCCACCATCGCGGCGGCGGTCTGGTCCGGGCACCGGTACGCCGAGGAACTCGACGAACCACCCGCCCCGGGTCCGGTCGCCTTCCGACGAGAAGTCACCGGACTGTCCATCGAACCCGTCGGGAAATTCTCCGTCCCCCCGCTCGCCAACGCACAGAACTGAGGAACACCATGACCGCAGTGCACCCGATCCCGACCGACGCCCGGAACATCGCGGCGATGACACCCAGCGCATACGTCACCGCGGACACGCTCCGGGCAGGCGATCCGAAGGAACACGAAATGGTTCACCTGAGCAGCGGCGACGAGAAGTTCACCGTCGGCTCGTGGCGCGCCGAGCCGTATCGCGAGTACATCGAGTCCTACCCGGGCGACGAATACACCCGGGTGCTGGAGGGTTCGGTGACGCTGACAGCGGACGACGGCGTCTCGCACACCTTCGGACCCGGCGACGCGTTCACCCTGACCAAGGGGTGGCGCGGCGAGTACCGCGTCGACGAGCCCCTGCTCAAACAGTTCGCCATCTATGTTCCCTGATCGCACACCACCACTTTCGAGCCCGAGGGATGACGATGCCTGACCCGACCACACTCGACGACTGGACCCGGCTCGCCGCGACGATCACGCCGCGCCGGGAGCTCTTCATCGACGGCGCGTTCCGTCCCGCCAAGTCCGACGAGACGTTCGACTCGATCAACCCGGCCACCGGTGAGCTGCTGGCACGGGTGGCGGCCGCGGACGCCCCGGACGTCGATGCCGCGGTGCGGTCTGCGCGCGAGGCGTTCGACTCGGGCGTCTGGTCGCGGAGCCCGGCGTCCCACCGCAAGCGGGTCCTGCTCCGGCTCGCCGAGCTGATCCTCGAACACCGGCACGAGCTCGCCCTGCTCGACTCCCTCGACATGGGCAAGCTCGTGGTGGAGGCGCTGACCGTCGACGTCCCCTCGGCCGCCGAGCTTTTCACGTTCTACGCCGAGGCCCTCGACAAGATCGGCGGGGAGATCGCGCCCACCGATCCCGGGAGTCTCGCGCTCGTCTCCCGCGAACCCCTCGGGGTCGTCGGGGCGGTGGTCCCGTGGAACTTCCCACTCGACCTCGCGGTGTGGAAGCTGGCGCCGGCCCTCGCAGCGGGCAACAGCGTCGTCCTCAAACCCGCCGAGCAGGCTCCGCTGTCGGTGCTGCGGCTGGCCGAGCTCGCCGCCGAGGCGGGCCTGCCCGACGGCGTCCTGGGCGTCGTCCCCGGGTTCGGCGCCACCGCCGGGGCGGCGCTGGGCCTGCATCCCGACGTCGACGTCCTCGCCTTCACCGGCTCGACAGCGACCGGGAAGCGATTCCTCCGGTATGCGGCGGACTCGAATCTGAAGCAGGTCTGGCTCGAATGCGGAGGCAAGAGCCCCAACCTGATCTTCGCGGACGCCGACCTCGACGACGCGGTGGAGAAGGCGGTCTTCGGCGCGTTCTACAACCAGGGCGCGGTGTGCTCGGCCAACTCCCGGTTGCTGGTCGAGGAGTCGGTGGCCGAACAGGTGACCGCGGCCCTCGTCCGCCGGGCGTCGTCGATCCGCCCCGGCAATCCGCTCGATCCCGCCTCCACGCTGGGTGCGATCGTCGACGAGAACCACGCTCGCACCGTCGCGGGGTTCATCGACCGCGCCCGGTCCGAGGGTCGGGTATTGCTGGGCGGCAACAGGACCACCGTCGACGGCCGCGGGTCCTTCGTCGAGCCGACGATCTTCGCGGACGTCGCACCCACCGCCGAGGTGGTGACCCGGGAGGTGTTCGGCCCCGTCCTCACCGTCCAGACGTTCACCGACGAGGCCGACGCCGTCCGGATGGGTAACGACAGCATCTACGGCCTGGCCGCCTCGGTGTGGACCGAGAACCTGAACCGGGCACACCGCGTCTCCGCGGCACTGCGGGCGGGGACCGTCTCCGTCAACACCGTCGACGCCATCAGCGCGCAGACCCCGTTCGGCGGGTTCAAACAGTCCGGGTTCGGTCGCGACCTCTCCCTGCACGCGATGGACAAGTACACCGGACTGAAGACGACGTGGATCCGGCTGCGGCAGTGAGCGGCACGACACCGGGTTGAGCTCCCGACCTCGCCGGGCGAATGTACCCGTCGGCGCTGCCGAGGCGCCCGAAGGTACATTCGCCCCGAAACGTGGCACCCCACATGGGCACGTCGAGCCGCTAAGCTGGCGCCATGTTCGCCCTCGTCCCTTCGGAACCCGATCCTCGATTACGTTGTGTCACAGCGTTTCATGGCCGCACCTCCACGATTCCGCCGATCACCGTCCGCCGGCTCGATGCGGGCGACTGGGGGTCGGTGCTCCGGATCTATTCGGAGGGCATCGCCGGCGGGCTGGCCACTTTCGACACCGAGACCCCGACACGGTCGGAACTGGACGCGCGCTGGCTGGGCGGGCACCGCTGGGTGGCGGAGGTGGACGGGACGGTCGCCGGATGGGCGGCCCTGTCCCCCGTGTCCTCGCGGCGCTGCTTCCGCGGGGTGGCCGAGAACTCCGTGTACACGGCCAGGGAGTTCCGCGGCGCGGGCGTCGGGACCGCGCTGATGCGGCGGCTCATCGACGAGGCGGACTTCTCGGGCATCTGGACGCTCCAGGCCTCGGTGCTGGCCGTGAACACCGGGTCCATCGCGCTGCACCACGCGGTCGGCTACCGGACGGTCGGGGTGCGGCAACGACTCGCGCAGATCGACGGCGTCTGGCACGACAGCGTGCTGCTCGAGCGGCGCCGGGAGACCTGACACCGCGGCGACCCCGGGATACCGTGGAGGGATGCTCCCCGTCATCGATTTCGCCGAACTGGACACTCCGGCCGGGCGGGAGCGGCTGCGGGAGATCACCCACCACGTGGGGTTCTTCTACCTCGACGGGCACGGCGTCGACCGCGAACTGCTCGACCGCGTGTTCACCGTCGCGAGGGAGTTCTTCGCCCTGCCCGAGGCCTCCAAGCAGTCGATCGCCATGCTGAACAGCCCCCATTTCCGTGGCTACAACCGGGTGGGCGGCGAACTGACCAACGGCGAGACCGACTGGCGGGAACAGATCGACATCGGCCCCGAGCGGCAGCCGATCCCCGGTGCCGCCGGCTACCTGCGACTGCAGGGTCCCAATCAATGGCCCGCGGATCTCCCCGACCTCGAGAAGACGATCGAGGCCCTCGACGCCGCACTCGCCGACGTCGGGATGCGACTGCTGCGGCACTGGGCCGCGTCACTCGACGCCGATCCGGCGATCTTCGACGACGCATTCGCGCACGCCCCCGCCACGCTGATCAAGGTCGTCCGCTATCCGGAACGGCCGAGCGCCGACCACACCGGAGAGCAGGGCGTCGGCGCCCACAAGGATTCCGGCGTGCTGACGATGCTGCTCCTCGAACCCGGGTCGTCGGGACTCCAGGTGGAAACCGAGACCGGCGACTGGATCGACGCGCCTGCCCGCGCCGGCTCGTTCGTGGTGAACATCGGCGAACTCCTCGAGGTCGCGACCGGCGGGTACCTGAGGGCCACCCGGCACCGCGTGCTCACCCCGGCCGGTGCGCCCGAGCGACTGTCCGTGCCGTACTTCCTCAATCCTGCCCTCGACGCCACCGTCCCGACCATCGGGCTGCCGCCGCACCTGGCCGAACGTGCCCGCGGCATCGAACTCGATCCGGCGAATCCGCTCTATCGCACGTACGGCGAGAACGCGTGGAAGAGCCGCACCCGCGCGCACCCCGACGTCTACGCCCGCTGGTATCCGGGCGAGGCCGAACCGGAGTAAACGCGCGCCGCCACCGGGAGTATTGTTCCCGCAGTGTTGTTCCTGACCTCTCGGCGCTACGTCGACCTCCGCCTGCAGGCGAGCGCAATCTGTCCGCGCTCGCGCTGACGCACCTCTCCACTCAGGACTCTCTCTCGCCGTATCCGCCCCACCGGGCGACGTTCCACGGCCCCATGCGAAAGGCACACCCATGCCCAGTCCCGCGCTGTCCACGCGCGCCGAGACCACCTCTCGACGCCGTCTACCCCAGTGGGCCACATCCTTCGGCCCCCAGATCGTCACCGGGCTCGTCGTCGGCGTCATCCTCGGACTCGTCGCCCGCGCCATGCCCGTCGCCGCCGACGGCAACGAGAACTGGCTCGTCGGAACCGTCCACACCATCGGCTCCAGTTACGTGAAACTCCTTACCGTCGCGGTGATCCCGCTGGTGTTCACGGCCATCGTCAGTTCGATCGCCAACCTGCGCGAGGTGGCGAACGCCGCGCGCCTCGCGGTCCAGACACTGCTGTGGTTCGCGATCACCGCGTTCATCGCCGTCGTCATCGGGATCGTCATCGGACTCGTCACCCAGCCCGGATCCCACACGACCGTCACCGGCGCCGGCAAGGAACCGGCCACCACCGGCTCGTGGTGGGCGTTCGTCACGGGCCTCGTGCCCAGCAACTTCCTCGGCCTGAACGCGAAGACCACCCTCACCGAGGGCGCCGCCAGCACGTCGCTGAGTTTCAACGTGCTGCAGTTGCTCGTCGTCGCGGCCGCGATCGGCATCGCCGCACTGAAGGTCGGGGCCAAGGCCGAACCGTTCCTGCAGTTCAACGCGTCACTCCTCGCGATCGTGCAGAAGGTGCTGTGGTGGATCATCCGCCTCGCACCGATCGGGACCGCCGCGCTGATCGCGAACGCCGTCGCCACCTACGGCTGGGACGCCATCGGCTCGCTCGGCTGGTTCACCGCCGCCGTCTACATCGGCCTGGCCATCGTGTTCCTCGTCGTCTACCCCGTCCTGATCCGCGCGCACGGACTGTCGGTGCGCGCCTTCTACTCCGGCGTCTGGCCTGCCACGCAGCTCGGCTTCGTCTCCCGTTCGTCGATCGGCACCCTGCCCCTCACCGAGCGGGTCACCGAACGCAATCTCGGTGTCCCCCGCGAGTACGCGTCGTTCGCGGTGCCGCTCGGGTCGACCACCAAGATGGACGGCTGCGCTGCCATCTATCCCGCGATCGCCGCGATCTTCGTCGCCGAGTTCTACGGTGTGCCTTTGTCGTTCACCGACTACCTGCTGATCATCGTGGTCTCCGTGATCGGATCCGCGGCCACCGCGGGCACCACCGGCGCCACCGTCATGCTGACGCTCACGTTGTCGACGCTGGGACTGCCCCTCGCCGGTGTGGGCCTGCTGCTCGCCGTCGAACCGATCGTCGACATGGGCCGCACCGCGGTCAACGTCACCGGGCAGGCTCTCGTCCCGACGATCGTCGCGAAGCGGGAAGGCATCCTCGACGAAGCCCGCTACAACGCCGAACGGACCGGCGACCCGTTCGAGGACGACGAACCGGTCGCCGCGAAGTAGCGAAATAGTCGACGAGGGCCTTCCGCACGTGGAAGGCTCTCGTCATGGCCGACCTCGACGCGATCAAACGACGGATCGTCATGCAATTCCAGCGGCACGTCGCCAACCCGCTCTCCAGGCGACTGTCGAGCCAGACGCTCCTCGAGACCACCGGCCGCGTCAGCGGGCAGCCCCGCGTCACGCCCATCGGCGGCCGGCGCACGGGCACCGAGTTCTGGCTGGTGTCCGAGTTCGGTGAGCGGTCGAACTACATCCGCAACATCCGCGCGAACAATGCCGTTCGGCTGCGGATTCACGGCAGGTGGCACGCGGGTACCGCGACGCTGCTTCCCGACGACGACGCCCGCGCCCGGTTGGCGCAGCTTCCCCGGATGAACAGCGTCGCCGTCCGGGCCGTCGGCACCGACCTCCTGACCGTCCGCATCGACCTCACCGACTGAGGTCAGCCCACAAACGCCCACGGAATAGTTACCCGCACCCGCAATAGCGTCCGCATCTGACCAATGTCCGTGCATCTCCGAGCGGGGCCCAGCGTCCTGGCCAGGTGTGATGTTCGCGACTATGCGTTCTGCCTGCACGCTCGGCGCGGATTTGGTACCGCTCGTCGGCTGCGGATCGAGCTACTTGCTCTCGAGACTTAGCCTCGGCTAATCTGCGATTTCGCGCGGACCTGCGAAAGTTCCGCACCTCAGACAACGACGTCTGCCTCACCGGCGTATCGGTTCGGGGCCGGTTCTCTGCCGTGATCCTCTCGCCGACGCCACCCGTGCGCCCAGCACGGCCCCATATTCGGCGAGTATCGCGAGGAGACAGTCGGTTGAACACGAGTGCCACCGAGTCCGGCCTGTACGACAGGACGCTCGACAAGAGCAGCTGCGGCGTGGGCTTCATCACCCGCAAGGACGGCATTCAGACCCATGACGTCCTCACCCGGGGCCATGAGGCCCTGTGTGCTGTTCCTCACCGTGGTGGCATGTCGGCGGAGGGTGTCGGCGACGGCGCCGGTGTCTGCGTCGACTTGTCGGTGCCGTTCTTCCGCACGCTGACCGGTCAGGACGATCTCGAGGCCGGCCGGTTCGGTGTCGGCAACTTCTTCCTCCCCACCGACGTGGCGTTCCACGGCGACGCGGAGGCCGTCATCGAGCGGGCTCTCGCCGATCAGGGTTTGCGGGTGCTGCTCGAGCGTGACGTGCCCGTCGACGCGACCGTGCTCCGGCCCGCCGCGATCCGGCACCAGCTGCCGATCCGGCAGTGGGTGTTCACCGCGCCCGACGCGTGCGCCGACGAGACCGAGTTCGACCGTCGCATCCACGACGCCCTGCTCGCGATCGAGGCCGTCGCGTACACCCAGCCGGATCTGGCCGGGCTGTACCCGCTGTCGCTCAGCGCCCGCACCCAGGTGCTCAAGGGCCGCCTCAACTCGAACGAGGTGATGCCCTACTTCCAGGACCTCGTCGACCCGGCGCACGCCATCCACACCCTGTACTTCCACACGCGGTTCTCGACGAACACCGACCCGCACCCGACGATGGCGCAGCCGTTCCGTCTGATGGCGCACAACGGCGAGCTCAACACGGACAAGAAGAACCGCCTGTCCGAGACGGCGCTCGCTCGTGCCCGGAACCGGGAGATCGTCCGCCCGCACGGCCAGTCCGACAGTTGCCGCCTGGACCAGACGCTGCAGAGCCGGGTGGTGGAGGACGGTCTCGACCTGGTGACCGCGGTGGTGTCGATGATGCCGCCGGCGTGGGAGAACGACTCCACCCTGTCGTCCGAGGTCCGGGCGATGCTCGAGTACTTCTCGCTGTACGAGGAGAAGAACGACGGCCCGGCGGCGCTGATCTTCGGTGACGGCACCGTCGTCGGCGCCCGGCTCGACCGGCTCGGACTGCGTCCGCTGCGCTCGGTGGAGACGGACGAGTACCTGTGCGTCACGTCCGAGGCCGGACAGATCGACTTCGACCCCGAGACGGTCCTGCACCGCGGACGCATCGAGGCCGGCGGAATGCTGTACTTCGACCACCGTGAGGGCCGCTCGTACTCCACCGACGAGGCACTCGAGCTGCTCGCCTCCCGGAACGACTACCCGACGCTCGTCGCGGAGGCTCGCCGGACCATCGAGGCGCTGCCCGAGGTCGAGGCCGAGCCGGGACCGCTGCGGTACAACGGCGACCTCGAGCGCACCCAGCGCTACGTCGCGTACTCGCACAACCAGGAAAGCTTCAAGTTCATGATGGACCCGATGCTCGCGTCGGGTCAGGAGAAGATCTCCGCGATGGGCTACGGCAACGCCATCAACGCGCTCTCCGATCAGGAAGGCGGGGTGGCCAAGTACTTCTCGCAGCGGTTCGCCCAGGTCACGAACCCTTCGCTCGACAGCATCCGTGAGGCCGACGGCATGACGCTGCGCGTCGCGCTGGGCGCCAAGCCGAACAGCGGGGCGCGGTCGGCGCCGCAGATCGTGGTGCCGTCGCCGATCCTCACCCACATGGACATGCTGCGGATCCGCAAGCAGTCCGAGACGCCGGTGCAGCGTTTCCCGATGCTGTACACCCCCGTCCACGGTGACTCCGCCGCCAATGCGGCCGCGCTCGAGGCCGCGGTCGACGGGCTGTGCGACGAGGTGGAGGCGTTCGCCCGCGAGCAGGGCGGCATCGCGATCGTCACCGACCGTCACGTGGCCGCCGACCGCGCCGCGCTGCCGATGATCGTGGCGATCTCCGCCGTCAACCAGCGGCTGATCGAGGAGGGCCTGCGCCTACGGGTGTCCGTTGTCGCCGAGAGCGGTCAGATCTCGTCGTCGCACCATGTGGCCGCCGCCCTCGGTTTCGGCGCCGCCGCGATCTACCCGCTCGCCGTCCGTCTGCGCGCCGAGGAGAAGTTCGCCGACGAGGCGGATGTGGCGTTCAAGCGGTTCGCGAAGGCCGCCGAGAAGTCGCTGATGAAGACGATGGGCCGGGTCGGCCTGTGCACCGCCGAAAGCTACATCGGCGGCGAGTTCTTCGAACCCAACTACCTCGACACCGACGACCGGGTGCTGCGCCGCTACTTCGCGAACGTGAAGACGCCGGTGGGTGGTGTCGGGTTCGCCGTCATCGCACAGGCCGTCGCCGACTGGCACCAGCGCGCCCTGACGGTCACCGGGGAGAAGGACGTCCCGCTGCTCGGTCTGTTCAAGGAGCGCGCGGAAGGCGCCGGTCACTCGTACGGCACGGCGGCCGTGCGTGGCTTCGTCGACCTCACCGAGGAGCCCATCTCGTTCGACACGGCAGGCACGCAGGACCACACGGAATCGCTGCGACTGCTGCCGCTGAACCGGCTCGAGGACGCGTTCGGTCTCGACGACGACGCCTACCGCAACGCCGGCTTCCAGAAGCTGACACCCGAGGCGATCGACCGCTTCGAGATCACCCCCGGCTACCGCGCCTTCGCACGGACGATGGCCGAGGAGCGCACCCGTCGTCCCGCAGCGCTGCGCGACGTGCTGGATCTGCCTGCGGACGTCACGTTCCTCACCACGGCAGCCGAGTTCCGCAAGCAGATGGGCCGCTTCTCCCGCAAGGGCAACAACAGCTTCGCGGTGCGCGGACTCGAATCCGAGGCCCTCGGCGAGGACCGGTTCCGGTTGCGACTCACCGGCCCCCACGCGGGCGAGGCCCGTGTGCTGGCGGCGCTCGGCGAATCGCTGGCGATGCGGTTCGGCGACGACCTCCTCGAGCACAGCGTGGACGGCGATGCCCTGCTCGTGCGCACGTCCGGTGAGGCGCTGCGATGTCTGTCGCTGCTGCGCACCGCTCCGGCGAGCCTGCCGATCGAGCAGGTGCAGAAGGCCAGCGAGATCACCCCGTTCCTCACGTCCGGCGCCATGAGCCACGGCGCGTTGAACTCCAACGCGCACGAGGCCGTCGCGCACGGCACCAACATGGTCGGCGGCATGTCGAACAGCGGTGAGGGCGGCGAGCACATCTCGCGCTACGGCACCATCCGCGGTTCCCGGATCAAGCAGTTCGCGTCCGGCCGCTTCGGTGTGTGGGCCGGGTATTTGGCCGACCCGATGCTCGAGGAACTCGAGATCAAGATCGCGCAGGGCGCCAAGCCGGGCGAGGGCGGGCAGCTGCCCGCACCCAAGGTGACCGTCGAGATCGCGGCCGCGCGTGGCGGCACCCCCGGTGTCGAACTCGTCTCTCCCCCACCGCATCACGACACGTACTCCATCGAGGACCTCGCGCAGCTGATCCACGACTGCAAGGCGGCGCGGGTCCGCGTCATCGTCAAGCTCGTGTCCTCGGAGGGCATCGGCACCATCGCGGTGGGTGTCGCGAAGGCCGGCGCCGACGTCATCAATGTCGCGGGCAACACCGGCGGCACCGGTGCCGCGGCGGTGACCAGCCTCAAGTACGCCGGACGTTCGGCGGAGATCGGTGTCGCCGAGGTTCATCAGGCGTTGTGCGCCAACGGGTTGCGGCAGAAGGTGCTGCTCCGTTGCTCCGGGGCGCACCAGACGGCGAGCGACGTCGTGAAGTCGGCGCTGCTCGGCGCCGACAGCTTCGAGTTCGGCACCACCGCGCTGATGATGCTCAAGTGCGTCATGGCCAAGAACTGCAACGTCAAGTGCCCGGCCGGTCTGACCACCAATCCCGAGCTGTTCGACGGTGATCCGCGGGCGATGGCGCAGTACCTGCTGAACATCGCGCACGAGACCCGCGAGGTGCTGGCCGAGCTGGGGATGTCCTCGCTGCGCGAGGCCCGGGGCCGCTCCGATCTGCTGCAGCTCCTCGACCACCCGTCGAGCGTCGGCCAGCTCGACCTGCGCGCGATGCTCGCCGTGGTCGAGGAAGTGACCATCGGCGATCCGGTGTACCTGGAGAAGGACTACACCCTCGACGACGGCTGGCTCGTGCAGCTGCGCGCCGCACTGGTCGAGCAGGGCGAGGCCACGGTCGAGCTCGGCGACGGGGTGCACCTGAGCAACCGCAACAAGAGTGTCGGCGCCCAGCTGGCGGTCGACATCGAGCGGATGTTGAACCACGAGCTCACCGATGTCGAACTGCCCGCGGTGCTCCGCGACGAGCGCGGCCGCGGCTACCTGCGCGACGGCAGCGTCCGGATCGCCACGTCCGGATCCGCGGGCCTGTCGTACGGTGCGTTCTGCAACGACGGCATGACCCTCGTCCACACCGGAACCGCCAACGACGGCGTCGGCAAGGGCGCCAACGGCGGCAGCATCGTCGTGCGCTCGCCCGGTGGCGGCTCCGACCTGCACGGCGGCAACGTGCTGATCGGCAACTTCGCACTGTTCGGCGCCACCGGTGGACGCACGTTCGTCGAGGGTCAGGCGGGCGACCGGTTCGCCGTCCGCAATTCGGGTGCCACCGCGGTGGTCGAGGGCGTCGGCGACTTCGCGTGCGAGTACATGACCAACGGCGCCGTCCTCAACCTCGGCGGCTTCGGCAAGGGTGTCGGCAACGGGATGAGCGGTGGCTTCGTCTACCAGTACGACCCCGAGGGCAAGCTGCCCGGCAAGGCCAGTGCGGACTCGATCCTGCTCGGCTCCATCACCGGCGACGACGAGCACGCGGCGCTGCACCGTCAGGCCGTGCACGTGCTGCTCGGGTGGCACCTCGAGGCCACCGGTTCCGCCAAGGCGGCATGGTTGCTCGAGAACTGGGAGACCGAACAGCACCACTTCGTGTACGGCATGCCGCGCGCACTGCTGCAGTACCAGGACAGCGACGAGATCCTGAAGGCCAAGCCCCGCAAGGAGCTCGCCGACGAACTCGCCGCCGCACTGGTCGCGCACCAGGTGCGCAAGTTCAAGCTGGACTACCGGGACGGTCACGCGGTGCTGGACGGCGCCGTGCCCGGCTACGGCGAGGCCGACACCGAAGCCATGTTCGCACTGCTGAACAACTACACGGTGCTGAACGCGGCGCAGGAGATGGCGCTGTCCAAGCTGCCGGGTGCCGCGGATCCGTCCGATCCGGCGGTCGACAAGGCCGTCCGCAACCTGCTGCTCACCGAGGACTTCTTCCTCATGCAGCGGTTGCAGCGGTACGCGCGGGAAGCGTTGAAGGACTACAGCGACGAGGACCTGGCCGTGATGGTGGCGGCCAAGCGTCTCGCCGACTACAAGGATGCGCTGCGCCGCCGCAACGTGCGGTCCATCGACGCCCCCGGCACGTACGGCTGGATCCTGCACCAGGACGCCAAGAACGTCGACAAGATCGGCCGGCTGCCCGGTTTCGAGGAGCTGTTCGCGCAGCACGCTCTCCCCGATCTGATCCCCACGAGAGACGTGGTCCCCTCATGAAGATGCCCTACATCCCCCAGGACGCCCCGTTCAGCGAGGACCAGCGCGTGTGGCTCACCGGCTTCCTCGCCGGCATGAGTTCGCGCCTGGTCGTCGGCGGCTCCGACGCGCCTGCTGCGGCGGGCGGTGGGCAGTTGCCCGCCATGCACGTGCTGTATGGCAGCCAGACCGGGAACGCCGAGGGTGTCGCGGAAGACGCTGCGGCCGCGGCCCGTTCGCAGGGCTTCGCGCCGGTGGTGAGCGCGCTCGACGATGTCGACACGGACGCCCTCGCCGCCATGCACCGCGTCCTCGTCGTCACCTCCACCTACGGTGAGAGTGAGATGCCGGACAACGCCGAGCTGTTCTGGCAGGCGCTGGCGGCGGAGACCGCGCCGCGACTGGAGAACTCCGACTTCGCCGTCCTCGCGCTCGGCGACACCGGCTACGACGGGTACTGCCAGGCCGGCAAGATGATCGACACCCGGCTCGAGCAGCTCGGTGCCCGCCGCGTCACTCCGCGCGTCGACTGCGACGTCGACTACGAGGACACCGCCGCCGCGTGGGTCGCCGACACCCTCCCCCTGTTCGCGGCCGTCGAGGGCATGCGCGGCGAGTCCCCCGTCGCCGATGTCGCCGAGCCCGAGACGAAGCCGGCCCGGAAGCGGTCGCAGTGGAACCGCAAGAACCCCTACGCGTCCACGCTCTCCGTGAACCGGCGGCTGTCGAGTGACACGTCCGCGAAGGAGATCCGGCACTACGAGTTCGCGCTCGCCGACAGCGGTCTCGAGTACGAGACCGGTGACGCGCTCGGTGTGATGCCGATAAACGATCCCGCGCTCGTCGACGCCCTGGTGTCCCGGCTGGGCATCCCGGCGGATGCCGCCGTCACCGGCAAGGAGTGGCCGTTCAGCGATCTCCTGCTGCACGGGTACGAGATCTCCACGCCGAGCCACGAATTCATCGACGAGATCGAGAAGCGGGCGGGCGACGAAGAACTGAGCCACGTGCTGCGGCACGGCGACAAGGAAGCCCTCGACGCCTGGTTGTGGGGCAAGGACGTGCTCGACCTGCTGCTCCTCGAACCGTCGGTGACCCTGACCGCGGACGAGTTCGTCGGGCTGCTGAAGCCGTTGCAGCACAGGGCGTATTCCATCTCGTCCAGCCCACTCGCCAACCCCGGCAGCGTGCACCTGACCGTCGCCAGCGTCCGCCACAGCTCGGCCGGACGCGACCGCGGCGGCGTGTGCTCCACGTTCCTTGCCGATCGGATCGCCGAGGGCGGCAGCGGCGGGATCTTCGTGTCGAAGAACAAGTCGTTCCGCGTCCCCGCGAACGACGACGCACCGATGATCATGGTCGGCCCCGGCACCGGCATCGCGCCGTTCCGCGCGTTCCTGCAGGAACGGCAGGCGCGAGGCGCGTCGGGACGCAACTGGCTGTTCTTCGGCGACCAGCACCGAGCGTCGGACTACATCTACGAGGACGAGATCGGCGCGATGAGCGACAGCGGTCTCATCACCCGACTCGACCTCGCCTTCTCCCGCGACCAGGCGGAGAAGATCTATGTGCAGAACCGGATGGTCGAGAACGGCGCGGAGTTGTTCGCCTGGCTCGAGGACGGCGGCCACTTCTACGTCTGTGGCGACGCCACCCAGATGGCGAAGGACGTCGACCGGGCCCTGCACGAGGTCATCGCCACCCATGGCACCCTTTCCACCGAGCAGGCCGCCGACTACGTGACCACGCTCAAGAAGGAAAAGCGCTACCTGCGCGACGTGTACTGACCACGTCGGCAGCAACTCACGAGGAGCAAGAACAATGGCAGTGGTGATTCTGTACGGCAGCGAGGGCGGAACCTCCGAACTGGTGGCCGACAACATCGCCGACGTGCTCGGCGACTACGGCGACACGTCCCTGTACGACATGATGGAGTTCGACGCGGGCGATCTCGACCCCGAGAATTTCCACGTCATCGTGTGCTCCACCTACGGTGAGGGCGAGCTGCCCACCGGCGCGGAACCCTTCTTCGAGGGTCTCGAGGAGGACGAACCCGACCTCACCGGTGTGCAGTTCGCGCTGTTCGGCCTCGGCGACAAGGTGTACGAGGAGACCTACAACCGCGGCGGCGAGATCATCGCGGAGAAGCTCGTCTCCCTCGGCGCGGTCCAGGTGGGCGAACACGGCAGGCACGACGGGTCCAGCTCGATCCGCCCGAAGGATCAGGCCGAGGAGTGGGCCAAGAACATCGGCGAGGAATTCCTCGGATAGCACCTCACACCGGGAGCCGCGACTGCACGCTCCGCACCCAGTCGCGGCTCCCGTCGAGGTAGCGGTCCCGTGCCGACGCGAACAGGCGGACGCTGTCGGCGCCGGGCCAGTCCGCGGGCAGCATCCCGGTAGGCAGGCCCGGGTCGATGTACGGAATGATGCGCCATTCGTCGAGCAGCGGAACGAAGCGGACGAACGCCTCGCGCGGCGACACCTCCTCTGCGGCAGACAGAGCGACCCGGTGGCGGTCCAGGAAGTCGCGGTGCCGCGCGGCGATGCCGTCCAGGTCCCACCACCGCGTCGCCGCGTCCCCCATCGAATCGGGGACGAACACCGACGTGGACACGAACGTGGTCACGTACTCGGACAGGCCCAGCGCGGCGACGATGTCCTGGACCTCGCGGGCGAGGTACTCGGGGGCGATCCACAGGCCGGGCGACACGGTTCCGCAGCCGATCCAGCCGAGTCGCCTGCGCAACTGGTGCCGCACCGCCCGTTGCGATTCGGGGATGGTGAACGAGATCAGCCGCCAGGGGTCGGTGTCCGCCATCTGACGGAAGCCGAAGATCCGCGGATCGCCGCGCCTGAACATCGCCTCGGCCTGCTCGGTCACCTCGTACCCGCTCCGCCCGTCGCGGGTCAGCGGCCGCAGCACCCCCTTCTTCTTCAGGCGGGCCACAGCGATGCGCGTCGATTCGGACGGGATACCGACGGCCTGCATCAATTCCACGAAGTCGGCGATCGCCACCCACCCGCCGAGGTCGCGCACGTACGCGCCGAGGACCGTTCGGATCAGCGACGTCGCGCTGCCGGGCCGCGAATCGAAGTCGTCGAGGATCGCGCTCGCCGGTTCAGTCGGTGAGTTCATCACGGATCGCGAGTATCCCGGCGCACACCTCACCGAAGCTGGTACTCAACGGGCTCAGGCCGAGCCGAAGCCCCTGCGGGGCCCGGAAGTCGGGGATGACGCCCTTCGTCCACAGTCGCTCGACGACGGTCTGGAACCGCGGGTGGTCGATGATGACGTGACCACCCCGTTCGGCGGAATCCTCCGGCGACCCGATCTCCGCACCCAGCGGAACCAGAAATTCGCGCACGAGGTCGAGTGCGTACTCGGTGAGCGCGATCGACTTGGCGCGCACGGCGTCCATGCCGACCTCGTCGAGGAGTGCGAGGGTGTCCTGCAGTGCGATCATGCCGAGGACCGACGGCGTTCCGCTGATCACCCGCCGGATGCCGGGCGCCGGGCGGTAGCCCTGCTCCATCGCGAACGGGTTGTCGCGGCCCATCCAGCCCCAGATCGGCTGCACGAAGTCCTGCTGATGGTCGGCACGAACGTAGGCGAACGCCGGTGAGCCCGGTCCGCCGTTCAGATACTTGTACGTGCACCCGACCGCCAGATCGACACCCCACGTGTCGAGTTCGAGGGGAACCGAGCCGACGGAGTGACACAGGTCGAGCAGCAGGAGCGCACCGGCGTCGTGTGTCACGCGAGCGGCGCCGGCGGCGTCGACCAGGTACCCGGAGCGGTAGGCGACGTGGCTGAGCACGACGAGCGCGGTGCGTTCGGAGACCACGGACTTCAGGTCGTCGACGGTGACGCCGCCCCGGGTATCGGACTCGATCCACCGGAGCGTGAGCCCGAGTTCTCCCGCGACGGCCTCGAGCACGTACCGGTCCGTCGGAAAGTTGTCGCGGTCCACGACGATCTCGGGGCGGTCCGGCCGCAACGCGAGCGCACCTCGCGCGAGTTTGTACAGCAGGACCGTCGTCGAGTCGCCGATGGTGGTCTGCCCGGCGGCCGCGCCGAGCGCCACCCTCGCGAGAGTGTCACCGATCGTGATCGGCAGGTCGTACCACTCCTCGTCCCACCCGCGGATGAGCCGGCCACCCCACGACTGGGTGACGAAGACGCCTATCCGCTCGGCGCTCGCCTTGGTGGGTCGGCCGAGCGAGTTGCCGTCGAGGTAGGCGGGCACCGAGGGGTCGTCGGCGCCGATGAACAGGTCTCGGTACGGGCGCAGCGGGTCCACGGCGTCGAGTTCGGCGGCGCGGGCAGCCGGCACATCGGTCGAGGTGGTCATCATCGTCCGATCTCGGTGCGCACGGCCAGCAGTTCCGGGAAGAACGTCAGGTCCAGCGCCTTCTGCAGGAATCCCACTCCGCTGGACCCTCCCGTTCCGGATTTCATGCCGATGGTCCGCAGCACCGTGCGCATGTGACGGAAGCGCCACAGCTGAAAGTTCTCCTCGAGGTCGACGAACTCCTCGAAGGCCTCGTAGACGGCCCAGTGTTCGTCGTGGTTCTCGTAGACGAACTTGATCAGGGGCAGCAAATCCTCGTTCAGCGTGTAGGCGGCGGTCACGTCGCGGTCCAGCGCGGAGGCCGGCACGTCGTACCCGAGCCGCGCCAGACACTGCCAGAACGCGTCGTACAGGCTCGGCTCGGCGAGGAGCCGTTCGAGCAGATCGTGGGCGGCGGGATCGGCGTCGAACACCGCAAGCATTCCGGCGTTCTTGTTGCCGAGCACGAACTCGACGGCGCGGTACTGGTAGGACTGGAACCCGGACGAATTGCCGAGGAACCGGCGGAACTCCGAGTACTCGGTGGGGGTCAGCGTGGCCAGCACCGACCACTGTTCGGTCAGCGTCTTCTGGATGTGCTTGACGCGGGCCACGCACTTGAGCGCCCGGCCGATCTCGTCCTCGTCGAAAGCGGCTCGGGCGGCGAGCGTTTCGTGCAGGACGAGCTTCAGCCAGAGTTCGGTGGTCTGGTGCTGGATGATGAACAGCAGTTCGTCGTGATGCTCCGGCCGGCTCACCGGTTTCTGCGCGCTCAGCAGGGTGTCGAGGTCCAGGTACGAGGCGTAGCTCATCCGCTCGCTGAAGTCGGTGACGATGTCTTTCTCGATGGCTCTGGTGTTGGCCTGCACGCCCATGACCGTCCTCACTGCTGGTGTTCGAGTTCCGGGCTCCGCCCTCCATATTACATAATCGTGGCGACCGCTACAGTTGTCGAATACGCGCCTCGCAGCTCGGTGATTGACCAGACGTCACGGCCCCAACCGACGCTTACCGTTCCGCGTCAGCAGGAGCTGTGATCGTGGTGGTGGTCGTCGGTGTGGGTCTCGTCGTCCGCGTCGGTAGCTCTGGTGGCGGCAGCATCCAGGTGGTGGTCGGCTCCGACGAGCGTGTCACCGGGAGCACCTCGAACGACGTCTGCACCACCATGGACGGGGTCGGCAGACACCTCAGACCGGCCACCTGGAAACCGCGACTGCCGCGGTTCGGCACCGCCGCGCGGAAGTCGGCGACGCTGCCGACCTGACGGGTCTCGCCCAGGACACGATCGCCGAACTCCACCGCCCACGGCCCGCCACAGGTCGGAAGACTCGTCGCGTGATATTGAATGCGGTCGCCCGGCTGCCCGCGCGGCGGAGTGAGGACGAGGACCGGCCCGGCGGGATCGAGCATGCGCGTCGCGTCCCTGTCGGGTTCGCTCGACGCACCGCCGCCGGTGTGGAATGCGAGCAGGACAGCAACAGACCCGACGAATACCGTCGTGGCCAACCAGGGCGTCTGCCGCACCGACCTCACCTCGCACCCTCAATTATGCGGCTTCGCCGTCCGTGCGCACCGACTCAGCGCGCATCCGAGAGAAGACCACGCACAGAGCCACCTCACCCAGGACACGAACACCCGTGGCCAGATGTCGTCACGGGTACGTACGGTGACCCGGTGACCGAACCAGCCCGCAGAGTCGACATCGTCTTCGCCCCCGGAGCGGTGGCGCACCGTGGAACCGCGGAGGAACTCGTGGGCCGGGCGCTGGATGCGCGCGGCCTGACCGGTGGGTTGACGTTCGCCGCGGACACCGCCCGGTTGGAGCGGGCCGTGCGGTCGGCGGCGGGGCGAGGCGAGTTCATTGCCGTGCCCGGTGCCGGGGCCTCCTTCACCGCCCCGGCCGGCGGAGCGATCCGCGTCGATTTCGGGGAGTGCGAGGCCGACCGCTCGCCGGGCACCCGGGTCCACATCCGGGGGCGCGGACTCGACGGACTCCGCTACGCCGTCGACAGTTGGTATCACCACCGCTTCCATCCCGGACGGACCGTCCGCTACGGCGACCACCCCGATCAGCGAGTGGAACTGCGGATCCCGGGCGCCGACGGCCCCTTCCCCGTCGCCGTGCTGATCCACGGCGGATTCTGGCGTCCGCGTTGGGAGTCCGACTTGATGGACGCGTTGGCAGTCGACCTGACGGCCCGCGGGTACGTCACCTGGAATGTCGAGTACCGGCGGGGCACGGAGAACCGATGGGCAGCAATGGCGTCCGATGTCGCCGACGCCGTGCAGGCTGTCGCGACGGTGCCGGAGGCGGACCCGGAGCGGGTCGTGATTCTCGGCCACTCGGCCGGTGCTCAGCTCGCGCTCCGCGCCGCCGCCGACGCCGCGACCGAGGACGCAGCGGTTCATCCGGCACTGGCCGTCAGCCTCGCTGGGGTGCTGAATCTGCGACTCGCCGGCGAACGCCACCTCGGCGAGGGCGCGGTGGCGGACGCCGTCGGCGGCGACCGGGCCGGCGACCGTGCGACGTACGAACGGTCGTCGCCGATCGAGCGACTGCCGCTGGGCACCGCTCAGCTGGTGGTGTGCGCCGTCGACGACGAGCCGGACATGCTGGAGATGAGCAGGGAATACCACGACGCCGCCGCGGCGACCCCCGACGACGTCGTCCGGATCGAGGGGCCCGGCGATCACTTCACCGTCATCGATCCGGAGAGCGAGATCTGGCGAAGGACCGCAGAGGCGATCGACGCCCGGATCAGACCTCGGACAGCGTCGACTCCGCCGCCCGCAGCCCGGACCCGGACCGGCCGCGTAGCAGATCCGCGCACCTCTCGGCCATCGTCATGACCGTGACGTTCGGGTTGACGTGCGGCAGTTTCGGCATCGCCGACGCGTCGACCACTCGCAGTCCTCGAACCCCCTTGACGCGCAGTTCCGGGTCGAGCACCGCCATCGGATCGTCGACGGCGCCCATGCGGGCCGTGCCCGCGGGGTGATACACCGTGTTGTGGGTCTTGTGGATGTAGTCGAGGATCTCGGCGTCCGTCACCGCGTCGGGTCCCGGCGCCAGTTCGCGGGCAATCCACCCGCGTAGCGCCTTCTGCTCGGCGATCGTGCGGGCCAGCTTCACCCCGGACAGCATCACCCGGTCGTCGTGGCCCTCGCTGTCGGTGAAGTACCGGGGGTCGACCTTCGCGCGATCGCGGAAGTCCCGCGACCGCAGCCGGACCGTTCCGCGGGAGCGGCCCTGAGTGACGTTGGGTGTCAGGCAGAATCCGTTGTCGGTGGTCGGGTAACCCCACCGCAGGGTGTTCATGTCGAACGGGACGCTGCCGTAGTGCATCATCAGGTCGGGATGGTTCAGGCCCTCCCGGGTGGTCGCGAACAGTCCGATCTCCCACCACTGCGTCGATTCGGTAACCATCGGCTGGGACGCCTCCCAGAACACGAGGCCCTCGACGTGATCGTCGAGGTTCGATCCGACACCGGGCGAGTCGACGCGCACGGGGATCCCGAACTCCGCGAGATGCTCCGCCGGACCGATACCCGACAGCATCAGGAGCTTCGGGGTGTCGATCGCCCCGGCCGTCACCACCACCTCCCGTCGCGCCGACACCGTGTCGTAGCCGGTGAGGTCGGGACGCTGGTACCGGACGCCCGTCGCCGTCTGCTGTTCGTCGAACAGGATCTCGCTCACCCAGCAGCCGGTCCGGACCTCCAGGTTGGGCCGGGTCCCGAGGATCGGGTGCAGGTAGGCGTGCGACGACGACATCCGGGTGCCGTCCTCGGACGCGTTGATCTGGAACCACCCGGCACCGTTGAGCACCGTTCCGCCGCGGTTGAATGCGACGGTCGGCAGACCGACCGCGGCTGCGGCGTCGAGAACCGCTCGGCCACAGGGGTCGTTCGGCGGGACGTCCCGCAGCCGCACGGGCCCGCTGCGGCCGTGCCCGTCGCCGGGGGCGTCGTTGCTCTCGAGCCGGCTGACGTACGGGAGGATGTCGCGCGCACCCCAACCCGACGCCCCCATCGCCTCCCAGTCGTCGAGTGCCTCGGCCGGCGGCCAGAATGCGATACACGAGTTGTGGGACGAGCAGCCACCGAGGACCTTGGCCCGGGCGTGCCGCATGAAGCTGTTGCCCTTCTCCTGTGGCTCGACGGGGTAGTCCCAGTCGTAGCCGGAGTCGAGCAGATGCATCCATTGGGACAGCTCGAGGATCGCCCGGTCCCCGACGTCGGACGGGCCCGCCTCGAGCAGGCACACCGTTACCGACGGGTCTTCGCTCAGACGTGCTGCGAGTGCGCAGCCCGCGCTGCCACCGCCGGCGATCACGTAGTCGAATTCCCCTGCAGTGCTCTTCGATTCGTCGTCGGTCATCGGGCGAGCTCCTTGTCGTTCGGTTCGGATTCCGGCGCGGTCGTTACCACCGCCGCGCAGTGTGACGTCAACGTTCCGATGTGGTGCCGGCCGGTGGTGAGGTACCACAGCAGGCCGAACCCGAGGATGATGCCGATGTAGACGAAGGCGCCCCAGGTGTTGTACCAAGGTTCCCCGTACACGGCCTCGCGTGGCCACGCGAGGTTGAGGGCCATCCCGATTCCCCAGACGAGTGCGACGATGTTGACGGGCAGTCCCCATCTGCCCATCGTGAAGTAGCCGCCCTCCTTCAGGTCCCGCGGCGGCCACTCACCCCGCAGCCGTTTCTTCAGCATCGGTCCGGTGACCATCAGGTAGGCCAGGTAGATCATGATGATCGCGATCGACGTGAGCACGGTAAAGATGTGCGGTTGACCGATGTTGACCACCAGGATCAGCGCGGCCACCACCCCGATGGTCACCGCAGGCACGACGGGTGTCCGCGTCCGCGGGTGGACGCGGGCGAGCCGCTCACCGAACGGGAGGGCGTTGTCGCGGGCCATGGCGAAGGTCAGCCGGATCGCGGCGGTGTGCACCGCCAGCGAGCAGACCGTCACCGCAATCACGATGCACACCAGGAAGATCGTGCCCAGCGGACCCCACATCACCTGCTCCACGATGTACTGCAGGCTGCCGTCCGACGCGCCGATCTTCGGATCGTCGAGGTCGGGTGCCGCCATCACGGCGAACACGAGGATCGCGCCGCCGATCACGAACGACGCGAGGATCGCACGGAAGATCGCCTTGGGGGCGGTGCGGCGGGGTTCGACCGTCTCCTCGCCCAGCGAACTCGCGGTGTCGAAGCCGTACATCACGTAGCCCGACGCGAGCGTCGCCACCAGGAACGCACCGAGGTATCCGCCGCTTTCGCCTGCGCCGTACCCGTGGGTGGAGAAGAACACCTGCGGGCCGCGGGTCATGTTGGCGGCGAGGATGATCGCGATCAGCACCGCCGCGATGATCTCGATGAACACCCCGGCGCTGTTGATCATCGCCATGAGACGGACACCGAGCGCGTTGACGACGGTGGTGAAGCCGATCATCACCGTCCCGAGAATGACGGCGTTGGTGGCGAAGTCGTGTTCTCCGGTGCCGTCACCGATGATCTGGAAGCCGCTCCACAGCCGCGGCAGGTTGAGCTGCAGCGCCAGCACAACGGCCGACAGGGTGACGATCGACGCGGTGAGCATCAGCCAGCCCGCGGACCACCCCACTACTCTGCTGCCGAGCGTCTTCGCCCAGTTGTACACGGAGCCGGCGATCGGATACTTGGCGGCCAACTCCATGAAGCAGAGCGCCACGGCGAGCTGGCCGACGAACACCAGCGGCCACGACCACAGGTAGGCGGGGCCTGCGGTGCCGAATCCGAAGTAGAACAACTGGAAAGTGCCGGTCAGGATGGAGATGTAGCTGACGCCCGCGGCGAAGCTCGCGAACTTGCCGATACTGCGATCGAGGGACTCCTTGTAGCCGAACTCCTCGAGTCCACTGTCGTGATCGCCGGTCGTATTGTCGGTACTGATCATTCGATCACTTCCTGAGAAGGTGAGTAGGCCTGCTCGCGCGCCCCTGCCGGGAGCACGTCAGGTCGCGGTGAACCAACCCGCGAGAGGCGAGGTCGTGTTGTTCCAGATGTGTTTGACTTCCTGGTATTCGGAGAGCCCGGCCGGTCCGAGTTCGCGCCCGTTGCCGGACTTCTTGAATCCACCCCATTCCGCCGCCGCGGTGTAGTAGCCGAAGTCGTTGAGCCACACGGTCCCGTGGCGCAGGCGGCGCACCACCCGTTCGCCGCGGGCAGCGTCCGACGTCCGGACTCCGGCGGCGAGGCCGTACTCGGTGTCGTTGCCGAGCCGGACCGCGTCCTCCTCGGTGGTGAACCTCTCGACCGTGAGAATGGGCCCGAACGTTTCTTCCTGCACGATGCGCATGGACCGGTCGCAGTGGTCGAAGATGGTGGGCAGGTAGTAGCTACCGCCGTCGAGCGCGGGATCGGCGGGCCGGGAGCCACCCGTCCGGAGCACCGCCCCTTCGGAGATACCCAGTGCCACATAGGCTTCGATCTTGTCGCGCTGTGCGGTCGACACGAGCGGTCCGGTCTCGGTGCCGGGATCGAGCCCCGGGCCGACGCGGATGGCCTCGGCGCGCGAGACGAGGGCGGCGACGAAGTCGTCGGCGATCGACTCCTCCACGATCAGCCGCGTCCCCGCCGAGCACACCTGCCCCGAATGCAGGAAGACGCCGGTGAGCACCTGGTCGACCGACGACTCCCACTCGGCGTCCGCGAACACGATGTGCGGGTTCTTCCCGCCGAGTTCCACGGCGACCTTCGTGACGTGCTTCGCGGCCGTCTCCAGGATGGTGGTGCCGGTCGCGAGTCCACCGGTGAACGAGATGAAGTCGACGTCACCGGTGTCGGTCAGCGCGGGTCCGAGGTCGGCGCCGCTCCCCTGCACCAGGTTGACGACACCGGCGGGCACACCTGCCTCCTCGATCAGCCGGACGAACGCGATCGTGCTCAGTGGCGTGACTTCACTGGGCTTGAGCACCATCGTGCAGCCGGCGGCCAGCGCGGGTGCCACCTTCCAGGAGATCTGGAGCAGCGGGTAGTTCCACGGCGCGATGAGGACGCACACCCCGATCGGTTCGCGAACGACCCGGGAGACGACAGCGGGGTCACCCACGTCGACCACCCGGTCGCTGGAGACGAGGGCCAGCCGGGCGTAGTACCGGAAAACCGACACGACGTCGTCGATGTCGATTCGGCTTTCCACCAACGTCTTACCGGTGTCCAGCGTCTCGATACGCGCCAATTCCTCCTTGTCGCGCTCGAGCAGATCCGCGATACGCGACAGGAGCGACGACCGCGCGGCGACCGCCGTCTGAGGCCAGTCCCCGGCGTCGAAGGCCGCCCGGGCCGCGTGCACGGCTCGCCCGGCGTCTTCGGGCGACGCCTCGTCGACCGTGGCGATCACGTTCCCGGTCGCCGGGTCGATGCAGTCGCGGGTGCGGCCCGACGTCGCCGCGACCCACTCCCCCGCGATGAAATTCACCTTCCCGAACAACCTCTGGACGCCCTGATCCGCGGATAGTGCCGTCATCTTCATACTGTGTCCGAAACCCTCTCGTGTGCATACCTTTTCGATGAACCGACGATGAGCGGATCACGGGAGAGGTCCCGATACAGCGAGAAGCACAATCCGATCATCACCAGGAGGAACGGCGCGGCCGCGATGATCGTCATCGTCTGCAGACCCTGCAGGGCGTCCGAGCCGCCGGTCCAGAGGATGAGTGCCGCGGTGCCCCCGGTGAGGGTTCCCCAGAAGATGACGACCCACGTGCTCGGTTCTCGTGCACCCCGCTGCGACAGGGTGCCCATCACCAGGGACGCGGCGTCCGCGCCGGATACGAAGAAGATCGCGACCAGCACCATGACCAGCACGGTGGCGAACCCCGTCAACGGCAGATGGTCGAGCATCCCGAACAACTGGCCTTCGGTCGAAGAACGCGCCGCCAGGTCGACTCCGTCCTGCTGCTGTCCGATGCCTGCGCCGCCGAACACCGCGAACCATACGAGGCTGACCGAGGTGGGAATGACGATCACGCCGATAACGAACTGCCGGATGGTGCGGCCGCGGCTGATCCGGGCGAGGAACATTCCGACGAACGGAGTCCACGACACCCACCACGCCCAGTAGAAGATCGTCCACGACGACAGCCAGGACGCCGTGTCGTCGCCGGAACTCGCGGCCGTCCGTCCCGACATGGTGGCGAGTTGCGCCGCGTAGTCCGCGATCGCGGTGGGGAGCAGATTGAGGATGAGGACGGTCGGACCGAGCACGAACACGAACAGCGCGAGAATCACCGCAAGCACCATGTTGATGTTGGACAGCCAGTGGATCCCCCGCGCCACTCCCGACACCGCCGAACCGACGAACGCGAACGTCAAGAGCCCGACCAGGGCAACGAGTGCGAACGTGCCGACGTGGCCCATCCAGCCGATGATCTCGAGACCGGAACCGATCTGCAGTGCGCCGAGTCCGAGCGACGCGGCGGTGCCGAACATCGTCGCGATGATCGCGAGGATGTCGATGACCTTCCCCACGGCGCCCTCCGAGCGGCGACCGAGGAGAGGGAAGAACGCGGCACTGATGAGCTGCTTGCGGCCACGCCGGTAGGAGCCGTACGCAATCGACAACCCGACGACCGCGTAGATCGCCCACGGATGCAGACCCCAGTGGAACATCGTCGTGGCCATCGCCGACCCGACGGATCCGTCCGTTCCCGGCGGCGGGCTCACCAGATGGGCGAGCGGTTCGGCGACGCCGTAGAACATCAATCCGATTCCCATGCCGGCGCTGAACATCATCGCGATCCAGCTCACCGTGCGGAACTCCGGTTTCTCGCCGTCGCGGCCGAGCGGAATCCGGCCGTACCGGGAGAACGCGAGGAAGAGCGAGAAGACGACGAACGCCGACGAGGCGGCGATGAACAGCCAACCGAGGTCGGCCACCAGCCAGTCCAGCGCCGCGGTCGACACGACCGAGAGGTTCTCCGGTGCCAGCAGTCCCCACAGGATGAGTCCGACTCCGAGCCCCGCGGCCGTGCCGAACACCACCTTGTCGACGCTCCGCCGCCCTTCGCCGTCGGACGGCGCCGCCGCCTGCTGCTCCTGCGCCTGGTGTCGGGGTTGCGAATCGACACCGTCTACCCTGGGAGGGTCGGTCACCCTCGGTTGCTCGCCGGCGTAGGTCATCGGGGATCCCCGCTCAGCCTTTCGAGTAGCCAGTCGTGGAATTCGCCGATGTGGTGTTCCGCGGGCACCAGCACACCCCCGTTCCGGTACGCCTTCGACGCCATCGTGGGCTGGGTCCGCTCACAGGCGTCGAAGTCCTGCTGGTTGACCCGGTGGAACAGCTCCACCGAACGGGAGACGTCGCGACCCGACGCGGTGACCTCCGGGGAGTACAGCCAGTCGCATTCGACGATGGTGCGATCCGCGGACACGGGGTACATGCGGTGGAAGATGACGTGGTCGGGCACGAGATTGACGAAGACCTGCGGCCGGATCGTGATGGCGTAGTACTTGCGGTCCTGGTCGGGACTGATGCCGGACAACGACTCGAATCCGCCGGTTCCGTCGATGGTGAATCCCTCGACGTCGTCACCGAAGGCGGCACCGTGCCCCACGAAGTACTGTGCGGCAAGGCCGTCCGCGAACTCGGGAAGTACCTCGGTGAGCTCGGGGTGGATGGTCGCGCAGTGGTAACACTCCATGAAGTTCTCGATGATCAGCTTCCAGTTGGCTGCGACGTCGTAGACGATCCGGCGGCCGAGTTCCAGGGTTCCGATCTGGTACCGGTCGATGGCGGCCGGATCACCGAGTCGTTCGGTGACGGCGCCGACGACCTCGTCCTCGAACGACGGCGGTTCGTCGGCCAGGCACACCCATGCGTAGCCGAGCCATTCGCGAAGCGCGACCGGCACCAGTCCGTACCGCACCCGGTCGATGTCGGCTCCGGTCTCGTCCCGCAGCGCGGCCATGTTGGGGGCGGCCACCAGTTTGCCGTCGAGTCCGTACGTCCACGCGTGGTAGGGGCACTGAAGGTTTCTGCGGATCTGCCCTTCGTCCTCGGTACACAGCATGGCGCCGCGGTGCCGGCAGATGTTGAGGAAGGCGCGCAGTTCCCCGTCGCGGCCGCGGACGAGGAGCACGCTCTCCCGGCCCACCGTGATCTTCCGGAAGGCTCCGGGGTCGGCGAGATCGGCGGCGCGGACGGCGCAGAACCACATCGCCTCGAACAGGTTCTCCTGTTCGTCCGTGAAGATGTCGGCGTCGGTGTAGTACCGGCCACCGAGGGTGGGGATCAGTGCCGGTGCGGGCGCGGAGGCGGGAGCGGGGGCTTGGACGTCCGGAGCGGACATAGATGTCACCGTTTCTTTCGTTGCCGGGAAAGATGCGTTTCGGTCGGGCTGTGACCTGATGTCTGTGTGCGTAAGGGGGGCGCAGATCGCAGGGGCGTCGTTGCCGAGTGTGACGACATGCGTGCCCGATCCGCGGCGACCGTTCGAACAGCGGGCAGCTGTTCCCGCCGAGTCATCGCGGCGTCAGCATTGTTGCGTCATCAGCAACGCTATGCGATTTACACAACTTAGACTGTGGCCCGCGGACGTGTCAAACATCACATTCGACACTTCTTTCGCGGACGCGACACGACCGAAACACCGCGTTAACCGCGGACGGCCGGAACCCGGACAAACGGGACTATCCGTTCGTCCCGCCTTGAGGGAGAGGCACTTCCGGGCGTTCAGTCACCCGCGCCGACGGATTGCTGCGCTTCGATCCGCGCGACCGCGTCGGCGAGTTCGAGCGCCACGGCCTCGAACCGTTCGGGTGCCAGCCGGTACTCCGGCCCGGACACACAAATCGACGCGACGATCCGGTTGGTGACCTTGCTCCGCACCGGCACGGCGATGGAATTGAGCCCCGCTTCGAGTTCCTCGGCCGTGGACGCCCACCCGCGCGACCGCACGTGCTCGAGTTCGACGTCGAACGCCCGGAAGTCGGTGATCGTGTTGGGAGTGAGCGGGCTCAACTGCGGCCCCAACCGGCTCCGGAGCTGGCCGGACGTCAATTCCGAGACCAGGACCTTGCCGGTCGCGGTCGCGTGCGCCGGGGTCACCTGACCCACCCACGTACGCAGCGCGACGTGGCGATCGCTGCGGGCCTCGAGCACGTTGAGGGTCGCCGGACCGTCCAGCACGGCGAGGTTGACGGTCTCCCCGAAGGCGTCGGCCAGGCGGTCGCACTCCGGCTGCGCAACCTCGACGAGCCCGCTCTGCGCGACCGTGGCCTCGGCCAATCGCACTACCGCGAATCCGAGCTGATACTTGCCGCGGACACCCGCTTCCTCCACGAATCCGCGTTGCTGCAGCGACGCGATCAGGCGTGACACCGTCGATTTATGCACGCCGAGACGCACGGCGATCTCCGAGGCGCCGACACGGCCTTCTGCCGCGACTATCTCGAGCACGTCGATGGCACGTTCCACCGCGTGCACGGTCTTCGCCTTTCCTTCCGTTCCCTGGGCCGCGGGCGCCGTTGCCTCGGATTCACTCATGCCCCGAGGTTATGCCCACCGACTTCGGGAACGCAGTTTTTACACGCGAATGCTTGACACCGTGGGGCAGCACCGGAGAGCATTGTGTTGCACAGCTTGCAAGTCGTCGCGCATAGCGCAACAACCGCTCCACAACTTGTCCTTCCTCCCCGACGTTTCGGAGGTATCGAGTGATTCTCGATAACGATTCCCCAGTTGTGACCCACCCCGGCGCCATGGCGTTCCCCGTCTGCGAACTCGTGACACTGCCCGTGGGCGAAGTCGTGACGGTGACCCCGCCGGGCATGGCTCCCATCTCCGTCTTCCACACCTCCGACGGTCTGTATGCCATCGACGACACCTGCACCCATCAGGACGCCTCCCTCGCCGACGGCTGGGTCGAAGGCTGCACCGTCGAGTGCCCGCTCCACGAAGCGTGCTTCGACCTCCGCACCGGAGTGCCCTCGGGCCCGCCGGCCAAGATCGCAGTCCGCACACACGACGTGTCGATCGTCGACGGCACCGTGCTGCTTCATCTCGACCAGAAGGGCGACGCCCGATGAACACTGTCCCGAATTCCATTGTGGTACTGGGCGCTTCCCTCGCCGGACTGTCGGCGGTGCGCGCACTGCGCGAGAAGGGATACACCGGCCGCCTCGTCGTGGCCGGCAGCGAGCAGTCCCTGCCCTACGACCGGCCGCCCCTGTCCAAGGAATTCCTCACCGGCGACCTGACCGACGAGGATCTGCTGTTGATGAACAGCGACGACGACACCCTCGACGTCGAATGGCGCATGAACAGAACTGCCACCGGTCTGGTCCATGCCCCCGAAGGGCTCCACCGTGTCACGTTCGACGACGGGTCCCACTTCGACGCCGATGCCGTCGTCGTCGCGACGGGCGCGCGTGCCCGAACCCTGCCCGGACACTCCGGCCTCGCCGGCGTGCACACACTCAGGTCGGTCGACGACGCACGCGCACTGCGGGATTCGCTGTCGCGTGCGCAGAACCTCGTGATCGTGGGAGCAGGGTTCATCGGCGCCGAGGTGGCCTCCACCGCGGCCCGCATGAGCCTGAACGTCACCGTCGTCGAGGCGTCACCGACACCCCTGGCGGGCCCGCTCGGCATCGAACTCGGGGCGATCTGCGCAGGACAGCATGCCGCACACGGCGTCCGGCTCCTCACCGGGGCAGTCGTCGCCGCACTGCTCGGTGGCGACGCGGTCGAAGCCGTCCAGCTGAGCGACGGAACGATCCTCCCCGCGGACGCCGTGGTGGTCGGAATCGGGGCCGTCCCCAACGTCGAATGGGCACGCGATTCGGAACTGATGATCGACGACGGTTTCCTCACCGACTCGTCGTGCCGCACGAACGTGCCCGGCGTGTACGCGATCGGCGACTGCGCACGGACTTTCGACGACGCCCACCAGGTGCACCACAGAAGCGAGCACTGGAGCAACGCCGTCGCACAGGCCGCCACCGTCGCCGACACGATCATGGCCACACCGTCCGGACCCGCCGCGATCCCGTACTTCTGGTCCCACCAGTACGGCAAGATGCTGCAGTTCGCCGGGACGAGACACAGCACCGACGAGGTCCGGTTCGTCGACGGCGATCCCGGAACCGGCACGTTCGTGGCCACCTACGACCGGGACGGCGACACCGTGGGCGTCTTCGCGATGAACAGTCCCCGGCTGTTCACCCGGTACAAGAAGCAACTCGCCAGGTCGCGGGCCTGATGCCGGCGCTACGTGACGGCATAGCCCAATCGGCTGCTGATCTGCTGGGACGTGTCGAGTGCGGCGCGGGCGACGTCCTCGAACCGTTCGGGCAGCAGTCGGTAGGCGGGGCCGGACACACTCAGAGCAGCAATCATTTTCGACGTGTAGTCCCGGATCGGGACGGACACCGCGTTCAGCCCGAGTTCGAGTTCCTCCTCGGACTCCGCCCAGCCCCGCTCGCGAATGGTTTTCAGCGATTCCACGAGCGCAGGCACATCGGTGAGAGTTTTCTCCGTGAGAGCAATCGGAGTTTCTCCCACGCGCTCCGCGAGTTCGCTGTCGGACAATTCCGTCAGCAACAATTTTCCACTCGCCGTCGCATGTGCCGGGCTGCTTTGACCCACCCAGGTATTGGTACCGACGCCGGACGGACCGTCCGCTTTGACGATGCTCACCGATCGATTTCCGTCGAGTATCGACACATTGACGCTCTCACCGACAGTTTCCGCCAGTTCGGCGCACAATTCCTGACTCTGCCGCACCAGATCGCCGTCCGGCGACGCGGTGCGGGCCAGCCGGACGATGGAATTGCCGAGTTGGAATTTTCCCCGGCTCTTCAATTGCGCGACGTACCCTCGCGAATCCAGAACGGCGACGAGGCGCGATGCGGTCGACTTGTGGACACCCAACTCGTCGGCGATTTCGGTGACACCGGCGGTACCGAGCCTCGCCAGGATTTCGAGTACCGCCAGAGCGCGGTCCACTGACTGCACAGCGCCGGACGGCCGGCTCCGATCCCCATTCGAGTTATCGTCCAATTCAGTCATCTCGACTTCAGGATAGGCGACATCACCGTGCGACGGTTACCTCCATCCACACCCGGTTCCACGTCATCACAGTCGGGGTCGGTGCGCATTTCCACTGTGGATCGCAGAATTGCGGCCATTTCATCGACCAATCGTCGTGGAATTACCCGCAATTCGGGGTTGACCCCCTTACTCGTCCAGACCTAATGTGTTGATATATCAGTCGTCGATTTCGGTTCGGATCAGTCCGATCCGTTTCGCAATTCACAGTTCTTTCCGGCGCCGTTCGAGCCCACACCGAACACCGAATCTCCCGCTACTTCGCCACACACAGGCACCCACCCAACCAGGAGGACCATCATGGGGTCACCGCGCGTAGTGATCATCGGAGCCGGCATCGTCGGCGCGAATCTGGCCGACGAGCTCACCGCTCGCGGCTGGGATCGGATCACGGTTCTCGATCAGGGACCGTTGCCGCTCACCGGAGGCTCCACGTCGCACGCACCGGGCCTGGTGTTCCAGACGAATGCGTCCAAGACGATGACCGAGTTCGCCCGGTACACGGTCGAGAAGTTCGTCGGGCTCGACGTGGACGGCGAATGGTGCTTCAACCAGCTCGGCGGACTCGAGGTGGCCACCACCCCCGAGCGTCTCGCCGATCTGCACCGCAAACAGGGCTGGGCCACGTCCTGGGGCATCGAGGGCGCCGTCCTCGACCCGGCCGAGTGCGCGAAGCTGCACCCGCTGCTCGACGAGAAGCGGGTTCTCGGCGGGCTGTACGTGGAGACGGACGGCCTCGCGAAGGCGTCCCGTGTCGTCGTCGCGCTGGCCCGGCGCGCCGAGGCCCGCGGTGCCGTGTTCCAGGGTTCGACGAAGGTGATCGGCATCGAACAGAGCGGCGGCAAGGTGACCGGCGTCGCCACCGCGGACGGGGTGATCCCCGCCGACATCGTGGTGTCCTGCGCGGGCTTCTGGGGTCCCGACATCGGTGCGATGGTGGGCATGGACGTCCCGCTGCTCCCTCTGGCGCACCAGTACGCGAAGACCGAGCAGATTCCCGAACTCGTCGGACGGAACACCGAACTCGCCGAGGCGGGCTTCCCGATCCTGCGCCACCAGGACCAGGATCTGTACTTCCGTGAGCACGTCGACCGCCTCGGCATCGGCACGTACGCGCACCGCCCGATGCCGGTGAACCTGCGCGACCTGGACGCGAGCGACGACGTGTCCGCGTCCGACATGCCGTCGATGCTGCCGTTCACGGAAGAAGACTTCGCGCCGTCGTGGGAGCAGAGCAAGTTGCTGCTGCCGTGCCTCGAATCCGCGAAACTGGAGGCCGGTTTCAACGGGGTCTTCTCGTTCACCCCGGACGGCGGACCGCTCATCGGCGAGTCCCCGGACGTCGCCGGGTTCTGGATCGCCGAGGCAGTGTGGGTGACGCACTCCGCCGGTGTCGGCCGGGCGGTCGCGCAACTGCTCGTCGACGGCCGCTCCGAGGTCGAACTGCACGGCTGCGACGTGCACCGCTTCGAGGAGATCCAGCTCGCACCCGACTACGTCAGCGAGACGTCGCAGCAGAACTTCGTCGAGATCTACGACGTGCTGCACCCACTGCAGCCCAAGGAGTCTCCCCGCGACCTGCGGGTCAGCCCCTTCCACACTCGCCAGAAGGAACTCGGCGCAGTGTTCCTGGAAAGCTCCGGCTGGGAACGCCCGCACTGGTTCGAGTCCAACGCCCATCTGGTACAGGACCTTCCGGCCGAATGGCAGCCGCCGGCCCGCGAACCGTGGGCAGCGATGTTCCACTCCCCCATCGCCGCGGCCGAGGCCTGGAAGACCCGAACCTCGGTGGCGATGTACGACATGACACCGCTGAAGCGCCTCGAGATCAGCGGCCCCGGCGCGCTGACCCTGCTCGACCGGCTGACGACCGGCAAGATGGACAAGTCCGTCGGGTCCGTCACTTACACGCTCGCGCTCGACGAGACCGGTGGCGTCCGCAGCGACCTCACCGTCACGCGGCTGTCCGACAACATCTTCCAGGTCGGTGCCAACGGCAACCTCGATCTCGACTACTTCCGCCGCCAGTCCCCGGACGACGGCAGTGTGCAGATCCGGGACATCACCGGCGGCACGTGCGGGATCGGGTTGTGGGGCCCGCGCGCCCGGGATCTGGTGCAGGCGCTGAGCTCCGACGACTTCACGAACGAGAACTTCAAGTACTTCCGCGCGAAGCAGGTCCGCATCGGCGGTGTTCCCGTCACGGCGATGCGTCTGTCGTACGTCGGCGAACTCGGCTGGGAACTGTACACGTCCGCCGACAACGGTCTGCGCCTGTGGGATCTGCTGTGGGCGGAAGGGCAGAAGTACGACGTCATCGCCGCCGGCCGCGCCGCGTTCAACAGCCTGCGGATGGAGAAGGGCTACCGCTCGTGGGGCAGCGACATGACCACCGAGCACAATCCCTACGAGGCCGGTCTCGGGTTCGCGGTCCGACTGCAGAAGGGCGACTTCCGTGGGCGTGACGCGCTCGACGGCGTCTCCGACGAGACGGTGGAGCGGCGCCTGGCGTGCCTCATGATCGACGACCGCACGTCGGTGGTCCTCGGCCACGAGCCGGTATTCGTCGACGGACAGCCCGCCGGGTACGTCACGAGCGCCGCGTTCGGTCACACGGTGGGGGCGCCGATCGCCTACGCCTGGCTTCCCGCGAACGCGACCGTCGACACCCCGGTGGAGATCGAGTACTTCGGACGCCGCATCCCGGCAACGGTTGTGGCCGAGCCGCTCGTCGACCCCGAGATGAAGAAGATCCGGTCATGACCCTCCGAGACGACACGATCGCCGGGTTCCTGGACTCGCTCGCCGATCGAACCCCCGCGCCCGGCGGCGGCGCGACCGGCGCCCTCCACCTCGGCCAGGCAGCCGCGCTGGTCTCGATGGTCGCCCGCTACACCACCGGCAAGAGGTACGCCGACCACGGGATGCTCGTCGAACGCGTCTGCGCGTCCGCGGATGCGTTCCGCGAAAAGGCACTGCAGTTCGCCGACGACGACATGGCGGCATTCACGGCCGTCATCGACGCCTACCGGCTCCCCCAGGACACGGACGACGAAACGGCCGCCCGCACGTCGGCGATCGCGACCACCCTCGCCGGCGCCGCCGCGGTCCCCGCCGAGGTGGTGGTCGCGGCAGGCGACGTCGTCGCACTCGCCGACGTCCTGCTGCCGGTGGCGAACCGCACCGTCGTCAGCGACGTCGCGGCCGCCGCCGAGGCTGCCCGCGCAGCCGCCACCACCGCCCGGGTCAACATCGAGGTGAACCTGCCGGGTATCACCGATCCGGACACCCGCCGGGCCCTCACCGAGTGCCTGTCCGGCGTCGACGCGATCGTCGAGCGTGCCGACGCAGTCACGACACGAGTACGAAAGCAGCTGACTTCATGACCAGAAGCCTCGGTGGCGCCGAACTCGCCACCTCCATCCGCAACGACGCATCCGTCGCCGCCGCAGCCCTCAACGACCTCGGTATCCGGCCCAAGCTGGCGGTCGTGCAGGCCACCGACGACGAATCGACCGCCTGGTACGTGCGGTCCATCGCGTCGGCCGCGAAACGCACCGGAATCCTGTGCGACATCGTCGATCTCGGCGCCGCGGCATCGACCGAACAGATCCGCAGCACGCTCGTCGAACTCGGCCACGACCCGGACGTCCACGGCATCATCCTGCAGACACCCCTGCCGGACGGAACCGACCTCGATGCCCTCCGGGAGGCGATCAACCCCGCCAAGGACGTCGACGGCGCCAACCCGGTCAGCCTCGGCCGACTCGTCGCGCGTCAGCCGGCGTTCGCGCCCGCCACCGCACAGGCCGTGATCGCCCTCCTCGATCACCACGGGATCTCCCCGCACGGCAGGACGGCCGCGGTGGTCGGCAGATCGACTGTCGTCGGAAGTCCCGTCGCGCATCTGCTCGTGCAGCGCAACGCGACGGTGACCGTCTGCCACCGGCACACCACCGACCTGGCCGCCGGCACCCGTGACGCCGACATCCTCGTCGTCGCGGTCGGCATTCCCGGACTGATCACGGCCGACCACGTCGCCGACGGCGCCGTCGTCATCGATGTCGGGACCACGGCGACCGCGGACGGCCAACTGCTCGGTGACGTCGACGCCGTGGCCGTCGACGGTCGGGCGGGCGCGCTGACCCCGGTCCCCGGAGGGGTGGGACCGGTGACCACCGCGTTGCTGCTCAATCACACGGTCGACGCCGCCGGGACGCAGTACGCCCAGACTCGATCGGAGTCCGTGCTCGCCGGGTTCCGCAGCAGCGTCTGACTCCGTCTCCACCCCTTGACCCGCTCGTCCAGCCTGAAATAGCATGACCCATTCTGATATATCAGTTCGCTCGGACTGACACCTCAATTAGTGACACCGTAACCAGTCCGGCATCGAGGAGACCCACATGACCCAGACCTTCACCCTGACGCTCAGCTGCGCTCAGCGTCCCGGGATCGTTCACGCAGTCAGCTCCTTTCTCTTCGAGCAGAACTGCGATATCGCCGAGCATCAGCAGTTCGACGACACCCGGAGCGACGCGTTCTTCCTCCGCACGTCGTTCGTGTCCGCGGAAGATGTCGACATCGAACGCCTCACGGCGGAATTCGGAAGCGTCGCCGCGAAATTCGGCATGACGTTCAACTTCAACGGCACCGACCTGCCCCGGGTGATCGTGATGGTCTCCAAGATGGGTCACTGCCTCAACGACCTCATCTTCCGCTGGCGAGCAGGCAACCTCGGCGCCGAACTCGTCGCCGTCGTCTCCAATCACGAGGTGCTGCGCCCCATGGCCGAGGCCGCCGGGCTGCCGTTCGTCCACGTCCCGGTCACGCCGGCCACCAAGCCGCAGGCCGAAGCCCGGCTGCTCGAACTCGTCGAGGAATTCGACGCGGATCTCGTGGTTCTCGCCCGGTACATGCAGGTGCTGTCGGACGACGCGTGCCGCGCGCTACGCGGACGGGCCATCAACATCCACCACTCGTTCCTGCCCGGCTTCAAGGGCGCCAAGCCCTACCACCAGGCGTTCGATCGCGGCGTCAAGCAGGTCGGGGCCACCGCCCACTACGTGACCCCCGATCTGGACGAGGGGCCCATCATCGAGCAGGAAGTCATCCGCATCGACCACTCCTTCGACCCGACGCGACTCGCCACGGTCGGGCAGGACGCCGAGGCCCTCGCGCTGTCGCGGGCCGTGCGCTGGCACTGCGAGAACCGCGTCCTGCTGCACGGTCACCGGACGGTTGTGTTCAGCTGAGGCGCTTCGCGCCCGTGCGCCTTTTTGGTAGCTCCCACTACCAGAAAGGCGCACGGGCCGGAGGCCTACAGCAGGTCGCGGATGGCCTTCTCGAAACCGGCGACGTGGGCGAGGGTGAGGGACGAGGCGGTGTTCTCGTCGCCGTCGACGATGGCCCGGAGCAGGGCGACGTGCTCGCGGACGTGGCTGGCGACGTCGGGCAGCCGGTCGAGGAAGAGGCACCAGATGCGGGTGGCGTGTGCGTCGAGGCTGACGAGGATGTCCTCGAGGTGAGGGTTCCCGGATGCTCGGTAGATCTCGCGGTGGACGCGCACGTCCTTGCGCAGGACTTCGCGCGGGTCTTCGCTGTCGTCTATCTCGGCGATCTCGTCGGCGAGCGCGGTCAGCCGGGCTCGCGCGTCCGGGGACGCGGTCCGGGCCGCCCGGGCCGCCGCGGTCGGTTCGAGTTGCTTGCGGATCTCGGAGATGTCGGCGAGATCGGTCATGTCGACGGCGGTGGCGAATGTGCCACGACGCGGGTAGGCGACGACGAGACGTTCCCGCTCGAGGCGTTTGAGCGCTTCCCGCACCGGCGTCCGGCCGAATCCGAGTTCTTCGGCGAGACGGTCGTCGTTGATCGGCTCGCCGGGCCGGATGTCCAGCATGACCAGGCGTTCGCGGACGATCTCGTACGCGCGGTCGGCGTTGGTGCCGCCGTTCGATGCCGTGTCCGCGACCGATGAATGCGCCAGGCTCATGTTCCGTCTCCCTGATTTTCCGGAGCTATTGACCTTTGTCCGTCACTGACCTTACTCTACTTTCCAGTTGATATATCAGTTCGAAGTCAACTGACCTTCCAGAAAGGCGAACCATGACCGTGGACACCGCACACCTCACCGAGGTGGCAGCAGCGAACCCGACGCTGACGCATTCGCTCGCCGATCTCGACCCCGCCGTGCACCAAGCGATCGCGGCCGAGCTCGAGCGACAGCAGGGCACCCTGGAAATGATTGCCAGCGAGAACTTCGCCCCGCTCGCGGTGATGCAGGCGCAAGGGTCGGTACTGACGAACAAGTACGCCGAGGGTTACCCCGGACGCCGCTACTACGGCGGTTGCGAGCACGTCGACGTCATCGAGCAGCTCGCCATCGACCGCCTCACCGCACTGTTCGGTGCGACATTCGCCAACGTGCAACCGCATTCGGGAGCGCAGGCCAACGCCGCCGCGATGTCGGCACTGCTGAAGCCCGGCGACGGCATCCTCGGCCTGGACCTCGCGCACGGCGGTCACCTCACGCACGGGATGAAGCTGAACTTCTCCGGCAAGCTCTACGACGTCGCCGCGTACCACGTCCGCGAGGACGACCATCTCGTCGACATGGACGAGGTCGAGCGTCTCGCGCGTGAGCATCGCCCGAAGCTGATCCTGGCCGGGTGGTCCGCCTACACACGCCAACTCGACTTCGCCGCGTTCCGTCGCGTCGCCGACGAGGTCGGCGCATACCTCATGGTCGACATGGCGCACTTCGCCGGACTCGTCGCCGCCGGACTGCACCCCTCCCCCGTCCCGCACGCCCACGTGGTCACGTCGACGACGCACAAGACCCTCGGCGGTCCCCGCGGCGGCGTCATCCTCACCAACGACGAGGCACTGGCGAAGAAGTTCAACTCCTCGGTGTTCCCCGGACAGCAGGGCGGCCCGCTCGAGCACGTGATCGCCGGCAAAGCCGTCTCGTTCAAGCTCGCCGCCGAGCCCGAGTTCCGGGAGCGCCAGGAACGCACGCTCGCCGGCGCGAAGATCCTCGCCGACCGCCTCCTCGAGGACGACTCCCGGCAGGCGGGCATCAACGTCGTGTCCGGCGGCACCGACGTGCATCTGGTGCTGGTGGATCTGCGCGAGTCCGAACTCGACGGCAAGCAGGCGGAGGACCGGTTGCACCGGGTGGGAATCACGGTGAACCGCAACGCCGTCCCGTTCGACCCGCGTCCGCCGATGGTCAGCTCGGGGGTGCGGATCGGCACCCCCGCGCTCGCCACCCGCGGTTTCGACCTGGATGCGTTCACCGAGGTCGCCGACATCATCAGCTACGCGCTGCGACCGGCCACCGACGAGGCCGGACTCGACGAACTCCGCGCCCGCGTCGATGCTCTCGCGCTGCGCTTCCCGCTCTACCCCGACCTCACGGAGGCGAACTGATGAGTGCCACCCAGCCGCCCGGCGCCCACCTGCCCGACCACCCCGACTTCCTGTGGCGTAACCCGGAACCGAAGAAGTCGTACGACGTCGTCATCGTCGGCGGCGGCGGACACGGCCTCGCGACCGCGCACTACCTGGCCAAGAACCACGGCATCACCAACGTCGCGGTCCTGGAGAAGGGGTGGCTCGCGGGCGGCAACATGGCCCGCAACACCACGCTGATCCGGTCGAACTACCTGTGGGACGAGAGCGCCAAGATCTACGAGCACGCCCTCAAACTGTGGGAGGGCCTCGAGGACGACCTCGACTATCCGATCCTGTTCAGCCAGCGCGGCGTCCTCAATCTCGCGCACAGCCTGCAGGACGTCCGCGACAGCGTCCGCCGGGTGGAGGCGAACAAGCTCAACGGAATCGACGCCGAGTGGGTCGGACCCGACGAGGTCAAGAAGCTGTGCCCGCTGGTGAACATCTCGAGCGACATCCGCTACCCCGTTCTCGGCGCGACGTATCAGCCGCGGGCCGGCATCGCCAAGCACGACTACGTGGCCTGGGGATTCGCGCGCCGCGCCGACGAGGCGGGCATCGACATCATCCAGAACTGTGAGGTCACCGGTTTCGTCACCGACGGCAACAAGGTCACCGGGGTGCGCACCACCCGCGGCGACATCGCGGCCGGTCAGGTCGCGCTGTGCGCGGCCGGGCACACCTCGACGCTCACCGACATGCTCGGCATCCGCACCCCCGTGCAGTCCCACCCGCTGCAGGCGCTGGTCTCCGAACTGCTCGAGCCCGTGCACCCGACCATCGTGATGTCCAACGCCATCCACGTGTACGTCTCGCAGGCGCACAAGGGCGAACTGGTGATGGGCGCCGGTGTCGATTCCTACAACGGGTACGGCCAGCGCGGCGCGTTCCACATCATCGAACGTCAGATGGCGGCCGCGGTGGAGTTGTTCCCGGTGTTCGCCCGCGCGCATCTGCTGCGCACCTGGGGCGGCATCGTCGACGTGTGTCCCGACGCCTCCCCGATCGTGGGACGCACTCCGTACGACAACGTGTATCTCAACTGCGGTTGGGGCACCGGCGGATTCAAGGCCACCCCGGGGTTGGGTTGGTGTCTGGCGGACACCATCGCGAACGACGAACCGCACGAGTTCATCGCGCCGTTCAGCCTCGACCGGTTCGTCACCGGCGCTCTCGTCGACGAGCACGGCGCCGCGGCCGTCGCTCACTGATCCCCCATCGCGCACTGAAATTCAGGAGCCACAATGCAACTCATCGAATGCCCGTGGTGCGGGTCCCGTGAGGAAACCGAGTTCCACTACGGCGGCGAAGCCCACGTCCTGTATCCGGAAGATCCCGAATCCCTGACCGACGAGCAGTGGGCGCACTTCGTGTTCTTCCGCGCGAACCCGAAAGGTCTTTTCGCGGAACGGTGGAACCACAGCGCCGGCTGCCGGCGCTGGTTCAACGCCGTACGCGACACCGCCACCTACCGATTCCACAGCGTCTACCGCTTGGACGAGCAGAAGCCGACGATATCGTGAACGCACCCTTCCGCACCCGCCAGGGCGGTCGCCTCGACCGCGACACCTCCTACACCTTCACGTTCGACGGCCGGGAACTGACCGGTCACCCCGGTGACACGCTCGGTTCGGCCCTGCTCGCGAACGGCGTCCACCAGATCACCACCAGCATCAAACTCGGCCGGCCCCGCGGCATCACCGCGGCGTGGGCGGAGGACACCGGCGGTCTCGTGCAGATCGAGGAGCCTTTCCCCGAGCCGATGCTGCTCGCCACCACCATCGAGTTGTTCGACGGCCTCGTCGCCCGCGGCATCCCCGGTCAGGGCCGGCTCGCCGAGATCGCCGATTCGGCGAAGTACGACGCCAAGCACGTCCACACCGACCTCCTCGTCGCCGGCGCCGGACCTGCCGGTCTCGCCGCCGCGCTCACGGCGGCCCGGGCGGGCGCCCGGGTGGTGCTCGTCGACGAGCAGAGCGAAGCCGGCGGCGACCTCCTCGGGTCCACGGACCTCATCGACGGCGCACCCGCCCTCGACTGGGTCGCGGCCGCGGTCGCCGAACTCGCCACCTACCCGGATGTGCTGCACCTGCAGCGCACCACCGCGTTCGGCAACTACGACGACGGCTTCGTCCTCGCGCTGCAGCGGCGCACCGACCATCTCGGTGTCGAGGCCCCCGCGGCGCTGAGCCGCCAGCGCGTCTGGCGTATCCGCGCCCGGCACATCCTCGTCGCCGCCGGCGCGCACGAGCGTCCCGTCGTCTTCACCGACAACGACCGCCCGGGCATCATGCTCGCGCACGGCGCCCGCACCTTCCTGCACCGCTACGGTGTCAAGGTCGGTGAGCAGGCCGTCGTGTTCACCACCAACGACAGCGCGTACGAGGCCGCGATCGACCTGCATGACGCGGGCGTGCGGATCAACGCGATCGTCGAGGCCCGCGACGAGGCACCCGCCCGCTGGCAGCGTGAATGCGACGCGCGCGGCATCACCATCCGTACGGCGTCGGTGGTGTCCGGCACCCGCGGCAACGGCCGGATCAGTCACGCCGTCGTCTCGCAGCGCGGCGAATCCGACACCCGGGTCGGCGTGCCCCTCGCCTGCGACGTCCTGCTCGTCAGCGGCGGCTGGAACCCGGCCGTGCACCTGTTTTCGCAGGCCCGCGGCAAGCTCCGCTACGACGAGAGCCTCGGCGCCTTCGTGCCCGGCGAGGACCTCGACGGAGTCTCCGTCGCCGGGTCCGCGAACGGTGTGTTCGACCTGGACGGGTGCCTGCGCGACGGGCAGACCGCCGGCCAGTCGATCATGCGCGACCTCGGCTTCACCGTTCCCGATCGCACGATCGACCCGGCACCTGCGCCGGCGATCGAACAGTCCACCCCGCTGGTGCTCTGGCGGGTGCGGGACGTCGCCGGTGAGGACACTCAGTTCGTCGACGTGCAGCGCGACGCGACGGTCGCCGACCTGGCCCGCGCGGTCGGCGCAGGCATGACGTCGATGGAGCACATCAAGCGCTACACGACCATCGGCACCGCGCACGATCAGGGCAAGACGTCCGGGGTGATCTCCTCCGGTATCACGGCCGAACTGCTCGGCAGGCCGATCGAGACGCTGGGCACCACCACGTTCCGGCCGCCGTACACCCCGGTCGCATTCGCCGCCCTCGCCGGCCGCAGCCGCGGCGCCCTCTTCGATCCCGAACGGGTGACGGCACTGCACGATTGGCACGTGGGCCGCGGCGCGGTGTTCGAGGACGTCGGCCAGTGGAAGCGTCCCCGCTACTACCCCCTGCCCGGGGAGGACATGGACGCCGCCGTGCTGCGCGAATGCGCCGCCGTGCGCCGCAGCATCGGCATCCTCGACGGCTCCACCCTCGGCAAGATCGACGTCCAGGGCCCCGACGCCGGGGTACTGCTCGACATGATCTACACGAACATGATGAGCACCCTGAAGGTCGGCATGGTCCGCTACGGCGTCATGTGCGGGGTCGACGGCATGGTCATCGACGACGGCACCGTGATGCGCCTGGACGACGACCGGTTCCAGGTCTTCACGACCACCGGCGGCGCCGCGAAAATCCTCGACTGGATGGAGGAATGGCTGCAGACCGAATGGCCGCACCTGAGGGTGCGACTCACCTCGGTCACCGAACAGTGGGCCACGTTCCCCGTCGTCGGACCGCGCTCCCGCGACGTGATCGGTGAGGTCTTCCCCGACCTCGACGTCACCAACGACGCGTTCCCGTTCATGGCGTGGCGCGACACCTCCCTCGGCGGCGTCCACGTACGGGTCGCGCGGATCAGCTTCTCCGGTGAACTCGCGTTCGAGGTCAACGTCGACGGCTGGCACGCACCCGCGGTCTGGGCGCGCCTGATCGCCGCGGGCGAGAAGTTCGACATCACCCCGTACGGCACCGAGACCATGCACGTCCTTCGCGCCGAAAAGGGGTACCCGATCATCGGTCAGGACACCGACGGGACGGTCACCCCGCAGGACCTCGGGATGAGCTGGGCCGTGTCGAAGAAGAAGCGCGACTTCATCGGGAAGCGCTCCTTCACCCGGGCGGAGAACCAGAACCCGCTGCGCAAGCAGTTCGTCGGGCTGCTGCCCCTCGACAAGCAGACCGTGCTGCCCGAGGGCGCGCAGATCATCGAAGAGGCGCAAGGCGGCATCCTGCCGCCCCCGCCGGTGCCGATGCTCGGGCACGTCACGTCGAGCTATCTCAGCGCCGAACTCGGCCGCCCATTCGGGCTCGCCCTCGTCAAGGGCGGCCGGGCCCGGCTCGGCGACACCCTGCACGTCCCGGTGGACGGAAACCTGGTCGCCGTCGAGGTCACCAGTTCCGTCCTCGTCGATCCCGAAGGAGCACGTCGCGATGGCTGACACCCTCGTCCCCCTCAGCCCCCTGCACGGCTGGGACCAGAAATTCTCCGAACTCCCCGAGTCGGTGAGCATCGCCGAGGAACCGTTCGTCGCGATGGTCGACCTGTGGGTCGACCCGGCCGGACCGGGAGCCACGGCCGCCGCAACGGTCCTCGGGTTCGACCTCCCCACCGCGGCGTCGACGTCCGCCGGCACCGACGCCACCACCGCCGTCTGGCTCGGTCCCGAGGAGTGGCTGATCACCACGCGATCACAGTCGGCGCCTGCTCTCGAGTCTGACCTGCGGGCGGCGGTGACACCCCACGGCGGCGCCGCGATCGACGTCTCCGGACAGCGAACCACCCTGCGGCTGCGCGGCACTCATGCCCGCGACGTCCTCGAGAAGGGGTGCTCACTGGATCTGCATCCGAGGGTGTACGGCCGCGGCACTGCAGCGCAGACCATGCTCGGCCTCGCGGGCGTGATCCTGATCGCGCTCGACGACGAGGGGGCCGACTACCGGATTCTCGTGCGGTCGTCGTTCGCCCGGTACCTCGCGGAGTGGTTGATCGACGCCGCGGAGGAGTTCGGCGTCGACCCGGTGTAAGCGACAGCGTCGGTCCGGTGGACGGCACGGCGTCGTCCACCGGACCGATTCCCCTTCTGGAAGGAGATGCGCCCGAATGGTTCCGTTCCCGACGCTCACCGCCACCGGCCCCGGCCGACTGCTCGAGGCTCTCGCACGCGACATTCCCCTGGTCTGCGGCATCGTCAACGTGACCCCGGATTCGTTCTCCGACGGCGGCCGATACCTCGACGCCGCCGCCGCGGTCGAACACGCCCTGTCCCTGGTGGCGGAGGGTGCCGACCTCCTCGACGTCGGCGGCGAGTCGACCCGCCCCGGGTCCCGCCCGCCGTCCGTCGCGGAGGAGATCGAGCGCGTGGTGCCGGTAGTCGCAGCCCTCGCGATGTCGACGTCGGTCCCGATCTCGGTCGACACCTCGAGACCGGACGTCATGCGCGAGGCGGTCGCCGCCGGCGCGTCGATGATCAACGACGTTCGTGCCCTCCGGCTTCCGGGGGCACTGCGGACCGCGGCCGGCCTGGACGTGCCCGTGTGCCTGATGCACATGCGGGGCGAGCCCGAAACGATGCAGACGTCGCCGGAGTACGGCGACGTCGTATCCGAGGTGCGCCGGTTCCTCGTCGACCGTGTCGGCGCCTGCCGGGGCGCGGGAATTCCGCTCGAGCACATCATGGTGGACCCGGGTTTCGGCTTCGGCAAGACCCTCGCCCACAACCTCGCGCTGTTGGCCGAGCTACGGCAGATCACCGACCTCGGTGTTCCCGTGATGGCCGGACTCTCCCGGAAGGGCATGCTGGGCACGATCACCGGTCGCGGCGTCGAGCACCGTCAGGCCGCCTCGGTGGCCGCTGCCCTGATCGCCGCACAGAACGGGGCAGCCGTCCTACGGGTGCACGACGTGGCCGCCACTGTGGACGCGGTATCCGTGCTCCGCGCGCTCGTATATCGTGGTCCCGCCAGCTTCAGTCACGCGTCGAATCGAGTCTCCGCACAGTGAACACCTCCGTGTCCGCCGCCGGTCTCGCGACGATCGGCCCTGCTGAAGCGCAGCTTGTCGAAGCTGGTGCCCAGCTGATGGAGACGATGTATCACGATCCGCGGACCGGCTTGCGGCACGTGGACCGTCACCTGCGACGTCTGGCCCGTTCGGCGGCCGTGCTCGGGTACAAGTTCGGGGAACGTGACGTCCGGCGCCACCTCGCGCAGCGGCTGTCGGGCGTCGGTCCGGCCCGGGTCCGCGTGCGCCTGCACCGCGACGGCGGGGTGGACGTCGACGTCTTCGGGCCGCCGGTCGCACCCGCGTCGGTGTCTCTCGTGCTCGACGACGAGCCCGTCGACTCCCGGGACGTCCTCCTCGGACACAAGTCGACGTTGCGTGAGCGATACGACCGCAGACGACACCGCCATCCCGGGGCCGACGACGTCGTGCTGGTCAACGAACTCGGGCACGTCACCGAGACCACAATCGCGAATCTCGCCGCCCGGATCGACGGCGTCTGGTGGACGCCGCCATTGGCGTCGGGGTGCCTGCCGGGTGTCGAGCGGTCATGGCAGCTCGACCGCGGGCTGATGCGCGAACGCATACTCACGCCGCGCGGTCTCCTGGCCGCCGAGGCGCTGGCCGTGACGAGCTCACTCAAAGGCGTGCTGCCCGCGACTCTCCGGCCGTAGCCCCTTCGTTTCCGGACGTTTTCCGGACCACCTCTTGACCCACCCTCACGCCTGACCTACTGTTATGACACATACTGATATATCAATATCAGACCTGTTGGATCACAGCGCGACTCCGCGACCACAACGCCCGACTGTCAAAGGAAAAGGCATGAGAGCTGGAAAGATTCCCTCGGATCGACGGTTCACGGCAACGCACAGTTGGTTGGCCCTCGCACCGGGACAGAGCTTCGCCGACTACCCGCTCCGGGCCGGGGTCACGGACACCGCACTCGACGAGGTCGAGGTGGTCGGACTGGAACTTCCGGCAGTGCGCAGCACGATCGAGGCAGGCGCGCCTTGCGCCCTCGTGTGGACGTCCGCCCGGACCGTCGTCACGGTGTACGCGCCGATCAGCGGACTCGTCACGATGACGAACACCGACGCCGCCGAGAACCCGCAACTCGTCGCCGACGACCCCTTCCACCGTGGCTGGCTGTTCGCCGTCCTCCCCTCGCCGACGTCGTCCGCCTACGGACTTCTCACCCCCGCGCAATACGCGAACGAACTCAGTGAGGCGGTGTAATCCCATGACCATCAGCGTGTTCGACCTGTTCTCCGTCGGCGTCGGCCCCTCGAGTTCACACACCGTCGGACCGATGCGCGCCGCCGCACGGTTCGTCTCCGACCTCCGCGCCCTCGACGCCCTGCACGCAACGGCGGACATCCGCGTCGACCTGTACGGGTCGCTCGCAGCCACGGGAGCGGGCCACGGGACGATGTCCGCGGTGCTGCTCGGGCTCGAGGGGTACTTTCCCGAGAAGATCGAGACCGAGGAAATGGAACGACGTCTCGAGGAGATGCGCAGCACCCGGCGCATCAGGGTCGGCGGTTCGCACGACGTCGCACTCGCCGAGGACGAGATCGTCCTCCATCCGCTGACCATCCTGCCGTTGCACCCGAACGGGATGAGGATCACCGCGTCCACCGCCGCCGGCGTCGAGATCCACAGCGAAACCTACTTTTCCATCGGCGGCGGCTTCGTCGTCACCGAAGCGGAGAGCGCACAGCCGCCCCGCCCCGCCACCGGCGGTCTGTCGTTCGGGTCCGCCAAGGAACTCCTCGACGTCGCGGCCCGCCACGGCTACACCATCAGTGACGTGATGCTCCAGTTCGAACGCGAAACGCGGTCGACCGTGGAGATCTACGAACGGCTCCTCCATATCCGCGACGTCATGGTGGAATGCGAGAAGCGCGGGATCGCGCGCGACGGAATTCTTCCCGGCGCCCTGCGCGTGCGCCGGCGGGCACGGGACTGGTATCTCCGCCTGGATCAGGAAGATCCGCACCGTGATACCGCATTCGCCGAGGACTGGGTCAACCTCGTCGCCCTGGCCGTCAACGAGGAGAACGCATCCGGCGGCCGCATCGTCACCGCGCCGACCAACGGGGCCGCGGGCATCATCCCCGCGGTGCTGCACTACGCCGTTCACTACACCCCGGCCGGGAAGTCGGATCCCGACGACACCGCGATCCGCTTCCTCCTCGCCGCCGGCGCCGTCGGATCGCTGTACAAGGAACGCGCGTCGATCTCCGGAGCCGAGGTCGGCTGCCAGGGCGAGGTGGGTTCCGCGGCGTCCATGGCCGCTGCCGGGCTTGCGGAGATCCTCGGCGGCACAATCGAACAGGTGGAGAATGCCGCGGAGATCGCGATGGAACACAGCCTCGGTCTCACGTGCGATCCCATCGAAGGGCTGGTGCAGATTCCGTGCATCGAACGCAACGCGATCTCGGCGGGCAAGGCCATCAACGCCGCTCGCATGGCCCTGCGCGGCGACGGCACCCACCGGGTCAGCCTCGACCAGGTGATCGAGACGATGCGCTCGACCGGCGCAGACATGCTGTCGAAGTACAAGGAAACGTCGACCGGTGGTCTGGCCGTCAACGTCCCGGTCAACTATGTCGAGTGCTGACATGATCACCGACGAACTTCGCCTGCTCCCTGCCCGCGCCGCCCAGTTCATCCGGCGGCACCCGGTTCCGAAGCCCGGCGACTACGCGCCGGAGACCCGGCTGTCGGTGCTCGACGTCCTCGTGCACTGCGCCCCGGTCCGCGGCGACGCGTTCGTCGCGTTCCAGCTGCTGAGCCGACGTGAGCTGCCCGGCTCGTACCTTCTCCACGTCGACGTCGTGGACGACGCGCTGTCCACCCTCGACACGTTCGCCGTGACGGAACACGAATGCGAGCAGAGCTTCGGCCCGAATTGGCAGGACGTCGTGCGACATGCCGTGGAAGCGGCAGCCCTCCTGCACGGGCACTTCGGTGCGCTGACGCGGACGAGGAGCGTCGTCGACAGCCGCCGACGGCTCGGTGCCTGGGCGTGCGCACGTGAGGCGGCCTGGGACGCGGGCCGGATCAAATCCTGGTACCGCGCCCAGGACGCCGCGTGGGAACGGCACTTCATGGACGAGGCGACAGTGCGCGAGGACGAGCAACTGTGCGCGGACATCGCGACCGCGGTGCGCGACGCGGCAGCCGCGCACGCGGTGTCCGATCTAGTGGGGCGGCACGACTTCACCAGCGCACACTTCGACACCCTGCTCGCCCCGTGGCGGACGGCCGCCGCGCACCTGCTCCCGCGAGGCGATTACTGCGCGGCCGCGAGCACGGTGTCGACGAACGTCCGCGGCCGCTCGGGGTGACCGTTCTCCCGCAGCGCTACAGCGTATGCACCCCTTCTATGCAGACGCACCCCTATTCGGGCACCAGAAGGGGTGCGTTTGCCGAGAAAGGGTGCGTTTGCGTCGCAGCCGTGGGATCGCGGACGCGAACGCGCCGCCCTCCCACACACGCACTCCTTCTGCGCCCACGCACCCCTTTTCGAGCCCTGGAACGGGTGCGTCTACCGAGAAGGGGTGCGTCTGCGTCTCGCGGCGCTCGGCCGACGTGCAGGTGTCGCCATTCCCCGTGCGGCGCAGGGCGCCCGGCACTAAGTTCGGCGATGACGGTTGAGGTTCTACGCGAGGGGGCGGTCCGGCATGAGCAGGACACATTTCAGGGCTCTGACACTGGGCGCGGTCGCGCTGGCCGGGGGTGCCGCACTCAGCGCGGGCGCCGGGACGGCCACGGCGGACGTCCTCACCGAGATCAACGGCTGCAAGATCGTGGCGAATCCGAACCCCGGCGATCGCACGACCTGCCCCGGCGCCGATCTGAGGTCCGCGAATCTAGCGGGCCTGAACCTGAGCTTCGCCGACCTGTCGGGCGCGAACATGACACGGGCGAACCTCACCGGCACCAACTTCGCCGCCGCGAATCTGTCGTACGCCGATCTGAGCGACGCGAACATCACCGGCACGAACTTCACGGATTCGCAGCGCAACGCGGTAATCCTGTACAGCACGGACATCGACATCTTCGGCACGATCGTCGGGGACATGAACATCACGACCGAACCCGAATGGTCCACCGACGCCCACGAGCGCGCACTCGCCTCGGTCGTCCCGGTGACACCGACATTTCCGGCTCCGTAAACCACTCCTGACCTATTCACCCGGGCCGCGCACTGCGCGGTCCGGGTTTTCGTATGCCCACACCCCTTGACATTGGATACCCGCACTATCCACTATTAGATAGTATCGGTATCCAACATTGGGAGGCATCCGATGACGACGATCGACCCCACCCGTTCGACGCACCACTACGACGGCGAACTGGTGGTCTTCCTGATCGGGATGACCATCAACCGACCCTGGCGACCGGACCTGTGGCTGCCCACCTTCCTCGCGATGCCGAGGATGCTGCGCGAACTGTCCGAGGACCCGGATTCGGGTCTGATGGGCTACCGCCTGACGTTCGAGGGGCGCGGCCCGACAGTGGTCCAGTACTGGAATTCCGTCGACAAGCTGTACGCCTACGCCAGTGACAGCCAAGCGAAGCATCGTCCGGCGTGGGGCGCATTCAACCGGCGTGCCCGCAAGGCCCCCGGCGCGGTCGGCGTCTGGCACGAGACCTATCCGGTGGACCATGCCGAGTCGATCTACGTCGGCACGCCGGCGATGGGCCTGGCCCGCGCCACCGCACGTGTGCCCGTCACACAGAAGTTCAGCCGCGCCCGAGACCGGTTGTCCCGCAGTAACAACACCCACGAACAGTGATCATTCAGGAGAAACCATGGAACCCTTGATCGCCCTCGTTGCCGTCACTCTGGCACTCCTCGTCGCAGGTGCGGCGGGTGTGCGCCGGCTCCGGCCGTGGCCTGTTGCCCTGCGGGGCGGACTCGCGGCCATGTTCACGCTGACCGGCATGGCCCATTTCGTGGGGATGCGTGCGGAACTCGTCGCCATGGTCCCGCCGTCGCTGCCGAACCCCGAGCTACTGGTGACCGTGACCGGTCTGCTCGAACTGGCAGGCGCCGCGGGACTGCTGATACGACGCACTGCGCCGTGGGCGGCGGGCTGCCTCACCGCCCTGCTCATCCTGATGTTCCCGGCGAACGTGTACGCCGCCGTAGAGGGACTCTCGACGGGACCGTTCGAAGCCCTGATCCCCCGGACACTCCTGCAGGTCGTCTTCGTGTCGGCAACACTCGCCGTCGTGATCGCCTACCGGCGGAGCCGGGCTACGGAATCGCCCTCCGAAGCCCACTCGCCCGCAGCACCCGGCGTTGTACTCCCGCCCGCACTGCATCCTCGGACCCGATGATCCGCACGTGCTTTCGTGCCCGGGTGATGGCGGTGTACAGCAATTCGCGAGTCAGCAGCGACGACGCCTCGCCGGGAAGAACCACGGACACCGTGTCGTACTGGCTGCCCTGACTGCGGTGAATCGTCATCGCGTACACCGTCTGCACCGCGGACAGATGCGTCGGATGCAACAGGAACGGTTCGTTGCCCCGCACGAACGCGGCGACGAGTTCGTCGTCGTCGCGGCGCACGATCACCCCGGTGTCGCCGTTGTAGATCTTCGTTTCGTGATCATTGGCAGTCACCATCAGCGGCTGGCCCGGATACCAGCGATCCGGGTTCAGCCGCTGCCCCGTCGCCTCCCCTATCCACTCCACCGCCTGCCGCGCCCACCGCTGCACGCCGTAAGGACCTTCCCGGTGCGCGCACAACAGCCGGTGCTCCTCCGAATGCCGCAGTGCAGCAAAGGCATCGCCGGATTCCGCGGCTTCGGTGACCGCGGCGGCCGTCCCCACCACGTCCGCCCGCAGTGCGTCCAGATCTTCGGGACCGTGGAACGACACCTCGGGGAAACCGCTCGACAGGATCTTCACAACCTCGTCCGGTTCACCCTTCCGCACCGCGACGGCCAGCTGAGCGATGCCACCGCCGAACCGCCGCCCTCGGCTGAGCCGGACCACTCCGCCCCGCAACCTGTCCCGTTCCCCAGCGCTCAAGGCGGCTTCGAGCGGGTCGTCGGCCGCCTCCAGGTCATCGCCGACGATCCTGGCGAGCACCGGATTCTCGGTTCCCGTCACCGGCCTGGCCACGAGATCGGCCAGAACCGCGCCCGCGTCGACGGACGTCAGCTGATCGGGGTCGCCGACGAGCACCAGCCGGGTGTCCGGGCGGACCGCCTCGAGGAGTCGGCACATCATCGTCAGCGACACCATCGACGTCTCGTCGACCACGATCGCGTCGTAGGGCAGGTGATTGTTCGCGTTGTAGCGGAACCGGCTGCCACGGCCGCGCTGCCAGCCCAGCAGCCGGTGCAGCGTCATCGCAGTCAGGTCGGGTGGCAACCCGAGTGCGTCGGACTGCTCGCGCACCGACTCCTGCAACCGCGCCGCGGCCTTTCCGGTGGGTGCGGCGAGCGCGATCCGGAGACCCGGCCCTGGCTGCCTGGTCAGCAGCGCCAGCACCCGGGCGACGGTGTGCGTCTTGCCTGTTCCGGGTCCGCCGACCACCACTGACGTCCATTGTGTGGCGGCCACTGCGGCGGCGATCCGCTGCCGGTCCGGTGCCGGGGCCGGCTCCCCGTCGTCGTTCTGGTCGCGGAACAACGCGTCCAGGCCCTCCCGCAGCGACTGCTCGTCGACGAGGGGATGCCCGACGGCGCGCTGGTCGAGTACCCGCCGGATGGTCGCTTCCTGCCGGAAGTACCGGTCGAGGTAGAGCAGCCCGCCCTCGGCCGTGTCGACGAGCCGGAGCGGTCGCAGCGGTCCCGCCGAACCACCCATGACCAGCGGACTCCGCCGCAGTGCCTCGACGACGAGGCCGTCGTCCGGCCAGGGCAGTGCGTCGAGATCGACTTCGGACTCCTCGTCGACGGTCACCTCACGGATCCGCGTCAGGTCCAGGCACACCGAGCCGGACCGCACCGCGCGCACTGCCAGCGCGGTGGCCAGTACGACGTCTTCCGAGGATTCGCCGCCGAGCGCCGACAACCGCAACGCGACGTGCACGTCCGCGGCGGCCAGCACACCGGCCTCGTTGAACACCCGCAGCATCCCCTTGCCGCGCTGCGCCACCTGCACCTCGGTCATCGCGTCCCCTCGCGCTCGGAGGCCGACCCGGACAGCAGATCGGACAGCTCGGTGATCAGCGCGGCGGGCGGTGCCCAGTCGAAGACTCCGCAGCCGGGCGGGGTGCCGGGGCCGACCATTCCGCGAACGAACAGGTACTGGACGCCACCGAGGTGCACCGCCGGATCGTAGTTCGGTTGCCGCCAGCGCAGGTAGCGATGCAACGCAACGGAATACAGCAATGCCTGCAGCGGATAGTGCGCCCGCACCATCTCGGCGGCCATGCACTCGCGGGTGTAGTGCGCGGTGGTGAGGTCGCCCTGCGCGAGGCGATTGGTCTTGTAGTCGACCACGACGTATCGCGGTCCGGGCAGTCGCAGCACGGCGTCGATGCTGCCGGTGAGGTATCCGCGCAGCGGGGTCGGTTCGAGTGTCTGCACGGCGTCGGCGTACGACCGCAGCGGATCGTCGACGGGAAGGTGGGTGCGCAGCAGCTTGCCGACGCCGTCGAGCATCACGGTGAGCGAGGGTGTGTCGCCGCCGGCGAGCGGCAGTTCGAAGTCCAGCTCCGCCAGCAGGTCTGCGGGGGCGATGTCGGCGAGAGTCGGCTCGTCCCCCGCGCCGAGGGGAGTCCGCAGCACGGGCAGCAGCGCCGTCGCCAGCTGGGCGGGGTCGACGTCCGACAGCGTCGACGCAATCACGTCACGGCAGCAACGCAGCACTTCTTCGTCCAGATCGGGTGCCGCGGTGTCGACGATCTCGAAGACCGCGTGCACGAGCGTGCCGAACGTCGCGCCGCCGGGCAGTTCGTTCATCGTCGACGGCACCCCCGAAGTCACGTCGGCCGCCGCCTGCAACGGAGGTTCGTCCGGTTCGTCCGTCTTCTCCTCGACCTCGGCCTCACTGCCCACCGCGGGCGCGTCGTGCGCGGATGCCGTCAACGCCGAATACGACGTGCGACGCCAGCGCGTGTCGAGCAGCCGCCGGAAGCGGGCGGCTTCCAGGTCTCCGCGGGGCTCACGCTGTGGTGTCCACCCGACCCGCACGATCGGGTCGGAACCCACCGCCTCGACGGTCACCGTCTCCGGAGCTGCCGTCCCCCACGCGGACAACCGTTCCGCGACAACCGGATCCTCGGGAACGGTGACCTTCTGCGGGACCTCCCGCTGCCCGGGCTGCCGTCCCAGGATTATCCGGTGCAGCGGCGCGCCCGCCGTCGTGAACGCCGGTGCCCACCACACCACGAGCCCGCACATCGCCCGGGTGACCGCGACATACAGCAGCCGCAACTCCTCCCCTGCCTCTTCCGCGTCGTGCCGGTTCCTGCGGTCCGCGTATCCGGGGCTGCCCGGACCACCGACGTCGAGGATGCGTCGTCCGTCGTCGTCGTGCAGCAGCAGTTTGCTCGGTTTCGAGATCTTGGCGGCGTCCCAGGCGTACGGCAGGTACACGAGCGGGAATTCGAGGCCCTTGCTGGCGTGGACGGTCGCGATCTGCACCGCCGCGGCGTCGCTGTCGAGTCTTCGGCTGCGGTCCACCCCACCCGAGGACGGATCCTTCATCCGTTCGGTGAGCCAGCGGGTGACGGCCGTCAGACCGAGCGACTGCTCGACGGCGGCACCGTTGAGCAACTGCGCCACGTGCCGGAGATCGGTCAGTGCCCGCTCACCCGCTGCCACCCGTAGCAGTCGCGCCTCCAGTGCGGCGACCGCGGACAGTTTTTCGAACAGCGCCGCGAAACCGGACTGCGCGAACACCGCGCCGAGCTCGCGAAGTTGCCCGCCGACCTCGGCGACGATGTCGTCGCCGCGGGCGTCGAGTTCCTCGGCGGTGTGTCCGAGCAGCGGGGTGAGCGCGGCCAGCCGCACCCGGTCGGACCGGTGCGGTTGCTCGATGGCCTGCAGGATCCAGAGCCAGTGCTGCGCAGCCGGAGTGGTGAAGACACTGGCCCCACCGGCGAGCACGGACGGCACACCCGCCCGGTCGAGGGCGTCGTGGACCAGCGTGATCTGCGCGTTGGTGCGCACCAGGATGGCGATGTCGCCGGGTTCGACGAGTCGGGCGCTCCCCCCGACGTCGAGTGTCGCGCCGCCGTCGAGGAGAGCGACGATGTCGGCGGCGAGGTCGGCCGCGATCCGCTTCCGGAGCGGCCCGACCGCGGGGTATCCCGACTTGTTGATCGGCCCGGCGCCGGTCCTCGGCAGATACCGCAGCCGCAGCGGCACGGCACCCGTCAGACGCGACTTCGGTCTCGCACCGTCGACGCGGTGCACCACGATCTCGGGATGCCCGAGCGCGGCCCCGCCGTGCAGATATTCGAGCCCGTCGAGGAGTTCCTGATCGCTGCGCCAGTTGGTGGTCAACTCCTGGTGGCGGTCGGCCGACCGCACCGCGTCCAGATAGCTGAGCACCTCCGCGCCGCGGAACGCGTAGATGGCCTGCTTCGGATCGCCGACGAGCACCAGCGTTCCGCTGCCGTGGAACGTGCGGCGCAGAATGTCCCATTGGAGCGGGTCGGTGTCCTGGAACTCGTCGACGAGCACCACGCCGTAGCGTTCGCGGACTCGCCGGCAGGCCGCCGCACCGTGCTCGGGATCGCTGAGGACGCGGTGGAGCAGCATCGGGAGATCGTCGAAGTCACGCAGACCCACTGCGCGTTTGCGCCGTTCGACTTCGGCGCGCACCGCCTCGGCGAACGCCACCCGGTCCCCGGCCGGGGTGCCCCGCGCATCTTCCGGGGCAAGCACGGCCTGTGGGTCGAAGATGGCGGCCCGGGCGGCCGCGGTGGCCTCCGCCGGCGTGAACGGCGCCGACTCGACGCGACTGTAGGCCCGCAGGTACAGGTCGGCGATCACCTCCGTCGTGAGGTCGTCGGCGGCCTCGACCAGCACGGTGTCGGGGTCGCGTTCGCCCGCGATGCCGAGCCCGTCGAGCATGCGCTGGCAGAAGCTGTGGGTGGTGACGATGGTGGCGGCGTCGAAGTCCGACAGTGCTTGCAGCAGGCGCCGGCGCCGTAGCGTCACCTCGTCGGTGTCGGCTTCGGCGAGATGCCGGATCAGTTGATCCGCGCTCAGCCGTGCCGCTGCCGGATCGGCCAATGCGGCTGCGGCGGAACCGAATCGTTCACGGGTGCGTTCCCGCAGCTCCTGCGTGGCCGCCCGGCTGAACGTCACCAGCAACAGGTGGGACAGGTCCACGCCTCCCTCGGCGACGAAGCGGGCGGCCAGGCCGACGATCGCGTACGTCTTGCCGGTGCCGGCGCTCGCCTCGAGCACCGTCGTACCCTCCGGCAGCGGACCGAGGAGGTCGAAGCCTCGCGCGCCGGTCACGGCTGCGCCAACGTCTCGGCGGCGAGCAGCGGCGCCCACAGTTGCCGGGCGTAATTCTCGATGGTCACCGTGTCGCCGAGGACGTCGAGCCCGGGCGAAACCCCGTACACGTACGTGATGTGCCGGTCGCGTGAGTCACCGAAGTCACTGCTCCATTCCTTCCGGGCCGCCTCGATCGCGTCCTCCATGCTGCTGCCGCCGTGGCGTCGTTCGGCATAGGCCGCCGACGCGCCCGTGGCGATCGGCAACGGCGCGTGCAGCCCCAGATCGCGCAGTTCGACGAGTCGCACCAACTCCTCGAGTGCGTTTTCGGGTGCGGTGAGGGTCGAGCGCCACGCCGGACGGCTGTACGCGCCGCGGCCGGTCGTCACGGCAGTCCACTCGGTCTCGTTGTCGGACGCCGCGAGCGCCAGCAACTGCGCCCAGGCTGCGAGGCGGTGTTTCGGCCCCAACTTCGAATACGTGGTGCTCGCGATCACCGACCCGTGCACCCCGCCGACGGTGCCGGTGAGGCGCCGTCCGGAGCCGAGATCGACATCGACGTCCACGGTTTCCGCCCGCCCGACGTGCACGGACCCGCTGACGGCGACGAGCGACTCGACCGCGTGCTCGATTCCACCGAGCACCGACTCCCCCAACTTGAACGGCGGCAACGTCCCGCGGCGCCACTCCGCGGCGCGGAAGTCGGCCAGTTCGACTCCCGTCAGCCTCGCGACGAGCATCCTCTGGCCGAGATCCCACCGGGCCAGCGGATCGGGCGACACCTCCAGTGCGTCGGCGAGGTCCTCGTCCACGTCGGGGACCCGCAACCCGAGCCGTTGCCGCAGAAACGCCTGCGTCGGGTGCACCAGGAACGCGATGAGGTCCGCGAGATCGACGTCCCCCAGCGGCGGCGGCACCAATGGCGCAGGCAGGAATGCGGGCTCCGGTTCGGGCGGGTGCTGCGCGGCGCGGGCACCGGCCAGCGCCGCCCGATCGAAACTGAACGGGTGCCCGGGCCGGAAGTTGCGTGCATCGAACGGCTGCAACGGATGCCGGGTCACGACGCCGGGGAGGGCATCGCTGCCGACGGTGGCCGCCACCGCGTCGAGCAGCTCGGACAGCGGGATCGCCGGCGGCCGGGACATGCCGGTGACGGGGTCGGCGCCCGTATAGAACAGCAGGAGTTTCTCACTCGCCGACATCACGGCGTCGAGCAGCAGCTGCCGGTCCTCGCTGCGCGGATCACGTTCGCCGAGAAGCGGATTACGGGCCAGCACGTCGTCGCCGTCCACGCTCACCCCGCGCGGGAACACTTCGTCGTCGAGGCCGAGGAGAACGACCACGCGGTGCGGCACCGACCGCATCGGCACCATGGTGCACACCGTCAACTCGCCGGTGCGGAAGTTCGCGCGGGTGGGGCGGCCCGCGAGCCGGGTGGCCAGCATGGCGCGCACGTCCGACAGTCGCAGGACCGCGTCGCCGCCGTGCTCCATCGCCGCCCCGAGTTCTCGTCGCGCCTGCGCGAGTTGCCACGTGTCGGCGGCGCTGACGTCGACGAGGAGGTCGAGTGCCCGGGTGAGCGCGCTCGACCAATCCGCGACCGACTGCGGACCGCCGAGTCCGCGCAGCGCGACGTCGAGCCGGTCGACGAATTCGGCCAGCCGCCCGGTGAGGTCGATGTCGTTGCTGTCGACGTCGTCGAGCGGCAGCGCCAGGGCGAGCCATTCGCCTTCGGACTCGTCGGCCGCGGCGCCGAGCAGGATGCGGTCGAGCGCGGTGGTGAACGTGTTCTGCGGGAAGTCGCCGAGACCGAATGCGGCGCGCTGCCGCGGACCGATACCCCAGCGGGCGCCCGTCGCGGTCGCCCACTCCCGGATCCGTTCGAGGTCGTCGTCGCCGAACCGGAACCGCCTGCGTACCGGCGCGGCCGCCGACAGGTCGAGGACCTGACTCGCCGTCACCCTCGCGTCGGCGAGTTCGAGGAGAGTCGACACCACAGCGAGAACCGGATTGGTCTGGTGCAGGGCACGATCCGCAAGGCGGACCCGGAGGCGATGGCCGGGATGCCCGAGCACGTCCTGCCCGAACGCGGCCCGGATCAGCGGGGCGTACGACTCGACGTCGGGGCACATGACGAGCACGTCACGCGGTTCGAGAGTCGGATCGTCCTCGAAGAGATGCAGGAGGCATTCGCGCAGGACCTCCACCTGGCGGGCCGGTCCGTGACAGGCGTGGACCTGGACGGACGCGTCGGCCGTGCACTCGGCGAGCGCGGGCGCCCGGTCGTCCCGGACATCCGCCTGCAGGCACCCCAGCAGGGAGTCGCGGGGCGCAGGCCCCTCGTGGTGGAGGTCGTCGACGTCGAGGCGGGTCAGCCTCGACTCGAGTTCGCGGACGTCCCGCGCCAGGCTCGACAGCAGCGGGTGGGCGACGGACAGCGCGCTGTGGTCGTCGGCGCGTGCGAGAACACTGTCTGCCGTCGACAACGACGACCACATGGCCGGACTCGGATGCGGAAGCCACAGGTGCACATCACGATTGACGGCCAGGGCAGCGAGGACGGCGATCTGATCGGTCGCGAGGCGCGTCGGACCGAACAGCGACAGTCGGGCGGGGAGTTCGACGAGATCCGGTTCCGCTCGCAGCCGGGCGCAAGCGGAGTCGAGCCGCTCGGCGGGAGCGGGGCCGCCGATCTTCGCGCGCAGCCGCCGCCACAGTTCGGCCTGCCAGAGAAGGTCGTCGTCGAGTGGACCACCCGCACCGTCGGTGTCGCGGCCACCGGCCCAGTCGACCAGCATCGCCGGCCGCTGTGCGGCGTAACTGCGGAACAGATCGGTCAGGTGGGACGCGGTCGCGTAGCGCCGGCCCGGCCGGTGATCGTCCGGGTCGCGGTCCGGGACACCGTGCCCGAGGTGTTTCGCGAGGACGGCACACCAGGGCTCACCGAGGCAGTCGTCGACGACGCCGAGCAACGCCCACAGCACCCGGGACGAGTTCCACGGGTCGTCGTCGGCGGACACCCCGGTGGCGGCGGCGAGGCACTCGTCGACGAGCCGGGTCGGGGACGGGAAGTCGATGTTGGCGGCCACCCCGTCGCCGACGTCGGGCCGGGCACCGAGCGCGGTCGAGAGTCGCTGGGTGAGCCAGCGCTCCACCCCCTTCGCCGGGACGGCGACGACCTCCCGGGCGAACGGATCGGACAGCGGGGTCGCGAGCACGTCGCCGAGAGCCGACGCGAGAGTGGTGGAACGCTCGGCGCGATGCAGTACGAGCACGTGGCCTCCCTTCGCTCCCCAACTCCGGTCGGCTCAGACTTACCACACCCCACCGACTCGGGAGGCCCACTCTGCAGGTGAGTGGCAAAGTGTGCCGGGGCACGCTTCGCCACTCACGTCAGCGGCCGGGGCGCGCCTGGGTGAGGTGCGGGACCCAGCCGTGGGTGGGCCACTTCTTCAGACCGACCTTGGCGGGGACGATGCGCTTGTTCACGAATTGGCTCTCCAGTTCGGTGTCGGGCTCGCCGGTGAACCGCCACAGCGCCGCGTCACCGGGTCGTGCGACGGACGACCAGGACTTGGCACGGTATGCGGCGCGAACGATGTTGTCCGCGAACACGATCACCGGGATGTCGTCGGTGTTGCGGACGGCAGCGCCTGCCGCCCACGCGCCGCGGGACAGTTCGTACACCTCTTCCGGCGTCACGCCGCGCCGGGACGCGGCGGGCACCTCGAGGACGACGCAGGGGGTCGGCAGGTTCGGGACGGGTTCTGCTGCGTACTGCAACACGAGGTCGTCGACGGGTACCGCGCGATGCTCGCCCGCGCCACCGGCGAGATTGCTGAGCACCGCACCCTCGTTCAGCCCCAACGCTCCCACGACTCCGCCCCGCACCGCGCCGGCGACGTCCCCGGTGTCGGCGATCCGATGCGCCACGACGTAGTGCTCGACCTCGTGGCCGGAGTCGTAGATCTCGCGGATGCGGGCGATCGTCGCGGCCTTCACCTCGGCGCTGTCGGTCTCCGGATCCTCGAGCGTCTTCCGGTGCTCGTTCTCGGCCAACGCCTCCCACACGTAGCCGTACACCCGGGTGCCGCGTCCGGCGCCGACGTAGAACACCGACCTGTTGCGGGGATCGAGCAGCGCGTAGACGTAGGTGCCGAGTTCCTCACCGACCCGCTTCGGGAAGGGCTGCGGCGCGTGGCGGGTCTGATACACCTCCTTCAGGATCAGGCGCAGCGCCGCCAGTTTCAACGCGACGGGCACACCGCCGTCGATGCCGTCGAAGAGTGCGGTGGCCGCGCCCTGCACCGAGGAGAAGGTGTGCCCGATGTGCCGTTCCAGCGACTTCGTGACGTCCGCGAACTGCGCGAACCGCACCCGGGGGTCGGGTGCCGCGTTGTCCAGGTCGTTGGACGCGAGGAAAGTCTGGACCTCGGAATTGTCGAGCCAGCGAGAAGTGATGTCGATCGGGATCGTCCAGACGGTAGCCATGCCCCTACCGTAAGGGAAAACCTGGGTGAAGAACTCGCACGAGGAAGGCTCGAGGAGATTCGAACCCTTTCGACGTCCTACCGAGTGCGGGAGGATGGAGTGGTACCCATTGCGACGCAGGTTGGGAGAACATTCATGACAGCGCCCAGCTACTCCACCCGCACAGCCGTCGACATCGCGGTCGGCATTCTCATCGCCTACCGCGGATGCTCCGAGAACGACGCGTTCACCGAACTCGCGGAGACGTCGCGCCGGCACAAGGTCGCCCTCGCGCGCACCGCCCGCGCACTGATCGCGTTCATCCAGACCCATCACCACGACCTTCCCGCGTCCGACGTCACGGCTGCCGCTCTGCAGTGGAGCCACGCCACTCCGTACCGCGGCGCGTTCGGTACGGCTGCGTGAATTCGGTCGAAGTCTGAGAATTCTCTGGCTTCGACGGCGCGACGCTGCTCAAACCTTCAGACTCGATGTGAGACCGAACGACCAGCGCACCGAGATACGAAGAGGTAACTGAGTTGACGATCCGCAAAATCACGGTTGCCGCGGTAGCGATCGCCGCAGCCCTCACGATGTCCGCTTGTGGTTCCGACGAGCCGTCCGGCCCGAGCGCAACCACCACGTCCACGACCACGGCAGCGGCCGAGACCACCGACGACCTCGTTCTGCCGACCGCGGCCGAACTCAACGCCCTGCTGGCGAAGGGCCTCGACCCGGCCACTCCGCTCGAGGAGAAGATCGCGATGGTGGAGGGTTCGGAGCAGGACCCGAACCTGTTCAATCAGGTTGCTGCCGCCGCCCAGCAGGCGGGCGCGCAGGTCACGGTCCTGGACCCGGTGATCGACAACGGTGACGGCAGCGCCAGCGCGCAGCTGCAGCTGACGATCAACGGCCAGGTGCAGCAGAACACCCTGCCCGCCATCTTCGTGCCGGGCGAGAACGGGACGTGGAAATTGTCGAAGGCGACGGCATGTTCCATCGTGGCGATCGCGCAGCTGACGTCGCCGGCCTGCCCGCCCGCCTGATCCGGACTTCCGCGTCACGCGCCTTCCAGGGCCTCCCCGATCTCCTGGACGGCGCGGTTGTGCTGATCGGTGATCAGGATGTGTCCTGCCGCGATGGTCAGGGCAACCGGCCATTCGATGATCTCGACGGCGGCGAGCAAGCCGATCGCCGCGAAGAATGCCAGTTGCTCGGGCCTCGGCAGCGGCACTCTGCCGAGGATCGGTAGCTGCACCGCGAAGCTGCGGGCCTCCCGCACCCGCTGGACGGCGTCGCTCTGCGATTCCGCCTCCGACGTTCGTTGGGCCATAGTTCGTCTCCCTTGTCCGTGCCGTTTCCCGGTCAGCCACCTTGATCGCGGACCGTGTCAGCTGTGCTGAGTTCCGTCGCCCAGACCGCTGCCGGTGTCTTCTCCGCCGCCGGGGACCCGTTGACCGGGGTGGTCACCCGCGTGCTCACCCCACCGCTGCGGGAGGTGTATGCGGTGCTGTTGCGGGCGGGCGTGATCGAGATCGTCGACTGATCGCCCACAAGCTTTTCGAGCAGCCCCGGTGCGAACGCGGCCGCCGCGGCCGCCGCACCCGCGCAGCCCAGCGCCTGGGCCCACCCGACCGGTCCGAGCGGGGTGCACCCGAGGAGCTGGCTGACCCCGGGAGTACTCACCATGACGGTGAGTGCGGCCAGTGAACCGCCCGCGGTGAGCACCACGAGCGGACTCCGCGAATCGATCAGTGTCTGACCCAGCTGCGTGCCGACCAGCGCCACCAGCCCGACCGTCGACGCCCGGCGTTGCCTGCCCGTCACGCTCGCCAGCGCCCACGCCGTCGTCGCGCCTGCCGCGGTGGCGGCGCCGCGGATCGCGACGGTCCGCCACAGCGCAGCGCTGTCCGGGCCGCGGCCCTCTCCCCGGGCCTGTTCGTTGGGCGGACTGACCGCGAGGGCGGCCGCGGGCAGGGCGTCCGTGAGCACGTTCACCAGCAGGAGCTGACGCGCGGTGAGCGGCGACCGTCCGGCGATCGCGCTGCCGATCAGGGCGAACGCCACCTCCCCGGCGTTCCCGCCGAGCAGCACCGACACCCCCGCCTGCACCCGCCGCCACAGCTGACGGCCCTCGTCGAGGGCGTCGAGCAACGCGTCGACACGGCCGTCGAGGAGCACCACGTCCGCGGCGCTGCGGGCCGGGTCGCTGCCGCGTGAGCTGACACCGATCCCCACGCTGGCCGCCCGGATCGCGGCCGCGTCGTTGGCGCCGTCGCCGACCATCGCGCAGACGTGACCGACTCGCTCGAGGGTCTGCACGATCTGCACCTTGTTCTCGGGCGACATCCGGGCGAAGACGACGCACTTCTCGACGGCATTCTCCTGCCCCCGGTGCGACAGGGTGTCCCAGTCGGTCCCGCTGATCACCTGCTCGGACGACACCGCCAGTCCCAGCTCTTTCGTGATGGCGGTGGCCGTGACGGGATGGTCGCCGGTGATCAGCCGGACCCCGACCTGTAGCCCTTCCAGTGCCGGGAGCAGTCCGGCCGCTTCGGGACGCGGGGTGTCCGCCAGCCCGAGCAGTCCGACGAGTTGCAGCCCACTGCCGCACAGATCGTCGAGCACCGCGGTGTCGTCGGCCGCGCGACGCGCCTGGAAGGGCGTGACGGTCCGGCGGGCGACGGCGATGACGCGTAACCCGTCGGCAGCCATGCCGAGAACGGCGTCGTGGACCTCGTCCGCGTCGATGCCGGTGCACGCCGCGACCACGACCTCCGGTGCACCCTTCACCGACACGTGTGTCCCGGACAGCGAGGCGGAGTAGGGCCGTCCGGAGCGGAACGGAAGGTAACTGCTCCGGTCCTCCTCCTGCGGTAGCAGGTCCACTGCAGCGTCGGCGATCGCGGCGTCGGTGGCGTGCGCGGCCGGACTGCCGTCGGGGGTCACGGCGCTCCGGCCCGCGCACACGAGCACGTCCTCGCGATCGAACCCCGGCTCCGGGACGGCGATGACGACCCGCAGCCGGTTCTCGCTCAGGGTGCCCGTCTTGTCGAAGCACACCACGTCGACGCGGCCGAGCGCCTCGACGGACCGCGGCGTCCGCACCAGTGCGCCCGACCTCGTCAGTCTGCGTGCGGCGGCCTGCTGCGCGAGTGTCGCGACGAGCGGTAGACCCTCGGGAACCGCCGCCACCGCGACCGCGACGCCGCTCGTGACGGCCTGCCGCAGTCCGGTGCCGCGCAGGAACCCGACGGCGGTGACCAGCGCGCCGCCTCCCACGCTGACGGGCAGCACCCGGTCGGTGAGGCTTCTGAGCTGCGCCTGCAGACCCACGTGCGACGCACTCGCGGGGGTGAGGGCACCCGCGCGTCCCGCTTCCGTTGCGTCGCCCACCGCGGTGACGATCGCCGCCGCCGTGCCGGTGAGGATCGTGGTCCCCGCGAACACCATGCAGGCGCGGTCACTGAGTGGTGCGCCCGGAGTCGGCGACGTCTGCTTGCTCACCGGCAGCGATTCCCCGGTGAGCGAGGACTCGTCGACTTCGACGCCCGACGCCTCGACGAGCCGGCCGTCGGCGGGCACCACCTCGCCGGGACCGATCTCGATCACGTCGCCCGGCCGCAACCGCGACGCCTCCACCCGCTCGGTCACCCGGCGCTCCGGAGGCCCGGCGACGCGATGCGCGGGCGGATCGCCCGCCGCCAGCAACCGGTTCAGCAGACGTTCCGCGTGCAGGCGTTGCACGGCCGACAGCGCGGCGTTGCCCGCCAGCACGGACCCCACGAGCACCGCGTCGATCGGCGACCCCAGTAGGGCGCTCGCCGCCGATCCGGTGGCGAGGACGGGGGTCAGCGGATCCGACAGTTCCGTCCGCATCGCCCGGCCGAAATCCCAGGCCAACCCGACCGGCCACGCCGTGAGCCGCCCGATCGCCTCGACCGGGGTCAGCACCAGATTCACCGACCGGCGCCGGGAGACCGCGGCCTCCTCCTCGTTGCGCGCGGGAAGCAGCCGGCGCACGTCCGGCACCGGCATCTCGTGCCAGGCGTGAACCGGGGCGGCGGGTGGAACCTCGGCCCGCAGCACAGCGCGCGCGAGGGAATGCCCCGTCCACAGTCCTGCCGCCGCGCCGACCGTGACGGGTCCGGGTCCACGCCCACGCACTCCCGGCAGCATGACGAGCGCACCGAGCATCGACGCCGCCGTTGCGATCTCGACGCCGCGCCTGCTCGCCGTCCGCGCGTCCGGCAGGGACCGCAGCACCCGCCACACTCCGACGAGGTCGTCGACCAGCAGGTCCGCGCACCACGGCGGCGGGGCGTCGTCGACGAGGACACCGATACCGACATCGGCGGACGACAGTGCGTGCGGCGCCCGGCCGGCGACCACCGCCACCGTCGCGCCGTTCGCCTGCAACTGCGCGACGGCGTCGCGCAGATCGACATCCAGTGATCCGCTCGACGGGAGCAGATCGTCGAACGCCGAGCGGAGTCCGCCGAGCGTATCCACGTTCACCGACACCACCTGGGCGCCCGACGAGCGCGCCTGCGCGAGCACGGCCGCCGCGCTCGGATGGTGCGCCGGGGTCACGAGTACGGCGGCATCTTCGTCCACGGCTGCCGCGGCGACATCATCCGGAAGGTCGGTCAGCGCGTGCCAGCCCACCCCGAGGGCGCCGGCCTCCACGGCAGATCGAGCGGCCTCCCACACTCTCGTCCGGTCGGCGTCCCGAACCGCACGGATCCCGCTCACCCGAAGTTCGGCCGTGTGCAGCACCGACGGGTCCACGACCACCGCGTCGACCCGGTCCAGGCAGCGGAGCGCGCCGGGACGCAGGGCCAGCACGGCGTGGCGATCGGCCAGTCCACGGCCCAGTGTCGCGGCGAAGGCCTCGCGTGCGGTGCGCGCCGCCTTCGGCGCGGCGACCAGGGCCGCGTCCGCGGCGCCTGCGACGCTTCGGGTCGCCGCTCCCACCGCGGTCGCGCCCACCCACTGCGCGATCGCCGCCCGGTCCACGTCCCGCTCCACCGGTCCCGATGCGCCGCGCGGGCGGGCGGGGCGCTCCGTGTCGTCCGCGGGGTCCCGGGCCAGTTCGGGTTCGCGGCGGTGCCACACCCGCCGGCCCGACCACGCCTCCGCCGTGATCGCCGACCGCAATGCCACGTCCACGGCGAGTGACGCAGGTGCCCGCCGCAGCACGTCGCCGACGGCCTGAGCGGTGGCGAGCAGCAGTTCGGCGGCGTCCGGCCCGAGCCGGTCCTCGACCATGCTGCGCAATCGGGGTTGATAGTTGACGAACGTGACGGCGGCGGCTGGCACCGCCGCCGGCAGGGCCGGCATCGGAAGCAGGCGAACGCCGGCGGCCGCGACCAGGCCCGTCGTGACGGCGGCCAGTGCGAGCGCGCGTTCGGCGAGTGCGACGTCGTCGCCGGGAAGTTCTCCGGGCCGGTCGCGGACGGCACCGCGGGCGATCGGTCGCGCGACATCCTCCGCGCCCGCGACCACGGCACACAGCGCGGCCACCGACGGTCCGTGCTCGTCGACCGTCACCACCAGCCGGGACAGCGCGCGGTTGAGTTCGGCTCCCGCCACACCGGCGGTTTCCCGGACGGCGCCGAGAACGGTCGCGGCCACGTCGTCCCCGCGAGGTCCGTCGAGTCCGCGGACCTCGATCCAGGCACGGCCGTGTCCGGAACTCGTGCGGCGGGCCGGGGTTCCCCCGAGCACCTCGGTGGCGATCTGCGTCGCGGTCCGTGCGGTGGTGGATATCAGATCGGCTACGACCGTGCCTCCGTAAGACGCCACCCCGAGTCCGACACCGGCGCCGCGCACCGGCAGGGATGCAGCGGCACGGACGTATCGACCGAGTCCCACGGCAGCTACTGCCTGGAACCCACGCCGAACTGCCGCAGCACGAGCGCCGCCCCGCCCACGGTGACCAGCACCGGCCACTCGACCAGTCCGGCCACGCCGACGGCGGCCAAGGTCAGCGCGGCGGCAGGCGTCGAATGACTCCCGCTCTCCATGCCGGACCGGACCCCGCTCGCCGCTCCGCGCACTCCGCCGACCACACCACCGATCGCGGCCCCTCCGACCGCGCCGACCGCACTGGTCGTCGCGTTCGCAGCACCTGACACTGCGTGCACTGTGCCATCGACGATTCGCATGATGAGCTCCCATCGGCCGTGGCCACAACCGCCGATGCACGGCGGATCATGTCTGCGGTACCCACCTCAGGGTATTCTCAACCGCCGCGCGCCGGAACAGTTTCAGGGAACTCTCAGCTGCTATCGGATACTGTTCTGCCCCATAGGAATTCGATCACCCTGTTCGGTGCGCCAGAAGTCCCAGCCGTCGTGGGTTTCGATGTCTCCGCTGATGTGACTGGCAACAGCGGTCGCCGCCGTCGTGGGGTCGGGGAACCGGCGGCCCTGCATCGGACCACGCATGATCTCCAGAGTCTGGGTGTCGGGGTCGAACCGTCCGACCAACCGATATCCCTCGAAGTCGGCCACGACCTCGAGGCGGGTATCGATCAATTCCTCCAACGCCGCCGTCGCCTTGGCCGGCTTCTTCCGGGCCGAAGCGCGGGCGTCGGCGTCGGCGCGCAACGTCGCCGCCGTCGTCGCGCGTTGCGCGTCGCTGTACCGGCTGGGGTCTTTCTCCCCCGCCAGCCCGAGCAAGTCCCAGCGCCCGCGACCGTGCGCGATCCGGCTCAGCGGGATCGCGTGATGTCCGGTCCGCGTGCGGCCGGGGGTGTCCATCATCCACAGATCCACCTCGGCGCGGATGTCGTCGGCGACCTCGGATGAGGGCACGACGAAGAACTCCTCCGGCGAACTCGCGAGATCCACGAACACCCAGAACTGCGAGCCGGTGTCGTCGTCGTCGAGCGATTCGTCCTGTTTGCGGGCCTGCCAGTCGCCGCTGAGCTTGGAGCGCACCCGCACGATGCAGCTCGTGCCGTCGTCGCCCCAGACCTGGACGGGGTTACGTCGCGAGTGGGTGAGCCGGATGGCTTTGCCGCCCCGTTCCACGACGTCGGCGATGAAAGCCTGGATTCCCCGGCTGGCGGTGTCTTCCACTGTCTACGTGTCCGTCCCTGATTCTGCGTCCCGTACGCAGGTGGAGAGAGGTGTGGCGACGGGTTTGCACAGCACGACTCGGGGGTTCTTCTCCTCACCTTACGTGCCGAGCCCCGCGCGCGGTGACTACCCGACCGTGCGGGCCGCTTCCGCGGCCTCGGCGAAGAACCACGACAGCACCAGTGCACCGGGGTCCACGACGCCGCGCGCCGCCTCACCGATGTAACTGGCCCGGCCGCGCCGCGCGGTGATGTCCGCGGTGGCCTCGGCACTGCGGGCGGCGGCGTCCGCGGCCTCGGCCAGACCCTCGGCCGGACCCTTCCCGGCCGCGACGGCCGATTCGAGGGCGGCGACGGCGGGGGCGATGGCGTCGATCATCGTCTTGTCTCCGGGTTGCGCCCCACCGAGTTCCTGGATCGTGTCGAGGCCTGCTCGTGCCGCGGCGGCGATCGCCTTCGTGTCCAGTCCGTGCGGTGCGTCGGCGGCCACCCGGTAGAACTGCCGGAACCAGACACCGAACAGCGCGCCGGACGTGCCACCCGCGTGACCGAGGTAGGCGTCGGACAGTGATTCGAACACCGTCGCCGGAGAGTAGCGGTCGCGGATCCCGGGAACGTCGACGTGGTCGAGGGCGGCCACCATGTTGGTGCCGAAGTCCCCGTCGCCCGCGCGGCGATCGAGGTCGGTGAGGTTCGGTTCCTCGGCGAGCACCTTTTCCACGAACGCGCCGATCCACGCACCCACCGCCGCCCGGCCCAGCGCGTCGGCGGTTCCGGGCACCTCCGCCTCGTCCTCGCGGGAGGCGACGTTCGACCGGAACCGCACCTCGGATTCGTCTGCGATGCCGCGGAATTCCCCGGCCGGGGCGTTGGGCCATCCCGGTGCGGCGGTCGGTGCGTCCCACAGGTCGAGGAGCTGGTCGTCGCAGCGCACCAGCGTGATGGACGCGCCGTCCATGTCGAGGGCGGTGACGAAGCTGCCGACCAGCGAGCGACGGATCACCACACCCCGCTCCGCGAGGTGGTCGGCGAGCTCACCGAACAGCAGTTGCAGCTCCAGCGGATGGGCCGCTCCGAGCCCGTTGACGATCGCGATCACCGGCTCGCCCCGCTCCACGCCGAGGGAGGCGAGCACGGGGTCGGTGAGCCGGCGGACCAGTTCGGCCGCCCCCATCGCGTCGACCCGTTCGGTTCCACGTTCGCCGTGGATGCCGATCCCGAGTTCGATCTGCCCCTCCGGGAGGTCGAACGACGGCGAGTCCGCCCCCGGAACGGTGCACGCGCTGAGGGCGACCGCCATGCTGCGGGAATTCCGGGCGGTGCGTCGCCCGAACTCCGCGACGGTGGCGAGGTCGTCGCCGCGTTCGGCCGAAGCGCCGCAGATCTTCTCGACCGCGATCGTGGCCGCGGTGCCGCGACGTCCGGGCCCGTCCTCCCGTTCGGAGGCGACGTCGTCGTCGACGAGCACGTGCTCGACCCTGACGCCGTCCTCCGCCGCCAGTTCGCCGGCGATGCGGAAGTTGAGGACGTCGCCGGTGTAGTTCTTCACGATGTGCACGACTCCGCCGCCCGCGTCCACGGCCCGGGTCGCGGCCCGCACCTGCAGCGCGTTGGGCGAACTGAAGATCAGGCCGGGGCAGGCTCCGGTGAGCATGCCCCGGCCGACGAACCCGGCGTGCAGCGGTTCGTGCCCGGACCCGCCGCCCGACAGCAACGCGACCTGCCCGGACGGCAACGGTTCCCGCCGTGTGAGATAACCCGGTTCCGGATGCCATTCGAGATCGTCGGTGGTGGCGACGGCTCCGCGGAGCGCGTCGACGACGAAGGACTTGGGCGAGTTCAGGAACTGTGGGTGCGCCATGCCCCCAGGCTAAGCGTCCGCATGTGAGTGCCGCGAAGTGCCGGAGCACACTTTGCCACTCACGTGGGAGGCGGCGGCCAGCGCTTCCTCGAACTCCCGCAGGCCCGATTGCGATCCGAGCAGCAGCGCGAGCCGGGTCAGGAATCCCTCGCGGTCCGATTCGTCCGACTGGTCGAGCGCCTCCGACAGTCCCATCCACACGTTCTCGCGCAGCAGTTCGTCCGGTGTCGCCGTCGTCTCCGTGTGCGCGGGGACGACGCCCAGAGTGGGGGCGGTTGCCGTTTTCAGGTGGTCGTGAACGTTGCCGAGCAGCGACAGGTCGCGGACCCGGCACAGGACGAGTCCGTCCGGGCGGATCACAAAGCACTCACCCGCGGCCGCACCGAGAGCCGTCGGCAGCGCACCGTCGGGGTCGTCGAGGACCGTCAGGTCGGCCGCCGCGGCCACCGCCGCACCCGGTGCCGGGACGACGACCGCCCGCACCGATTCGGGCGACAGCGCCATCGCGAGAACGGATGCGTGTGCGGCGATCATCCGGGCACCGGCCGCGTCGACTCCGACACCGAGGAGCGCGAAACCCGTTCCCCGGACCCGGTTCAGCGACGACTCCACCGACCCGTCGGCGGTGACGACGCGGACGCGCCGGTCCTCCATCGGATCCCCGGGCAGCACGCCGGTCGTCCCCGCGGCCACCGGCCACGTGAGCGGCGACAGGTGCGCGTGCGTCGCACTCGACTGCCGCGGATTGATGAGGTGACCGAACTCCGGACGGGTCGTGGCCAGCGCCAGCACCGCGTCGCGGGTGGTGCGGTAGCCGTGGCTGCCGGGCGACATGATGAGCGTCGACTTGCCCGCGTTGTCGACGTTCTGCTGCCAGGCGGCGCGCCGCTCGGCCGAATATGCCCGCAGGAGAGATTTGTCCGCGGTCCCGTGGACGACGGCGGCCAGGGTCCAGGCCAGGGTCTCGGCGTCCTCCATGCCGGAGTTCAGCCCGCGGACGCCGAAGATCGGCACCAGGTGGGCGGCGTCCCCGGCGAACAGGATGCGACCGTGCGTGAAGTCTTCCAGCGCGAGCGCGTGCGCGCGGTAGAAGCCGTGCCATTCGAGGGTCCACGGCACGTCGTTCTCGAGCCAGTCGAGGTGCCGGGTGATCCGGTCGCGGATGCGGTCTTCCTGCGTCTCGAGTTCGGCGTCGTCGGAGCTGTCGAGTTGATAGTCGATGCGCCAGATGTCGCGGGGTTGCTGATGCATGATGATCGTCGAGCCGGGGTTGCTCGGCGGGTCGAACCACACCATCCGCTCGGCGGGCAGCGTCGATTCCCAGTGGATGTCGGCGATCACGTAATTGCCCTGATAGCTGTTTCCCTGCAACCGGATTCCGGCGAGTTCGCGCATCCGGCTGCGACCGCCGTCGGCGGCCACCACCCAGCGCGCGCGGAGTCGGCGAGCACCGAACGCGGTGTCGACGTCGAGCGTCACGTCCTCGTCCGACCGCAGCACCCCGGCGACGCTCGACGACCAGTGGAACGTGATCAGCGGGTGCGCGAGCAGTGTGTCGGTCATGATCTGTTCGATCTCGGACTGCGATACGTTGACCATGGGCCCGCGGACGTCGTGTTCGCCGTGCGCCATCTGGAAGTGCAGCACCTGCTCGTCGCGGTAGAAGCTGCGCCCACCCACCCAGGGGAGCACGATCTTCTCGAGTTCCGGGCCGAAACCGAGCCGGGCGGCCACCTCGAGGCTGTGCCGGGAGATACAAATGGCGCGGCTGCCGAACGACACCTGGTCGGCGGCCTCGAGCACGGTGACGGGGATGCCGCGCTGCGCGAGGCCGAGCGCGACGCCCATGCCGACCGGTCCCGCGCCGACGACGACGACGGGCAGGGCCTCGTCGGTTGCACCGGTCGACGCGAACTCCGTCGCCGGGTACTTCTGTGGCTGAAAGTAGGTGGACATGTCAGGCGGCCTCCGCTTCCCGGCGCGTGGTGTTGGTTTCCGGCAACAGCAGGATCGAGACGAGACTGACCACGGCGATCACCACGAAGTAGGCGGTGACGGCCGTCGAGGTGCCGAACGCTTCGAACAGCCACGTCGCCATGAATGGTGCGAGCCCGCCGCCGAGGATGGCGCCGATCTGGTAGCCGAGAGACGCACCGCTGTAGCGGATGTGGGCGGGGAAGAGTTCCGCGAACAGTGCCGACTGCGGCCCCGCGGTGGTGCCGAGGACCGCCGCCATCACGATCATCGCGAGCAGCATGACGGGGATCGACGCCGTGTCGATGAGCGGGAAGAACACCGCGGCCACGATCACGAGCGCGATCGAACTCCACGTGTACACGCGGCGCCGGCCGAGCACGTCCGACTTCCAGGCCGACACGGCCATGCCCGCCATCCAGACCGGGCACGCGACGATCAGCAGTGTGAGCATCGTGGCGCGGCTGTAGCCGAGTTCCTTGGTGCCGTACGTCAGGACGTACACCATGAACACGTAGGCGATGCCGTTGGTCGCGATGAACGTGCCGGCCGCGAGCAGCACCGTCCGCCAGTTGCGGGTCAGCACCTCGACGATCGGCATCTTCACGATCGTGTCGCTCTCCTTGGCCTCCGCGAACGCCGGGGACTCGAAGACGCCGAGCCGAATCCACATCGCGACGCCGACGAGCACGGCGCTCATCAGGAACGGCACCCGCCAGCCCCACGTCTGGAACGCGTCGTCGGACAGCAACTGGGTGACGGCGAGGAACACGACGTTCGCCATGATCACTCCGGCCGGAACGCCCATCTGCGGTGCCGCGCCGTACAGTCCGCGCTTGCCTTCCGGGGCGTGCTCGGTGGCCATGAGCACCGCACCGCCCCATTCGCCGCCGACGCCGATGCCCTGGACGAACCGCAACGCCACCAGCAGGATGGGTGCGGCCACCCCGATGGCCTCGAAGTTCGGGAGCAGGCCGATGCCGACAGTCGCGGCGCCCATCATGGTCAGCGACAGCACCAGCATCGACTTGCGCCCGATGCGGTCACCGAAGTGGCCCATGACGACACCGCCGATCGGGCGGGCGATGAATCCGACCGCGAACGTGGCGAATGCGGCGAGGGTTCCGGCGAACGTCGACGCGCCGGGGAAGAACTGCGGTCCGATCACCAGGGCTGCGGCGGTGCCGTAGATGAAGAAGTCGTACCACTCGATCGCGGTACCGACGAAGCTCGACAGGACTGCCCTGCGCGCTTCCTTGTGGGACACCGGCGGTGTCGCCTCGGTGATTGCCGTCATCGTCTGCCTTCCCGGTTCTGCTGCGCGCATACTCATCGCGCTACCGGAAAACAATGACCCGACTCACATACATCTGAAAAGCGGGACTATCCCCGCATGAATTGCAGAAAAACCGTGGAAGGCACGAATGCGCAGCTCAGGGCGTGACGAACCGGATGAATGCTCGCGCGACCCGGCTCAGCGTCGCCTCCTGATGCCATGCCACGACCACGGCCACCGACGCCGGTTTCGGTTCGGCGATCGGTTTCACGACGACGGGCAGACCCTCGTACGTGACGTCGACCAGGGGTCGTTGCAACAGCAGCGTCCACCCCAGGCCGCGTCCGACGAAGGCCCGCGCCGTCTCGAAGTTCGCGGTCCGGTACGCCACCCGGGGCGCGAAACCGGCCTCCCGGCAGACGTCCATCGCATGGTTGGTGCTCGGTGGCGCGTCCAGCAGCACCATCGGGTGCTCGGCCAGATCCACGAGCCGCACCGGCCCGTCGACTCCCGCCAGCGGATGCTCCGCCCCGAACACCACCATCGGCTCCCGGGTCATGAGCGGCACGGTCTGCCACTCCGGGGACAGGTCCAGGTCGTAGACGATGGCGACGTCCAGTTCGCCGCCCTCGAGCTGCGTCCGCAACCGGTTCTGCGTGTCTTCCCGGAACTCCACGGACGCCCGCGGGTACTCGGCTGTGAACGCGTACAACATCGACGGCAGGATCGTCGGGCCGAGCGCGGGGTAGCAGCCGACGGCGATCGGCCCCGCGACGACACCGCCCTCCCCGGACGCGTCGGACTGCAACTCCCCCGCCTGCTGCAACAGGGCACGCGCCCGCGACAGCACCGCCTCCCCCGTCGGGGTCAGCTGCACACCGCGGGCCCGCCGGCGCACACACAATTGCGCCTTCAGTGCCTTCTCCAGGTCCGTCACCGCCGCGGACAGCGCCGACTGCGACAGGTGCATCCGCTCGGCCGCACCACTGATCGTTCCGGTCTCCGCGACCGCCACGAACGCCGCCAGCTGGCGCATCGTGTACACGGGGACGTTGTCGGGGCGGGGCATGCAAGAACGGTAGCCCGGACCTTCAGCGTCCGGTGGCCGCCGGAACCTGCGCGAGCACCTCCCGGGTGGCGGCGACCAGCCGCGCGAGCCACGCGTCCGTGCCGGCGGCCCGCCGGAGCGGCTCGTTGGGGAGTTCGATGCTCACCGGGAGACCCGCCGGCAACGTCGACCAGATGTCGGCGAGCGGGATGCCACCCGACCCCGGAACCAGCCGCTCTTCGCGGGCCTGACGGATCAGTTCGGCGTCGTCCGTGGGCGCGGGCACCGAGCCGTCGCACATCTGGGCGTAGTGCAGCCATTCCCGCGGAATCGCCGCCAGGTCGTCGAGCGTGGTGCTCGACCGTCCCACGTGCAGCCCGTCCACCAGCACGCTGCGCGCCGGCCCGTCGGCCTGCGACACGATCTCGACCGCGGTGGTCGCGTCGGGCACGGCCGTCCACGGCATGAACTCGAGGCTCGCGACGATGCCGTACTGCGCGCACAGTTCCGCGAGCCGGGCATAGGAGTCGGTGAGCCGGGAACGGTCGCGGTCGTCGCCGCCGACGAGCACGGCCTTCGCACCGAGGCGTGCGCCCGCCTCGAGCAGCGGAACGTACGACTTCGGGTCGAAATCGGCTCCCAGCCGGATGATTTCGAGGTCGAACACCTCTATCGGCGAATCGTCGAGACGACGGATCAGCGTGTCGAGGGCGGCGTCGTCCTCGTGCAGCGGGTAGGCGGTGGTGCCGGGCGCGGCGGGCAGCAGCCGGATGCCGATGGTGTCGAAGCCGTGCTTCTCGGCGAGGTCCACCTGCTGCAGCGGCGCGGTGTCGAGCACGGTGAGTGCGGCGAGGCCGAGTGGGGCGGTCATCGCTGATCTCCTGTCGTCGAGGCGAGGCGGCGACCGGTGAGGTAGCCGAAGGTCATGGCCGGGCCGAGGTTGATGCCGCCGGACGGGTAGTGGCCGCCCATGACGCTGGACTGGTCGACCCCGACGGCGAACAACCCGTCGATCGGCTGGTCGTCGTCGTTCAGCACCCGGGACGTCGCGTCGGTGACCAGACCGGCGAACGTGCCGAAGCTGCCGGGCACCACCTTGACCGCGTAGAACGGGCCCTCCTCGAGCGGTGCGAGGGAGGGGTTGGGCCACGGATTGTCCGGGTCTCCCGACCCGATGGTGAACGGGGTGGTGCCACGACCGAACTCGGGGTCGACGCCGTCGCGGGCGCCCTCGTTGAACGCTGCGACCGTCTTCTCCAGGCCGTCGGGGTCGACGCCGATCTTCTCGGCCAGCTCGCGCACCGTGCGGCCGCGGGTGAGGTAGCCGGACTTCAGGTACGGCCACGTGGGGATCGGCAGCGGCTTGGCCATGCCGAGCGGGAAGTACCGCAGGTACCGCTGGTCGGCGATCAACCAGGAGCAGACCTCGTCGCCGTCGGGGACCTGGTCGATCATCGCAAGAGTGTAGTCGTGGTAGCCGAGGGCCTCGTTGACGAAGCGGCGGCCGTCGGCGAGAACGCCGATGGCGCCGGGCTTTCCGCGGTCGAGGATGTGCGGGAACACGCCCTCCTTGCCGTTGCGGTATCGAATGATCGACACCGGGCAGTACGCCACCGGCGATGCGACCGAGCGGTCGAGTCGCCCGCCGACCGACTCGCCGAGGGTGATGCCGTCGCCGGTGGTCGTGGGCGGGGTGAGGGTCCAGTGTTCACGGCCCGTGGGCGTGCGGGGGAAGAGTTCGCGGCGCCGGTCGACGTCGCGACTGAAGCCGCCCGTCGCGAGGACGACTCCGCGGCGGGCGGACACGGAGTAGGCCCCGTCCGGGCCCTCCAGCCGGACACCGGTGACACTGCCCGCGGAGTCGGTGGTCAGCGCGGTGGCGGCCGTGCTCACGCGAATCTCGACGCCGGCGTCGAGCGCCGACCGCAGCAGCCGGCCGACGAGTGCGGTGCCGTTGACGAGTTGCTGGCCGCGGCGTGTGGTGACGAGGTCGAGCAGGTGCGTGGACACCCTGCGGGCGCAGTGCACGAACGCCTTTGCCGAACGCGTCGAGTGCAGGAAGGCCTGCAGGTCCGGGCCGGCCATGATGCCCATGCCGAGGAACGACGTCTCGTAGAGCTGCCGCCGGAGCAGCGCCGCGACGTCGGGGCCGAGTTTCCGCAGGCTCACCGGCTTCGGCCCGACGGAGCGGTGCCCCGTGCCCGCTCCCGGTGTGTCGCCGTGGATGTCGGCGATCTTCGCGCCCGGAACGAACTGCAGCGCCGTCTTCGTCTCGAAGAACTCCACCATCTCGGGTGCTCCGTCGAGCAGGGCGTCGACCTTGGCGGCGTCGAAGTTCTCGCCGAGTCGGTGCTCGAGATAGGTGCGCGGCAGCGAGCGGTCCTCGTTCACGCCGTCCGCCTGCGCGAACAGGTTCCGCGGCGCCCACATCCAGCCGCCGGACCATGCCGTCGCGCCGCCGCACGTGTCCGCCTTCTCAACGACGAGGACGGAGGCGCCCCCGTCGGCTGCGGCGACGGCGGCGGACAGACCGCCCGCTCCGGAGCCGATGACGACGACGTCATAGGTGGCGGTGGTGTGTTCGGGGGTCATAGCGTCTCCTGAGCGGATGTTGTTGCGAAAGTCGGTGCGGGCGTGAGGTCGACGACCCGGCCGGTGCGCGAGGACTCGTAGATCGCCGCGATGATCGCCAGCGAGGCGCGCGCATCACGTCCGGTGACGGCGGGGTCGCGACCGGCCAGGACGGCGTCCGCGAAGTCCTGCACCTGGAGTGTGTGGAAGTCGGCGAGTCCGGCGTTGACTTCCGTGACGTCGAGATTGGCACGGACGCCGGGTGTGAACGGGGTGCGGAACTCGACTTCGCCGGGGACCGTCCAGATCTCGTTGACGCCCTCCCTACCCTCCGGGAACTCGAGGACGCTCGCAATCGCACCGGTCTGCCCGATCACGGTGACCCGGTTGCCGAGGTTGTGGTTGGCGCCGGTGGTCGCGGTGACGGTCGCCGTGCCGCCCGACGCGAACGAGACGACGGCGGACGCACTGTCCTCGGTCTCGATGTGGTCGCCGTGCGTGTGGGTGCGGATGAAGCCGCTCACCGAGACGGCCTCACCCATGAACCATTGGAGCATGTCGATCTGGTGGACGGCCTGTGTCATCAGGACTCCGCCGCCGTCGGTGTCCCACCGTCCGCGCCACTCGTCGGCGGAGTAGTAGGACGACGGGCGGTGCAGGAGCACCGACGCCTCACCGAGCACCGGAACGCCGATCCGGCCGTCGTCGATGGCCGTCCTGATGCGTTTCGCGGCCGGCCAGAACCGGCGCTGGAACAGCACACCGAACGTGATGCCGGCGTGGTCGGCGGCCGCGATCATCCGGTCTGCCGCGGCGACGTCGACCGCGATCGGCTTCTCGCACAGCACGTGGATCCCGGCCTCCGCCGCCGCGACGACCACCTGCTCGTGCACCGGATGCGGGGTGCAGACGGTGCACGCATCGAGGCCGAGGGCGATCAGCTCCTCCACCGAACCGACGGCCCGCGCGATACCGTGTGCGGCCGCGAACTCGCGGGCGCGGTCGACGTCGGGGTCGCAGCAGCCGACCACGTCGACGCCGGGCACCTGCTGCAGCGCCCGGGCGTGGTTGCCGGCGATCTTTCCGCAGCCGACGATGCCGATACGTAGTGCCATCAGTAGTGCTCCTCCGTTTCGACGTCCCGGGCCGCGGATTCGCCGCGGTCGAGACGGTTCAGGGCGTCGACGTCCGCGGCGGTGAGCCGCACGTCGAGGGCGGCCAGGTTCTCGGCCTGACGCGCGGGATTCGCGGATCTCGCGATCGGCACGACACCCTGCGCGAAGTGCCAGGCCAGGACCACCTGCGCGGCGGTGCGGTCGAGGCGCCGGGCGATGTCGGTGACCTCGGGTGAGCCGAGCACCTCGCCGCGGCCCAGTGGGCTCCACGACTGCGTGAACACGCCGAGTTCGTCGTTCGCGCGCCGGACCGGCAGCCGGGCGAGTGACGGGTCCATCTGGATCTGGTTGACCGCCGGCGCTTCTCCGGTTTCGGTGAGGACGCGACGCAGGTGCGTCTCCAGGAAGTTGGAGACGCCGACGTAGCGGACGAGGCCGGCGTCGCGGCACGCGAGCATCGCCTCGAACGCCGCCACGTACCGGTCGTGGCGTGGCAGTGGCCAGTGGATGAGGAACAGGTCGAGCCGATCGAGTCCCAGAGTCTTCAGGCTGCGCTCGACCGCGCCGCGGATGTCACCCGACACGTGATCGCTCCCACGCAGTTTCGTGGTGACGAACAGCTCCTCGCGGGGCAGTCCGCACTCCGCGAGCGCAACCCCCACGGCGTCCTCGTTGTCGTAGACCGTGGCGGTGTCGACGAGCCGGTAGCCGGCCTCGATGCCGGACAGCACGGCCCGGGTGGCGTCCGGTCCGGTCAGTGGCCAGATCCCGAGACCGAGGGGCGGGATGTCCATCATGCGCTGACCTCCTCGCGGGCTTCGGCGGCCGCGGTGATCTTCGCGGCGACGTCGGCTGCGGTGACGAGAGCGGCGTGGATGGAGCCGCCGTCGCCACTCGCGTCACCGACCGTGTGGACGCCGAGTCGCGGTGCCAGCGACCGCACCGCGGCGAGCAGGTCGGTACGCGGCTCGACGCCGTGCGAGATCAGCAGTTCGCCGGGGGCGTCGACCACCCGCTCTTCTCCGGCGGTCGAGATCACCACCCGGTCTTCCTCGATCCGCGTCATGATCGACGACAGGTGGGTGGTGAGGTTCGCACTCGCCGCGAGCCGCGGCAGCAGCACGATCTTTCCGCGCCGGCCGACGTCGTGGGCGATCGTCTCCTGCGGGCCGATCATGACCACCTTCGTGCCGTGCTGGAGCAGGTCGTCGGCGACCGCGGCCGCTTCCCGGTCGGCGCCGAAGATCGTGATCGCCTCGGGTGCGGGGTCTCCGGATTCCAGGAACTCGCGGACGTCGCGGACCCTCCGGGTGTCGGCCCCGGGGAGGTCGACCTCGGGTCCGCGGCCGCCCGTTGCGAGCACGACGGCGTCGAAGTCGAGTTCCGCCAGTGCGGCGGCGTCGACCCGCGTGCCGGTGTGGCAGGTGATGTCGAGGTCGGCGATCTCGGCGAGGTACCAGTCGACGATCCGTGAGTACTCGGGGTACTCGTGCAGTCGCGAGGCCAGCGCGAAATCGCCACCGAGACTGCCACGTTCGTCGTACAGGTCGACGCGGTGCCCGGCGAGCGCGAGGTCGCGGGCGGCCGCCATGCCCGACGGGCCACCGCCGACGACGGCGACACGCACCGCCACGTCCGCCGGTTTCGACGGCTGCTCGAGTTCGCGGCCCACCCACGGATTGACCGAGCACGGAACGGGTCCGGCGGCGAGGCTGTCGATGCAGTAGTTGCAGGCGATGCAGGGCCGGTACCGGCCGCCGTCCAGCGCGCGGTTCGGGAAGTCCGGGTCGGCGTGCAGGGTGCGGGCCATGCTGACGAAGTCGGCCTGCCCCGATTCGATGATCTGCGCCGCGACCTCGGGTGAGCTGATCCGGCCTGCGACTCCGACGGGGAGGTCGAAGTCCCGCGTGTACTGCTCGGAGTACGGGGCGAGGAGGCCGCGGGGCCACTCGCCGGGTTGGATGATCCACTGCCCGGATTCGTAGTTGCCGGCGGAGACGTCGAGGAAGTCGAGCCGGTCGGTGTCGATCGCGTCGATCCGGGCGCGGGTCGTCTCGGCGTCGAGACCGCCGTCGACGGCCTCGAACGCCGAGAACCGCAGTCCGAGAGCGATACCCGGTGCCATCGTGCGCACGGCGTCGATCACCTTGTTGACGAACAGCGCCGGGTCGGCCCACTCGTCGTCGCGGTGGTTGTACGCCGGCGAGAGGAACTGGTGGATGAGGTAGCCGTGACCGCCGTGCAGCGAGATCACGTCGACCCCGGCCCGCTGACAGCGCGCGGCGGCCTCACCGAAGCATTCGATGATGTGCTCGATATCGTCGCCGTCGAGTTGCTCGGGCATTTCGCCGCCGACCACCGCGCACGGGATCGGTGACGGTGCGACGGGGACGAATCCGCTGACGGAACCCTGCGCGGTGCGGCCGCCGTGATTGAGTTCGACGCCGGCGAGCGCACCCTGCGCGTGGATCGCCGCGGCCATCTTCGCGATGCCCGGGATGCGTTCGTCGACGTCCACGCCCATCTGCCGGATACGGCCCTTGCCGTCGGCCCGCACGTAGCTGGCCTCGGTGAAGACGAGAGCGGCACCGCCCGCCGCACGGCGCTCGAGGTACGCGACGTAGTCGTCGGTCATAGTGCCGTCGACCTCGCAGTAGTTGCGCTCCATCGGCGCCGACACGAAGCGGTTGCGCAGTCGCACGTTACCCAGGTCGAGTGGTGCGGCGAACGGACGCGCGGTCATCGGGACTCCTCGAGAACGGTCGGGGCGCACTGATCGGCGAGCAGTTCGCCCAGGTGACGTCGCATGCGGTCGGGGTCGGGGACGACACCGGTGAGGAGGGCGAACGTGTCGGCCGCCTGAGCGACGAGCATCTGACCGCCGTCGAGCACGTCGCAGCCGAGAGCGGTTGCTGCCGTGACGAGTTCGGTCCGCAGCGGGCGGTAGACGATGTCGGCGACCCACAGTCCGAGATGGAGCGCGTCGGTGTCGAACGGCGTACCCGGATGTCCGACCATGCCGATCGGAGAGGCGTTGACGACGCCGTCGCAGTGCTCCAGGTTCGCTTCGATCGCGTCGAGGGGAATGGCCGTGACCCGCGTCTGCGGGAAGGCCGCCGCGAGGCGCGCGCAGACGTCCGCGGCACGGGCCGGGTCGAGGTCGGCGACCCGCAGGTCCGTCACCCCGGCGGCGGCGAGCGCGTAGGCGACGGCCGAACCGGCACCGCCCGCACCGGCGAGGACGACGCGGCCGAGCGTGGCATCGGGCAGTCCCCGGCGCAGCGCCGCGAGGAATCCGCTGTGGTCGGTGTTGTGACCGATCAACCGCCCGTCGCGGACGACGACGGTGTTGACGGCACCGAGAAGTCGCGCGTTGTCCGACAATTCGTCGAGTGAGTCGACGACCACCTGCTTGCACGGGTGGGTGACGTTGAGTCCGGTGCAGCCCGCCGCGACGGCCTGCCGCAGCGTGTCGCCGGAGTCGTCGACAGGGATGCCCTCCGCCGCGACGTCGATCAGGTCGTAGCGGTAGTCGGTCAGGCCGAGGGCGGCGGCCTCGTGTTCGTGCAGCGCCGGCGACAGGGACGTGGCGATCCCTGCCCCGACGAGGCGGATCCGGTGCCGGGTGGATACGGGGTGCATGACAATCTCCTGCAGTGAAGGGCGGGGCCGGTCAGGCGTCGTTGCGGACGAGCGTCTGGTGCCGGGCGCCGACCGTCGTCGTGCCGGGTTCGCCGAGCTGCTCGGTGGGGGTGCGGTAGGTCTCGGGACCGGTGAGTGCGGCGACCGACGACAGCAGCGCGAAGCCCAGGCACATCCAGGCGACCGGGGTCCAGTTCGCGGTATCTCCCGCCGACAGCCACTGCGCGATGGCCGGGGTGAAGCCGGCGACCAGAAGTCCGAGCATCAGGCTCACGGCCATTCCGGTGTACCGGACCTTGGCGGGGAACTGCTCGGGGAAGTATGCGGGGTACACGCCGTTGGGCATCGCATAGAACAGGCCGATCAGGACGATGCCGGCCGCGAACACCATCGGCGCGCTGCCGGTTCCGATCGCGTGGAAGAACACGAACACCATGCCCGCGGCGCCGACGGCGCCCGTCACGAACACCGGTTTGCGGCCGATCCGGTCGGCGAGCATTCCGAACAGCGGCTGGGTGAGGACCGCGACGAAGTTGGCGGTGGCGATGGCCCACAGCATCGTGGAGCGTTCGAGCCCGGCGACCTGCACCGCGTAGGCCAACGCGAAGACGTTGACGATGGTGTTGATCATCGCGAACGTCGCGCTGAGGCTGATGCGGATCACGGTGCGCCAGTGCGAGCGGAACATCTCGACGACGGGGATGCCCGCCGTGTCGTCGTGCTCCTTCAGCTCTTCGAAGACCTCCGGCTCGTCGAGCTTGCGACGCAGCCAGACCGCAACACCCGTCACGACGATGCTGAGCAGGAAGGGCACACGCCAGCCCCACGAGTAGAGCGCGTCGTCCGGCAGCGCGGCCACGGGAATGAACACCAGGCTCGAGATGACGATGCCGAACATGATGCCGCTCATGGTGAACGAGGTGTAGAACGAACGACGGTTGTCCGGTGCGTGTTCGAGCGTCAGCGCGGACGATCCTGGCGATTCGCCGCCGGCGGACAGGCCCTGCAGCAATCGCAGGAGCACCAGGATGATGGGCGCGGCGATACCGATCTGTTCGTACGTGGGCAGGCAGCCGACGACCACGGTCGCGATACCCATGAGCAGGAGGCACGCCAGCAGCGAATTCTTGCGCCCGTATCGATCCCCGAGATGTCCCCACAGCACTGCGCCGAGTGGGCGCGCGATGTACGCCACGCCGAGCGTGCCGATCGACAGCAGGGTCGCCGTGGCTCCTCCGCCCGGGAAGAAGATTCGCGGGAAGACCAGCGCTGCCGCGGATCCGTAGATGAAGAAGTCGTAGTACTCCAGCGTGCTGCCGAGGAATCCCGAGACGGCGGCCCGGCGGGCGTTCTCGTTCGGTTGTCCCTCGGTGTCGCGAGTGGAAGTGCTTGCCATGGTGTTCCTTTCGTCCCAAGGATCCGGTGCGCCGCGAGGCTTCCTTCGGAGGAGATCCACCTCACACGAAGTTCCGGACCGTGACGAGCGTGTCATGGCGAACTATGCGCAGTCCAGCGCAAAAAAAGTCTTAGATATAGACCGAAAATGTCCTAATCGGGAGTCGGGAGAATGTCCTCCGAGACCGCGAGGGCCACCCGGAGCGCGTCGGAGACCCGACGCGGTGACCAGGCGAGCCCGTGGTTCATGTAGATCGGCTCGCCGGTGAGCGGCACGAACACCGTGCCCGGGGGCGTGAGCGCGGCAATGCCCGACGTCATGAGCGCCACGCCGACACCCGTCGCCACCAGCATCAGGATCATGTACGGATCGGTGATCTCCTGCACCACGCGGGGACGGAACCCCGCATCGACGCAGGCCCGCATCGCGACCTCCTGCAATGCCGAACCGGCCGACAGCGGTGTCGTGACGAAGCCGTCTTCGGCCAGGTCGCGCAGATCGATCTCCGGCTCGGACGCGAGCGGGTGGTCCGCCGGGAGCACGGCCCCGAACGGCTCGCGGCGGATCAACCGGGTGGACACCGAGGCCGTCTCGACGGGAAGGCCGACGAACGCGAGATCGAGTGCACCACTGTCCAGTTGGGTGATGGCGTCACGGGTCATGATGCGTCCGACGAGGGTGAGTTCGATGTCGGGGTAGCGCTGCCGGAGCGCGCGGGTGAGCGGGGGCAGGGACAGGTGATTGAGCACGCCCGTGAAGCCGATCTTGATGCGGCCGTACACGCCCCCGGCGGACGCACGGGTGGCCTGCCGCGCGATGTCGACGCTCTCGAGAATCCGGTACGCGTGCGGCAGGAACGTGTGTCCGGCCGACGTCAGGGCGACACTGCGGGTGCTCCGCTCGAACAACGGCACGCCGATGTCCTTCTCGAGTTTGCGCACCGTCTGACTCAGCGGCGACTGGGCCATCTGGAGTCGCGCCGCGGCCCTGCCGAAATGCAGTTCTTCGGCGACGGCGACGAACGCTTGCAGCCAGCGAATCTCCATCGGATTCCCTTCGGCGAGTTTGACGAGTGTTGCTCAGCCCATATATTCCAATTCATACACAGTGTGAATCGGATCATACCGATTTCGCACATAGAACAAGACTACTGCGCACACAGTCGCGAGGAGAAAACACCATGTCCACGTATCCCGAGGGCGCCACCGCGCTCGTCACCGGCGGCGCGAGCGGAATCGGCGCGGCGTGCGCGAAACGCCTCGCCGACGCCGGGGTCCGCGTCGTCACCGCCGACGTCGCCACGGGGGCCGACGAGCACCTCGACGTCACCGACGCCGACGCCGTCGAGAAACTCGCCGCCCGGCTCGGCCGTGTCGACATCCTCGTCAACAGCGCCGGCGTCGTGGGACCGTCCGCTCCCCTGGTGGACGTCGATCTCGAGGACTGGCGCCGCACGTTCCGGATCAACGTCGACGGGACATTCCTCCTCTGCCGCGCGTTCGTGCCGGCCATGACCGGCGCCGGCTGGGGGCGGGTCGTGAATCTGGCGAGCATCGCGGCGAAGGACGGGAATCCCAACCAGAGCGCCTACTCGGCGTCGAAGGCCGCCGTGATCGCGCTGACGAAATCGCTCGGCAAGGAGGTCGCGAAGACCGGTGTCCTGGCCAACGTGGTGGCACCCGCCGCGGTGGAGAGCCCGATGAATGCCGGCACCGACCCGGCGATCCTCGCGCGGTCGCAGAGCCTGACCCCGATGGCCCGGATGGGACGGCCCGAGGAGATCGCCGAACTCGTCGCATGGCTGTGCTCGGAAGCGCTCAGCTTCTCGACCGGCGCCGTCTACGACGCCAGCGGTGGCCGGGCGTCGTACTAGCGCGACACTCGCTCCAGCCAGTTCGGCAATGGCACCGCCATCTTCACCAACGACGACGGCGGCGCCGCCCGACAGTTCCAGAACGAGGTCGAGGTCGGCACGGTCGGCATCGACGTCCCCGTCCCCACCGCGTACCACTCCTTCGGTGGCTGGAAGAACCCCCTCTTCGGCGACACCCACTCCCACGCAACCGGTTTGGCGCCAACCGGTGTGATCGCTTCGGTGCTCGCGTCCCCGCCGCCGTTGCTCACGATGACGAACTCCGAGGTGGCGCCCGCATGCACCTCGGCGTGGTCACCCACATTCACATGCGTGCGACTTCCAGGATTTTCGGTCCTCCCCTGTCTCTCCGCGCGCACGAATTCCCGGTCAGCCTCGATTCTCGTGCCCCGGCCCGTGCAAATCCTCGTTGCTGTGCGAATCGCGAACCCACTCGACGGTAGATGCGAACCTGCACGTCAGCACGCCGAATAGGCGCGGGGTCCTGAGCCGTCCGCGCGTGCGGTGGTCACTTTCGCGATCAATCCCTCTCACATCTCGATGCCTTGACAACGGCGATGCAGTGTGACCACCATTACTGCATCATGTGATAGAGGTTATCACAGTATGAGAGGAAATTATGAAGGTTGCGATCCTCGGCTTGGGTGAAGCCGGAAGTCTCTACTCGTCGGGATTCCTCGCGAAGGGCTGGGAGGTGACCGGGTTCGACCCGGCCGACACCGCCACTCCCGCGGGAGTGCTGCGCTTCGACGACGTCGCCGACACCGTGCGGGGTGCGGATCTGGTGCTGAGTCTGACCAGCGCGAAGGTGGCGGTGCGGGCGGCGCTCGACGCCGCACCGCATCTGTCGGCCGGCATTTGCTACGCGGACATGAATGCCGCGCCGGCCGAGATCAAGGCGCAGGTCGCCGACGTGGTCGGCGCGGCAGGCGCTGCGTTCGCCGATGTCGCGGTGGTCGGGTCCGTCCCCGCCCACGGGGCGCGTACCGCTCTGGTGGTCAGTGGCGACGGATCGACCGCGGCGGCCGCCTATTTCGAGGCACTCGGCGCCGCGGTCGAGGACATCTCCGGTGCGCCCGGGGACGCGTCGAACCGCAAGCTGCTGCGCAGCGCGTTCATGAAGGGCCTCGGCGCGTTGATCGTCGAATCGGTCGATGCCGGGATCGCTGCCGACGCCGAGCAATGGGTGCGTGCGCAGATCGCCGGTGAGCTGTCCGGCAGCTTCTCGGCCCTGGACCGGCTGCGGGACGGCACCCGCAAGCACGCCGCCCGACGCTCGGTGGAGGCGGCCGCCTCGGTCGAGCTCCTCGACATCCTTGGGGTCCGCCCGGTCCTCGCGTCCGCGACGGCCGAGGTGCACCGCACCCTCGCCGATGCGAATGGACGCGCCACCGACGAGTTGCTCGAGGCCTACGCCGGGCTCCCGGTCGCCAACATCGGCGACGCCCGCCAGCGCATGGGCATGGTCGATTCGGGTATCCATGCCATGTGGAAGGGTGCACGGATCGTCGGCCGTGCCCGCACGGTGTGGACCCGGGCCGGCGACAACAAGGCGCTGCACGAGGCGCTGGCGAAGGTGCAGCCTGGTGAGGTGATTGTCATCAACGGACAGGGCGACCAGAACCGGGCCTTGATGGGTGAGTTGATCGCCGAACGCGCCCGCTCCCGCGGCTGCGTCGGCATGATCATCGACGGCGCCGCCCGCGACATCGATGTCCTGCAGGAGATCGGATTCGGTGTGTGGGCCCGCGCGGTGAACCCGTCCGGCCCCTACAAGGACGGCCCCGGCAAGATCGACGTCCCGGTCGCGGTCGGCGGTGTCGTCTGCGCACCCGGCGATCTGGTCGTCGCGGACGACGACGGCGTCATCATCATCCCGGCGGCCGAAGCGTTCACCAGCCTTGCGGGTGGCCGGGCGGTCGAAGCCGACGAGGCGCAGCGTCGCGCCGCGATCATCGCCGCCCGTAAGGTCGCGGCATGATTGCCATCTGGGCGTTGCTGGCGTTCATCGCGTCCATCGTCTTCTGGAATGCGGTGCTCAAACGCAACATCGGTGAGGCGATGATCGTCGGGTTCGTCGTCGTCGGGGCCTTCGCCGGCCGTGACGCCCCGAAGTACATGTGGGAGGGCTTCGTCAATTCGATGCAGGAGGAAGTGACCTTCGCCGGGCTGGCGTTCATCTTCATGAGCTTCATCCTCGCGAAGACCCCGGTGCTGGACCGGCTCATCGACATCCTCAACTCGTTCCTCGGCCGCCTGCGCGGCGGCCCGATCTACACGTCCACCGTCGCCGGCGGCATGTTCGGTGCCATCGCGCATGTCGGCGCCTCGGTCACCGCCGCGGTCGGCTCGGTCACCGTGCCGTGGATGAAACGCTCCGGCGTGAGCGGCGAACTGTCCGCGACAGTGGTCGCCGGCTGCGCGGGCATGGGCGTGACGTTCCCGTTCAGTGCGACCATGTTCATCCTGGTCGGGTCGAGCACCGTCACCGGGATGATGGCCGCGGACGACATCATCGTTCCGCTCGCCATCGCCGGCCTCTGGTGTCTCGGCTACCGGCTGGTGCTGAGCTACTACCTGGTCCGCAAGAACGGCCTGCAGCCGATCGCCCCGGAGGACCGGATCCCGGTCAAGCGGAGCCTGCGGGTCGGGTGGACCTCGCTGTTGCTGTTCGTCCCGATCCTGATCCCGCTGCTGCTCACCCGCGGTCCGATCGCCGCACCCATCGCGCACTACACCGACCTGGTGATGTCGAATGCTCTGAGCCTGATCACCTGGATCCCCGTCCTGATGATCCTGCTGGTGCTCTTCCTCGGGCGCCGGCACCTGCCCAAAACCAGCACGGGCTGGTGGAAAGTCCTCGGCGACGCCGCCCCCCAGTTCGGCGTCATCGGTATCACCATCGTTGCCGCGTTCTCCGCGTCGGCGGTGCTCGCCAAGCTGAAACTGCCTCAGCAGTTGACCGCGATGCTCGAAAGCCTCAGCGCACCGTCCTGGCTGATGGCGATCCTCGTCGGGATCATCATCGTCATCATCGCGATCCCGCTGACCGCCTCTGCCACCATGGCCTCGGTCGGCCCCGTCGCCGTCGCCGCCCTGGTCGGCACCGGTATCGCCGCCCCCGTCGCCGCGGCCGCCGTCTTGGTCTTCGCGTCCACCGAGGGCGCCTCCCCGCCCTCGGGCGCTCCCATCTACGTCGCCTCCGGTATCGCCCGGATCGACCCGTCGAAGATCTTCATGCCACTCCTGAAGTACTACTGCATTCCCATCCTCGGCATCGGGGTACTGATCGCCCTCGGCCTCCTCCCCGTCTAATCCCGCGACAGGACACGTCATGTTCCAGAAAAGCTTCTCTACCCTCTTCCGCATCAGCGTCGTCGCGTTCCTGCTCGGCGGACTGGCGATCGTGCTCGGCCAATCCGTCGGACTGATCCTCGGAGACGGCGTCGTCGTCACCCACGTCGAGGAACTGCTCGCCCCTTACGCCTACGGTGCCGCAGGCGTCGCCGGACTGCTCGCCTTCGTCTTGTCGTACTTCCACCACGGCGGAGAGGAGGACGCCCTCGGAAACGAGGACTCTCCCGCCCGCACCGCCGAACACGTCGGATGACCAGGCGGATGAGCACGATCGGTGCCGACTCCACCTACGCCGACCTGTGCGCCCGCACCGACGGCGCCCCGGCCGGGTCGAGTTGGGGAGTCTTCGACAACCGGGGGACGGCGAACTTCGCCGGCCCCGAGCAGGTCCGCGACGCCGCCACCCTGGTCACCCGGGGTGCGGTGTTCGCCCTCGACTATCCGCTCGGCGCGTTCGACCCACCGATGGCCCGGTCGCGCACGGCGCCGAAGCACACCATCGTCTCCGCGCACGCCGAATCCCGCGACGACCTCCTCGACGGCTTCTACCTGCAAGCCAGCAGTCACCTCGACGGATTGCGCCACCGACGGGTGTCCGGGCACGGCTTCTATGGCGGCATTCCCGACGACCAGGTCACCGAAGGGTCCCCGGCGCTCGGGATCCAGGCCTGGTCGCAGGACCCGATCGTCGGCCGCGGCTTGCTCCTCGACCTCGAAGCGCTTCACGCCGAACGCGGGCATCCCCTCGACCACACCCAGGGTCCGGCGCTCGACCCTGCCGACCTGGACGCCGCCGCGCAGCGCCAAGGCTGCGAGATCCGCGGCGGTGACCTGATTCTCGTCCACACCGGCTGGGCGCACTGGTACCTCACCGCCACCGACGACCAACGCAACGAGGTCCGGACCGGCCGCCGTTCCACCGGCTTCGCACAGAGCCGCTACCTCGCACAGTGGTTGTGGAACAACAAGATCGCCCTCTTCGGCACCGACACCTTCGCCGTCGAAGTTCTCCCCGTCCTCCCCGACAGCCCGTTCACGGAGTCAGCCCCCGAGGATGCCGGCATGATGCACCAGGAACTGATCGGCAAACTCGGTGTCCCCCTCGGCGAACTGTGGAACCTCACCGCACTCGTCGAGGACAGCCGCCGCACCCACACCTGGGACGCCCTGGTCACCGTCAAACCGCTCAACTTCGTCGGCGGGGTCGGTTCGCCCTGCAACGCGACCGCCATTCGCTGACAGGTTTATCGCACAATGATAAGTTTCATCGAAAGTAGGTGAATCGAGGAGGAAACATGGCGGCGCCGACCAACAACATGCGATCACTGGACCGCGCGTTCGACGTGCTCGGTGTCCTCCAGGAGGCCAAGCAGCCCCTGCGGCTCAGCGAAGTCGCCCGCCACGCCTCACTGCACGTCGCCACCGTGCAACGGATCCTCGGCGTGCTCCTCGAACGCGGGTACGCCGCCCGCATCGGCGACACCTACACCGCCGGGCCCGCTGCGCTCGCGGTCGCGCACGCGTTCATGGTCACCAACCCGCTCAGTGTCCTTGCCCAGCCCATGCTGCAGCAGCTCGCCGCGAGTACGGGGTTCACCGCGTCGATGTACGTGAAGGTCGAGTCCTCCCGAGTGCTCATCGCGCGGGTGGAAAGCGACCATCCGCTCAACTACATCCTCCCCGTCGGTGAGCGCCTGCCGCTCTACCTGGGCGGCGCCGGGAAGACGATCCTCGCTCATCTCGACACCGCGGAGGTCGACGAGATCCTCGGCGGTACCGGCGACATGGCATTGGCCAGCGGTGCGACCGTGTCGAAAGCGGAACTGTTCGCCCAACTCGACAAGATCCGCAGCGATGGCTTCGCCGTGTCGGTCAGCGAACGCCTCTACGGCATCGCCTCCGTCACCGCCCCGGTCCGCGCCTCCGACGGCACCCTCGTCGCCGTCCTCGGCGTCACCGGACCCGCCGACACACTGACCGACACCCAGATCGACCACCTGATCCCCGAAGTCCGTCGCGCCGCCACCACTCTCGGCACACGGGTACCCGTCGCCGGCTAGCAGGAGCAATGGCCAAACCTGCACGTAGTCAAGACATCATCGCCTTCGCCCACACCTGAGCACCGTTCGGCGGTGTTCGCCGCACCGGGTCATGTCCGGGCGCCGAGTTTCGAGGAAATCCGCAATGGCCGCTTCTGGCCGTTCCGTGTGGTTGTGCGGCGTAACCTACTTCTACTACTCCGACACCGACATCGCCCGCAGCATCCAGTTCCACCGCGACATCACCGACGCCATCGCCGCACAGAACCGCACCGTCGCCGAATCCCTCATGTCCGCCCACATCGGCGTCGGACATGTCGCCTTCGACGCCGGCCGTTTCGAACAATCACACCCGGACGACTGAGACACCGTTGTCCATCAAAGCCAACGGGGCGGTTCCCCGACTTCACCGTCGATGTTCACGCCGACGGTGCCGCGTCCGGCGGCCCACCGCACGACCGCGGCGAGGGGCCCGGACACCTTCTCCGCCGGCGGTGAATCCTGCTGCACCGGAACCGGTTCACCTCCGTCGACCGCGAGTATCAGGCCGGCGCCGAGGTCCTTGCGCCGCCACATCCCGACGATGTCGGTGAGCAGCGACTCGAGGACCACGTCGGGGAAGTCGCCGAACCGGCCGCCGTTGCCGAGGTCCACCGTATGGATCCACACCTCGCGGGTGCGCATCCACGCCGTCTCCGACACCGGCACCAGACGGCCCTGCGCGGTGCGGACCTGCGCATCCCACGCCGAGGCGGGCAGGTGACGCCACTTCTCGTCCAGCCGGGCCACGGTGTGGTCGAACAGGTTCCGCAACGCCGCCGCCGACAGGGTGGCACCCTCGGCGATCTCCCGGCCCCGCTGCTCCGCCGACGCATACATCGGGGTCTCCACGCCCGACGCCGCCCAGTCCAGCAACCGGCACAACGCGGCCGCGTTATAGCCGACGTGCACCACCAGGTGTCGCCGCGACCACCCCGCCAACCCGGTCGGCTCGGACAGCTGCTCGTCGGACAGCTCGGCCAGGCGCTGCGCGAAGTACGCGGTGCCGCGGCGCGCGATCAGCAACCGCTCGGCCAGGGGAAGATCGTGGAAACCCACCGGGTGCACCCCTACTTGACGATCGTCGTGTTGCGGACGGTGCCCAGGCCCTCGATGGTGACCTCGACGGTCTGCCCGTCCTGAATGTAGAGACCGGGCTTACGCGCGTGCCCCACCCCGCCCGGGGTGCCGGTGATCACCACGTCACCGGGCTGCAACGTCACGATGTGCGAGATGTACTCCACCAGCCTGGCCGGGGTGAACACCAGATCGTCGGTGGTGGTGGACTGCACCACCTGCCCCTCCAATTTCGTGACCAGGGTGCCGCCGAACGTGTACGAGTCGGTGGTCGTCAGGAACGGCCCGAAACCGCTGGTCTTCTCGAACGTCTTGCCCTGATCCCACTGCAGCGTCCGGTACTGGTAGTCGCGCATCGTGTAGTCGTTCATCACCGAATACCCGGCGATGTACTGCTCGGCGTCGGCCTCGGGCACCTGGTACGCCTGCCTGCCGACGACGAACGCCAACTCCCCCTCCCAATCCAACTGGGCGGCGGCATACGACGGGACGATCACGTCGTCGTACGGGCCGGTCAACGCTTCCTTGAATTTCGCGAACAGGGTCGGGTACTGCGGCAGGTCGCGGCCCATCTCCTGGATGTGGTTGGCGTAGTTCAAACCGACGCAGATGATCTTCCCCGGGTGCGGGACCACCGGGGCGTAATCCGCGCCGTCGAGGCTCACGACGTCACCGGACGCGTTCTGCGCGACGGTTTTCCAGTCCGGGTCGGTCAGCAGGGCGGACAGGTCCGGGTACCCGTCGATGATCGTGGCGGTGGTGTCGGAATCGACGCGGACGGCGACGGTGGCGCCGGCGCGGCGCAGGGTGGCAAGCTTCATGGGATTTTCAGGCTCCTTCGGAGATGTACGTGCGGGCAAAGTGCAGGCGCTCGACGATGGGGGCGTCGGAGAACGCGAACAGGTCGAACTCGGTGTCGGCCTCGATCGACCACTCCGTCCAGGACGGGACGACGATCATGTC
>NZ_JBLWIT010000136.1:77131-86553 GCF_048381435.1 Rhodococcus mengyinensis | reverse complement strand
AGTTCCTTCGCGGCCTGGAAGGCGATGTTGGTGTCGAAGTCGGGGGCCAGGGGCCGGTAGGTGGGGTCGTTCTGGTTCTGCCGGTCCACGACCGGGGCCATCCGTTGCAGCGACTGCACGACTTGGTCGGCGGTGACCACTGCGTGCCGGATCCAGTTCGCCAGCAGCTGGGAGGAGATGCGGAGGGTGGCGCGGTCTTCCATCAGGGCGACGTCGTGGATGTCGGGGACCTTGGAGCAGCCGACGCCGGCGTCGATCCAGCGGACCACGTAGCCGAGGATGGACTGGCAGTTGTTGTCGAGTTCTTCCTGCTTCTCGGCCTCGGACCAGTCGGTGTTCGGGGCGAGGGGGATGGTGAGGATCTCGTCGAGGGTGGCCCGCCGGGTGCCCGTCAGCCGGTTTTGGACGGCGACGACGTCGACCTGGTGGTAGTGGGTGGCGTGCAGGGTGGCCCCGGTCGGGGACGGCACCCATGCGGTGTTCGCGCCGGCCTTGGGGTGGCCGATCTTCTGCTCGAGCATCTCGGCCATCAGCTCGGTCATCGCCCACATGCCCTTGCCGATCTGCGCCCGCCCCTGCAACCCGCAGGCCAGACCGGTGTCGACGTTCCAGTCCTCGTAGGCGGTGATCCAGGTCTGCTTCTTCATCTCGGCCTTGCGGATCATCGGCCCGGCCTCCATCGAGGTGTGGATCTCGTCGCCGGTGCGGTCGAGGAACCCGGTGTTGATGAACACCACCCGCTCCGACGCCTCCCGGATGCAGGCGGCGAGGTTGACGGTGGTGCGGCGTTCCTCGTCCATGATGCCGACCTTGAGGGTGTTGGCGGGCAGCCCCAACACCTGCTCGACCCGGCCGAACAGTTCGGTGGTGAACGCGACCTCGTCGGGGCCGTGCTGCTTGGGTTTGACGATGTAGATCGACCCGGTGCGGGAGTTGACCAACGGCCCCGTCTGATCGCCCGTGCTGAGTCCGTGGACGGCGCACAGGGAGGTGATCAGGGCGTCGAGGATGCCCTCGGGGATTTCGGTGCCGTCGCCGTGCAGGATCGCCGGGGTGGTCATCAGATGCCCGACGTTGCGGACGAACAGCAGCGACCGCCCGTGCAGGGTGAGCTCGGACCCGTCCGCGGCGGTGTAGACCCGGTCGCCGTTGAGGCGGCGGGTGAAACTTTTGCCGCCCTTGGTCATCTCCTCGGTCAGGTCGCCGCGGTTCAGGCCCAGCCAGTTGCGGTAGCCGATCACCTTGTCGTCGGCGTCGACGGCGGCGACGGAGTCCTCGAAGTCCATGATGGTGGTGACCGCGGACTCGAGCACCACGTCCTTGACCCCGGCCGCGTCCGTTTGGCCGATCGGGGAGGTGGGGTCGATCTGGATTTCCGCGTGCAACCCGTGGTTGCGCAGCAGCACACTGGTCGGGGCGGCCGGGTCGCCGAGGTAGCCGACGAACTTGCCCGGCTCCGCGAGGCCGGTGATCGTGCCGTCGGCGAGCTGCACGGTCAGGGCGGTGCCGTCGACGGTGTAGCGGGCGGCGTCGGCGTGCGACCCGGTCGTCAGGGGGGCGGCGGTGTCGAGGAAGGTGCGGGCCCAGGCGATGACCTTGTCGCCGCGGACCTTGTTGTAGGAGGCACCGGCCTGCGCGCCGCCGTCGTCGGGGATGGCGTTGGTGCCGTACAGGGCGTCGTACAACGACCCCCACCTCGCGTTGGAGGCGTTCAGCGCGAAGCGGGCGTTGAGGACCGGGACCACCAGCTGCGGGCCGGCGGTCGAGGTGATCTCGGTGTCCACGTTCGCCGTCGACACCGCGAACGGGGCCGGTTCGGGCACCAGGTACCCGATCTCGGTCAGGAACGCCCGGTACTCGGCCGGGTCGATCACGGCGGCGGCCCGGTCGCGGTGCCAGGAATCGATCCGGGCCTGCAGGTCGTCGCGGGTGGCGAGCAGGGCCTTGTTCTTCGGCGCCAGCTCGTCGATCACCTTGGCCGCACCCGACCAGAACCCGTCGGCGTCCACCCCGGTCCCCGGCAGCGCCTCCTCGTTCACGAAGTCGTAGAGCACCTTCGCGACCTGCAGACCGCCGACCTCAACACGCTCAGTCATGAAATGCCTCACTGTTCCGCACTTGGAGCACCGGACGGGTGCCATGAACCGCAGCCAATGTTACCCGCTGGTAAGGATGCGGTGGGCCGGATGCCCTGCGGAGGTGTGCCCCGAGGTGAGGGCGGGAAGTGAGGTCAGGCCTTCTCGCCGGTGGACGGCTCGAGGGACGGGGCCTCCGACTCGACGGGCGTGTCGTTCTCGGCGTCGATCCGGTGCAGATCGCCTGCGGCCTCTGCCGCGCTGAGACGCGAACGACGCCAGGCGACGACCAGCAGTCCGGCCCACACCGCAACGAGAGCGAGGTACCCGAGGGTGGCGGCGACGCCGGCGACGTCGAACGTCTTGAACAGCTTCTGCGCGTTGGTGATGATGATGATGCCGCCGACACCGGTTCCCAGAAGGGTCGCGGGCACCCGGCTGACGAGCCAGGCGGCGAGCGGGGCGGCGATGATGCCGCCGAGAGCCAACCCCGCGATGATGGGGATGTTGTCGAAGAAGTCGCTGCCGAGACCGAAGATGAATCCGATGCTGGCCGCGGCGGATACCAGGAACTCCGACGCGCTGACCGAACCGATGACGGTGCGCGGTGCGGTCTTGCCGCGCGAGAGCAGCGTGCTGGTGGTGATCGGCCCCCAGCCGCCGCCGCCGCTCGCGTCGATGAATCCACCGAACAGGCCGAGCGGTGACAGGAACTTCGCCGTGTGCGGCGACGTCCGGGCGTCGTTGACGGCGGGAGGGCGGATCGAGAAGCGGAGCAGGACGTACACACCGATCGCCAGCAGGATCGTCGACGTCACGGGGACGGCGGCGGCCGTCGACAACTGGGACAGCACCGTCGCACCGAGGAACGCACCGATGGCGCCGGGGACACCCAGGCGCAGTACGAGGGCCCAGTCGATGTTGCGGAACCGCCAGTGCGACGCGCCGGAGGCGAGCGTGGTGCCGACCTCGGCGAAATGCACTGCTGCGCTGGCGTGTGCCGGTCCGACGCCGCTGAACACGAGCAGGGTGGTCGCAGTCACGCCGAAGGCCATGCCGAGAGCGCCGTCGACCAGCTGGGCACCCACGCCGACCAGCGTGAAAATCAAGAGCTTGAACATCGAGACTCCGACCGAGAGAGCGAACCGTCAGGGCAGCAAAGACCAGCGAGCAGGCTGGTCAGCAACATCCCTGGTCGAAGGCATGGCCTCGGCGGGAGGGCCAGAAGGGCATGAGGGCGAGCGAGGCCGCGGGGCCTGCCTGCGCGCTCGTGCCGTTCACTCGGACTCCCACATCTCTCGTCGCGTGCGCGGCCGTCCGCGCACAAGGCTCGACACTAGCTGGAGGGGTGGGCGCGTGTCATCTTCACACGCGCCCAACCGCTCACAGTTTTCGCGCAGAGATCTCGAAGCCCGCGTCGCGCAGCCGTGTCACCAGGACGTCGCCGAGTGCCGTCGCGGGGGTGAGGACACCGGCCGAATCCGGCAATGCATCGCCGCCGAGGACGAGGCTCAGCGCGGATTCGCCGAGCATCACCGCGGTGGCGCTGTATCCGGGGTCGCCCTTCGCCTTCACCCGCGACGTGTAGCGCGCGCCCGTGGTGGTGGTCGTGTACACGTCGATGGTGAAGTGGCCCTTGCGCTGCGCCTCTTCGCTGGGGCCGTCGCCCGGTGAGGGCAGAACGCGGTCGAGGACGTACCGGGTGGGCGGGAGGGCCATTCCGACGATCAACCCGCCGAGGCCGGCCGCCACCGCACCCGCGATCACCGGTGTGATCGGGGAGCTTCCGACGTTCATGACCTCGCGGTACTTGAACTCGCGACCGTAGGCCCAGTCGCGGAGCGCGTTACTGCGCCGCACGACCCGGGTGTTGTAGGGGCCCATGAAGAAGGGGGCCTTCCACCCCTTCAGGCCGGGTGCGATGTCCTCGCCGTTGACCACGCTCATGTCGGACTGCTTGCCGAGGTCCGGTTCCTTCGAGCGGTCGGGGCTCAGGGAGTACGGCGAAGCCGCGAGATGCCGCGACGCCGGATTCTTCTTCGACACGTCCACCTGCGTGCGCAGCGAATCGATCGTGCCGCCGCTGACGCCGCCGCGCACGGACGTGACCACCAGGGTGGTGTCGGTGAGTTCGCCGGCGCCGTCCTCCCGGACCTTCTCGTGCAGGACGTGCACCCCGAGGTCGGACGGAATGGAGTCGAACCCGCAGGAGTGGACGATCCGGGCGCCGGTCTCGCGGGCCCGATCGTGGTTGGCGTCGATGCTCTCGCGGGCGAACAGCACCTCTCCGGTGAGGTCGACGTAGTCGGTGCCCGCCTCGGCGCACGCCGACGCGAGGGCGTGTCCGTACTTGGCGTACGGCCCGACCGTCGTCGCGACCACCCGGGTGCGTCCCGCCAGGGCTGCGAGCGACGGGGCGTCGTCGGAGTTCGCGACGATGAGGGGCCATTGCGCCGCGCGCGGACCGAGCGAGGACCGCACCGCTTCGAGTTTGGCGGCTGTCCGCCCCGCGAGCGCGATCCGCACGCCGTCCGGGGCGTGCTGTGCGAGATAGTTGGCGAGAAGTGTGCCGACGAAGCCGGTGGCCCCGTAGACGACGAGATCCAATTCACGTGCGCTGTCTGTCATGGCACGACCCTACTCGGCGGTAGGGAAGGGTGAGTTCAGACTCCGGTACCGGGGTGGGTGGGTGTGAGGGGTATCCGGGTGCGGAGCCGCAGGACGACGTAGCCGACCCACGAGGTGACGACACCGAGCGCGACGAGAGTTTGGATCGCTCCCGCGGCGGATTCCGGGTAGACAACCCCGGTGAGGTAGTGGGAGATGAACCCGGACGAGGGGAGTGGGTCCTGCCCGGCGCGGACCCGGGCCCAGCTCTCCACATGTGTCAGCGGGCAGTCGATGCCGACGAGGAGGCCGGTGAATCCCCAGGCCACCGCGGCGAGGTGGAGGGCGATAGTGCGCGGCCAGTGCCAGGCGAGAAACCCGCCGCACACGACGTAGAGGATGAAGATCAGGTGCGCGACGGCAGTGGCGTCGGCGACGACCTCGAAGAAGACGTTCCCCATCGATGCACCCCTGACATCCGAAGTTCCCCCTACGCCATCGTAGGCGTCGCCCGGCCGGGTCCGCCGGGTAACGGGCTCAGGCGGTGCTGCGCACGTCTTCCTTGACCACCAGGATCGGAATGTCGACCTCGAGCAGGAGGCGCTGCAGCCACCGTTCCAGGAGGAACTTGCCGATCGGGGACATGCGCCGGGTACCCACGACGAGCAGATCCGCACCGCTGCTGTCGACCAGCGCGCACAGTGCACTCACCTGATCTCCGTCGTGTTCGTTGGTGCGCAGTTCCCACGACGACTCGCCGACCCCGCCGCCCTCGAGCGTCGCCTGGATCTCGGCGCGCAAGGCGGACCGGTCGGACTCGGCGTCCTGCCCGGGGTCGTCGTCGAGGACGTGGAGGACGAGCAGCTGTTCCCGTCGTTGCACAGCCTCGCGGGCGGCGTGGACGATGGCCGCCCGGCCTTCCGGGCTGTCTCGGTGGACAACGGCTATCGCCATGAAGCGCCTCCATTTGCAGGTATCGGTACGACCCCTATTATCCCCGTGCCGGAGAGTGCTCCGGCTGTGTCGATGCTCTCGTAGGCGGATTCGAGCGGTGTTCGATCACCAGGGTGAGGGCTCGTAGTCCTTCAGGAAGCAGCCGTGCAGATCGACGCCCTGCTCGCCCTGGACGATGGGGTCGTAGACGCGGGCGGCGCCGTCGACGAGGTCGAGGGGGGCGTGGAAACCCTCGTCGGCCAGGCGCATCTTGGTGTAATGCGGCCGCTCGTCGGTGATCCACCCGGTGTCCACCGCGGTCATGAGGATGCCGTCCTCGAGCATCTCCTTGGCGCTGGTGCGGGTGAGCATGTTCAGCGCGGCCTTCGCCATGTTGGTGTGCGGATGCCCCGGACCCTTGTAGGCGCGGCTGAACTGGCCCTCCATCGCGGAGACGTTCACCACGTACTTGCGGCGGGCGCCTGCCGCCGCCATCGCGGGGCGCAGCCGGGACACGAGGATGAACGGGGCGACCGAGTTGCACAACTGCACCTCGAGCAGCTCGATCGGGTCGACTTCCTCGACCGTCTGGACCCAGCTGTTCGTGTGCGCGAGGTCGGGCAGGAGTCCGCCGGCGTCGATCGCCAGACCCTGGTCGATGCGATCGGGGGATGCCGACTTCGCGACCAGGGCGAGCGAACTCACCGCGTCGGGGGACAGTGCGGCGCCCGCCATCGCGGACACGTCGGACAGTGAACCGGCGAGTGCCGCCGGGTGGGCGTCGCTCGTCTTGCCGAACGTCAGGACGTCGGGCAGGTCGCCGGAGGGAAGGGCACCGGACTCGGCATCCGCGAGCGCGCTGTAGGCGCCGGGCGAGCGTCGCACCGTCTGCGCGGCGTTGTTGATCAGGATGTCCAGCGGGCCCTGCGCGGCAACGGAGTCGGCCAGCGCGACGACCTGCGCCGGGTCGCGCAGATCGATACCGACGACGCGCAGCCGGTGGATCCACTCGCTGCTGTCCTCCATCGCCTTGAACCGGCGGATGGCGTCGTTGGGGAAGCGTGTCGTGATCGTCGTGTGGGCTCCGTCGCGGAGCAACCGCAGCGCGATGTACATGCCAATCTTGGCGCGGCCGCCGGTCAGCAGCGCCCGGCGGCCGGTGAGGTCGGCGCGCGCGTCCCGCTTGGCGCGGCTCTTGGCCGCGCAGTCGGGGCACAGCTGGTGGTAGAAGGCGTCGACCCGGGTGTACCGCTGCTTGCAGATGTAGCACGGGCGGGGCCGGATCAGGGTGCCCGCGGACGCCCCGTCGGCGTTCGACGTGAGGGGGATGCCTGCGGTCTCGTCGTCGATCCGATCGGGGGAACCCGTGGCGGTGGCGGCGACGACCTGACGGTCGGCCTCGGAGACGGCGTCGCGGGCCGCGATCCGCCTGCGCTTCTTCAACTTCTTGAAGAGGTGACCGACGGCGCGCTGGACCGTGACGGAATCGGGATCCGCGTCGTCGAGTTCCGCCGCCTGATCGAGAACCTTCAAGCAGATCTCGAGCTCCGACGGATCGATCGTCGTCGTTGTTTCACCCATCGAACTTCGCCCTCTCACGAAGAAGGCCCCGGTTCGATGAACCGGGGCCTTTTCGTCTGTCTCAACTCAGAGTGTCCGAGGGGGGACTTGAACCCCCACGTCCGTTAATAGGACACTAGCACCTCAAGCTAGCGCGTCTGCCATTCCGCCACTCGGACTTGCTTGCCCCCATTTCCTGGGTGCTGCAAAAGATTAACCGATGAACCGCCACGGCCCAAATCGCCCCTCTCACCTGAGCGTTTCCGCTGCTGCGGTGGTAGGAAAGTGGAGTGCCAACTACACAGGAAACCCCAGGCCAGGGTCGCGCCGAAGCCGAAGTCGTGGATCTCGTCAGTTCACTGATCCGCTTCGACACGTCCAACACCGGAGAGCTCGCCACGACGAAGGGCGAACGCGAGTGTGCGGAGTGGGTGGCGGCCCAGCTGCAGGAAGTGGGTTACGAGACCGAGTACGTGGAGTCGGGTGCACCGGGCCGCGGCAACGTATTCGCGCGGCTGAAGGGGTCGAACCCCGACCGCGGCGCCCTCATGCTGCACGGCCACCTCGACGTCGTTCCCGCCGAGCCGGCGGACTGGCGCGTCCACCCGTTCTCCGGAGCCGTCGAGGACGGATACGTGTGGGGTCGCGGCGCCGTCGACATGAAGGACATGGTCGGGATGATCCTGGCGGTGGCCCGCCAGTTCAAGGCCGAGGGAATCGTTCCTCCCCGCGATCTCGTGTTCGCCTTCGTCGCCGACGAGGAGGCCGGTGGCAAGTACGGCTGCCAGTGGCTGGTCGAGAATCGCCCTGACCTGTTCGAGGGTGTGACGGAAGCGGTCGGTGAGGTCGGTGGTTTCTCCCTGACCGTTCCGCGACCGGACGGCACCGACCGCAGGCTCTATCTCGTCGAGACCGCCGAGAAGGGCCTCGGATGGATGCGGCTGACGGCCAAGGGCCGGGCCGGGCACGGTTCGTTCCTGCACACCGACAACGCCGTCACCATCCTGGCGCAGGCAGTCGCCCGGCTGGGTGCGCACACCTTCCCGTTGGTCATCTCCGATTCGGTGGCCGAATTCCTCGCAGCGGCGGGTGAGGAGACCGGACTCGACTTCGACCCGAAGTCGCCCGACCTCGACGGCACCCTCGCGAAACTCGGCACCATCGCCAACATCATCGGCGCCACCCTGCGCGACACCGCGAACCCGACCATGCTCTCGGCCGGCTACAAGGCCAACGTCATCCCGCAGACCGCGGAGGCCGTCGTCGACTGCCGAATCCTGCCCGGCAGGCAGGCCGAGTTCGAGGCGACGGTCGACGAGCTCATCGGACCCGACGTCCAGCGTGAATGGATCACGAAACTCGACTCCTACGAGACGACGTTCGACGGGCATCTGGTCGACGCCATGAACGACGCGATCCTCGCGCACGATCCCGGTGCCCGGACCGTGCCCTACATGCTGTCGGGTGGAACCGACGCCAAGGCGTTCGCGAAGCTCGGCGTCCGGTGCTTCGGGTTCGCTCCGCTGCAGCTGCCCGCCGACCTGGATTTCAGCGCGCTGTTCCACGGTGTCGACGAACGGGTACCGGTCGACGCACTACTGTTCGGTACACGCGTGCTGGAACATTTTCTGCTCCACAGCTGATCCGAGAACCGATACGCGACAAGAGAGGAAACGCATGTCACACGACCCGTACGAGGCACTTCCCGACCTGCCGAGTTTCGAGCTGACCTCCACCGACGTCACCGACGGGCAGCCGCTGAACAAGGAACAGGTCAGCGGAATCTTCGGCGCCGGCGGCTACGACAACTCACCGCAGCTGTCGTGGTCGGGATTCCCCGCCGAGACCAAGAGCTTCGCGGTGACGGTGTACGACCCCGACGCGCCGACGGCGTCCGGATTCTGGCACTGGGCTGTCGCCAACATTCCGGCCGACACGACCACGCTGGTGAGCGGTGCAGGCGACGACGACGGAACCGGGCTCCCGAGCGGTGCGATCACGCTGAAGAACGACGCCGGATTGCGTCGCTTCCTCGGCGCGGCACCGCCGGAAGGACACGGTCCGCACCGCTACATCTTCGTGGTCCACGCGCTCGACGTGGAGACCCTCGACGGGGTCACGGCCGATTCGACGCCGGCGTTCCTGGGTTTCAACCTGTTCTCGCATGCGATCGCTCGCGCGAAGATCCAGGGGACGTACGAGCAGTAGCCCGGGAGCTCCGGAAAGACACAGGTGGCCGGCGAATCC
>NZ_JBLWIT010000136.1:0-77114 GCF_048381435.1 Rhodococcus mengyinensis | reverse complement strand
CGCCGGCCACCTGTCTGTGTGCGGTCGGTGTCAGCGCACGGCGCCTGCGCCGACCGCATCGGCGACGGAGGAGTAGCCGGCCTCGCGCACCTTCCGGGCCAGCCCCTTGTGGATGCGGCGTGCCCAGAACGGCCCACCGTAGATGAATCCGGTGTAACCCTGCACGAGGGACGCCCCGGCCAGGATCCGGTCCCACGCCTGGTCGACGGTCTCGATGCCGCCGACGGAGATCAGCACCAGGCGATCACCCACCCGCGCGTGCAGGCGGCGGAGGACCTCGAGGGATCGTTCGGCGACCGGAGGTCCCGACAACCCGCCCGCGCCGATCGCCGCCACCGCGTCGTCCGGGGTGTTCAGCCCGTCTCGGCGGATCGTGGTGTTGGTCGCGACGATGCCCGCCAGGCCGAGTTCGAGCGCGAGATCCGCGACCGCGTCGACGTCGTCGTCGGACAGGTCGGGTGCGATCTTCACCAGAACCGGGACGGTCACGCAGTCGAGAACGGCACGCAGGAGAGGTCGGAGAGATTCGACGGCCTGCAGGTCCCGCAGTCCCGGGGTGTTCGGGGAGCTGACGTTGACCACCATGAAATCGGCCAGCGGACCGAGCAGTTGCGCGCTCGCCGTGTAATCGGCCGGGGCGTCCGCGGCGTCGACGATCTTGGTCTTGCCGATGTTCGCGCCGATCGGCACACCGGCCCGACGCTGACGGAGATGATTGGCGGCATTGCCTGCACCGTGATTGTTGAAACCCATCCGGTTGATCAGGGCGCGGTCCGCGGGCAGGCGGAACAGGCGGGGAGTCGGGTTGCCGGGCTGCGCCTGGGCGGTGACGGTGCCCACCTCGGCGAACCCGAAGCCGAGGGGACCCCACGCGTCGACGCCGGTCGCATCCTTGTCGAACCCGGCGGCGAGTCCGAGCGGCGCCGGGAAGTCGAGTCCGAACACGGTGTTCCGCAGTACCGGATCGTCCACGACGAGAACCTTGCCGACGAGCTGGCGCAGCGGCGAGAACCGCGTGACCAGGCGCATCGCGGCGAAGGCCAGGTGATGGATCCGCTCCGGAGGAACGCGGAACATCACCCGTAACAGCAGGTGGTACAAGGAGGTCTCCCTAGATTGCGGGGTCGGGGACATGGTGAGCGGTCTTCCTTCGTTTGAGCAGCACACGGCGGCTTCCGTCGGAGTACAGGCGGACTCGGGACAGCTCCCAGCCACCGAATTCCGCCTGGATGGCCAACCTCATCGAAGCGCTGATGCGGGTGACGTCGGGTGGCAGCCGAAGCGGCACGTACTCGAAGTCCTCGGATTCGATCTCCCACCCGGAGGGGAGTCGACGTGAATGCGATGCCATCTACGAACTCCTCGTCGGGATCTGCTGTAGGCCGTCTCCCGTCGCGGAACCGATCAGGAGGTCACCGTTCACGGTATCCACAGTGACAGAGTTCGGCTGCCGGACGGTGGGATACCGCGCCGTTTCCACGCCGACACCACTCGACAGGTCGAATCCGACCACTTCGTTGGTCTCGGTCAGCGTGACCCACGCGCGGTCGGCGGTGTCGTCGTAGGCGACGGCGTACGGAGCGAGCCCGGCGGGGAACCGCTGACGGAGCATCAGTGTGTCGGTGGTGTAGGCGAGCAGTTCGTCGCCGGTGGTGTCGGTGACGAGGATTCGTCCGTAGTGATCGGTCGTGAGTTGAGTCGCGCCTTCCCCGGCGCGCAGCGCGACACCGAGCGCGGCAGCGGGGACGTCGATGGCGGTGACGGACGTCTGACCACGGTCGAGAGCGGTGAGCGAGTCGCCGACGACGGCAAGTCCGTCGACGGACGTGAGACCGCCGATCACCTGTGACTCGTTCGTCTCGGTGTTCACGATGTGAATCTCGCCATTGCCCAGGCCCATCGCCAGCCGCCCGTCGGGCAGTTGGGCGACCGACCGGACGTCGCCGTCGGCGGGGACGAACGTCACCTCACCCGTCCGCAGGTCCAGGCGTCCTACCTGGGTGTTCATGGCGAGTAGCGCCACACCACCGGGGGCAAGGGAGACCTGGGCGACGGTGTCGTCCAGCGGAATCACCCGCGGAGGCGCCGTGAAATCGCCGGCCGGGAACAGCAGGATCTGGTTGCGTTCGCCTCCCAGCACGACGGTCGTGCGGGTCTCGGGGTCGAATGTGGTGGACTCGATCGGCACGCCGACAGGGTGGACGACACCGGCAGGCGTGGTGTTCTGGGCCGGGGACTGCGCGGCACTCGCGGGCGCGATCGTGATCGCCTGATCCTCGTCGGAGTTCGACGAACAGCCCGTGACCAGTAGAAATGCCACTCCGATACACGAGGCGACGACGCGCGCTCCCGGTCTACCCATGTGCTGCTCCTCGGGGTTCTCTCATCGACCTACACCTGTACAACTGCCCACAAGCATCCCTGATCCGCGAAACGCCCACGAAATGCGGTCGGTGCCGAGCGGGTGCCGAGGCGATACCGTGAGAAACATCGACCCCGCGCCCGGCGGTCTCCCGATCGCCGGCCCAGGTCATCGAGGAGAAGACCGTGGAAATACCCGAAACACCGACGTTCACCGTCGAAGACATCTCGGTAGGACCGCACGCACACGGCTTCGGCCGGACCGCAGAAGGTAACTCCTACGCATTCCGGGTGCGCAAGAGCACGATGCACGTCGAGGTCTACCGCGCCGACGTGGAAACCGAGGTCCCGGCTCCGGACGACATCGTCGCGTCGGCGCGGCGCTCGGTCCGGGAGATCGACCTGACCGATGAACGCAGCATCGTCGCCGTCGTGAGAGATGCCGTGTCCGATCCCGATTCCCACGTGGCAGGGCCGGAGGACGGGATCACCGTCCGTGCGGTCCTCAGCCGTCTCGGGGCGGTCATCGACGGGCTGTGAACCCCGCGGTCTAGCGCCGGTCGCGGCGGGGGAGGACGAGGGTCGCACCGGTCACCGGGTGCTCGATGACCTCGACGGGGTGCCCGTACACCCGGGTCAGCAATTCCTCGGACAGAACGTCGCCGGGCGGGCCGTCGGCGGCGACACGTCCCTGCTCGAGGACCACGATCCGGTCGGCGTATGCGGCGGCGAGCGCGAGGTCGTGGAGGACGACCACCACCGCGGTGCCCTGCTCCGCGCGGGAGCGGGCGAGACGCATCACGGTCTCCTGGTGCCCGAGGTCGAGGGCAGCGGTGGGCTCGTCGAGCAGGATCGTCTCGGTGCGCTGCGCCAGCACCCGCGCCAGGGCCACCCGGGCACGTTCGCCACCCGACAGCGCGGTGAACGGCCGGTCGGCGAATGCCACGACGTCGCAGATCCGCATGGCCTCGGCGATCGCGGCGGCGTCGTCGTCGGAGAGGGGGGTGCGCGCCCACGGTGAGCGGCCCATCGTGATCACCTGACGTGCGGTGAACGAGAATCCGACCGTGTTCTGCTGGGGAAGGACCGCCCGGCGCTGGGCCATCTCGAGCGCCGTCCACTCGCCGAGGTCCCGGTCGTCGAGGTGCACGGTTCCCGTGTGCACGTCCTGATCGCCCGACAGCGCCGCGAGGAGGGTCGACTTGCCTGCCCCGTTGGGGCCGACGAGAACGAGGACCTCGCCGATCCGCACGTCCACGGACACGTCGTCGAGCACGGGCCTGCCCCCGCGGGTGACGGCGATGCCGTCCGCCCGCAGCGTCACGGCCCCCGAGGAGCGCGGCGGGGGCACCGGGTCGGTCCGTCGGAACAGGCTCTGCTCGATGGCCTCGCCGACCCGGGTGCGGAGCGGGTGGAATGCCGGACTCATGCCCACCCGCCCTGACTGGCCCGGGTGCGGCGCAACAACCAGAAGAAGAACGGCCCGCCGACCAGGGCCGTCAGCATCCCGAGCGGAAGGTCCGCGTTCGCCACGAGGGACCGGGCGCCCAGGTCGGCGAGGAGCAGCACGAGCGAGCCGCACAGCGCGCTCGCCGGAATCAGGGCCCGGTGGCCCGGCCCGACGGCGATGCGCATCAGGTGCGGGACCACCAGGCCGACGAACAGGATGATGCCGGTGAAAGCCACGCTGGACGAGACGAGCAGGGCGACGATCAGCACGGCGATCTGACGCAGCCGCTCGACGTCGAGGCCGAGGTGCCGGGCCGCGCTCTCGCCGAGAGACAGCAGGTCGAGTTTCCCGGCGATCATCATCGTGGCGGCGATCCCGGCGACGGTCATCGGCGCCACCACCGCGACGGCGTTCCAGGTGGCCCCGTTGAGGCTGCCCAGTTGCCAGAACACGATCTGATCGCGCGCCGCGGGGGACGCGATGAACGTGAAGAAGGCGATGAGGCCGCCGGCGAACGCGTTGACCGCCACCCCGGTGAGGACGAGGGTGACCACCTCGGTGCGGCCCTCGTGCCGGGCGAGGACGTACACGGCGACGGTGGTGATCAGGCCCGCGACGAATGCGGCCGCGGCCACCGTCCACCCGGCCGCGAACGCGCCGCCGACCACGATGGCGGCGCTGGCGCCGACCGCGGCGCCTGCCGACACCCCGATGACGCCGGGTTCGGCGAGCGGGTTGGCGAACACACCCTGCAGCAGCGCTCCCGCGCATCCGAGCGCCGCCCCGACCAGGATGGCGAGGACCACGCGCGGGAACCGAACCTCCCACAGCGTCACCTCACCACTGGGATGCGCGGGCATCGGCCCGAGATCCAGTCCGATTCGGTGCAGGATGCTGCCGAGAACCTCTCCGGGTCCGGTCGGCACCTGCCCGATGCAGGCCGAGAGGACGGCGGCGACAGCAAGGGCGATCAGCAGACCGCCGAGAACGGCACCGGTTCGAGTGCGTGAGGAAGGCTTACCCGGAGCGTGGAGGTCTTCGACGGTCATGGATTGGCGGTCGGGTAGACGGCGTCGGCCAGCGCGCCGAGAACACGGCCCGTGTTGGGGCCGAAGCTGAGCAGCACCCCGTCCTGCATGTCGACGACGCGCTGGTTCTTGCCCGCCGGAGTCTGCGCCACCCCGGGGATCTTCTCGAGTCCCTCGATGCCGCCGATCGATTCGAGCCCGCCCGTCATCATCAGGAGGACGTCGGGAGCGGCGGCGATCAGAGCCTCGCTGGTGATCGGCGCGAACTGCTGCGTGATGCCCGATGCGGTGCCGGCGTCGACTGCGCCGAGCGCGTCGATCAGCGAGTCGGCGCCCGACCCGGGGCCGCCGATCATGGTGATCGCGGTGCCGCGCAGATAGAGGAACGCGATCTTCAGGGGATCGTCGCCCTGGGGGGCGCGACTCCGGGCGGCGGCGATCTCACTCTCGGTGCGGGCCGCGAGTTCGCGGCCCTGCTCGGGCACGCCGAGCGCATTCGCCACCGCCGTGATCTGATCGGGCACGCCCTCGAGGGTCCGCGTCGGATCGAAGAAGACGACGGGAACACCGGCTGCCCGCAGCTGATCCTGCACGGCCTGCGGTCCGATGCTGGTGTCGGTGAGGATCACCGTCGGCGCCAGGTCGAGGATGGCCTCGGCGTTGAGGGACTGCCCGCCCGGTGTCACCACCGGCACGTCCTGTGCGGCCGGGAACTCGGAGGCGATGTCCCGGCCCACCACGTTGTCGCCGAGTCCGAGTGCGAAGACCGTCTCGGTGAGCGTTCCGTAGCGGTCCGCGGTCACGATCCTGCTCGCGTCCGTGATCGTCACGTCCACCCCGTCGAAACTGCGGACCGTGACGGGCAGCACCGGCGTGGCAGGGGACTCGAGGGGTTCGGGATTCAGGTCGTCGAGGACCGCCGTGCGCGCACCGCCGGTGCCGCCGGCGCTGTCACCGGCGCCGGATGTGCACGCCGTCACCGCTATCGCCGACACGAGAAGCAGGACGAGAACGGCGAACAGCGACCTGTCCGTGCGGGTCCGGAACACCGATCTCATCGTGCGAGGTACCGGTCGATGTCCGCTTCGAGGGCGGCGAACAGGTCGCCGTTGAGCCGGTAGGCGAGGTTGACCTCGTCGATCACCCGCTGCTGGTCCGCCGGAGTCAGGGGCGCGGCGTCGAGTTTCGCGCGGTAGGTGTCCTTGAACACCTTCGGTTTCGGGATCTCGTCGAAGATGTAGAACTGCAGGCCGTCGGTGGTGTACCCGTAGGCGCGTTCGAGCATGCGCCGGATGATCTGCCCGCCGGACAGGTCTCCCATGTACCGGATGTAGTGGTGCGCAACGAAACCGGCGGGCCACTCGTACGCCACCTCGCGGAGCCGCTCCACGTAACGGGTGGTGGCGGGCAGTGCGGCCACCGTCTCGCGCCACGACGGCCCGCGCAGGAACTCGAGATCCGCTTCCAGCGACGGAACCCGCAGCAGTTCGTCGTGGAGAAACGGCGACGCGACGGGGTTGCCGGTGTGGGTGCGCCCGGCGTCCTCGAGTTCGCGGTAGACGAGGTACGTCTGCGCGAGCAGTTCGGCGTAGCCGTCCGAGGTGAGTTCACCGGCGAGGAGGGCCCCGACGAAGCGGGACTGCTCCGTCTCCCGGTGAGCGGCGTCCGTCCCCGCCTTGATGCGCTCGGCGAAGCCGACGGTTCGGCGATCGGCCGCGTCGGCCTCGTTCAGCGTGGTCATGGACTCTCCTGCAGATCTACGGGCGTCGGCCGGTGGGCACCAGGTTAGCCTGCCCTGCACGTGAACTGCAGGTGTATGTCTGCCTGCTCCTGCACACGCTAGGCGCTGACGTCGTCGAGCGCCGCCGCGATCGCGGCGGGCAACTCCAGTTCCTCGGCGACGAGCACCCCGGTCAGCTGTGCGATGTCCCTCGCCCCGACGACCGCGCTCGCAACACCCGGACGGTCGCGCGCCCACGCGAGCGCGACGGCCAGCGGGGACGTGCCGAGCCCGTCGGCCGCGGTCACGACCGCGTCGACCACCCGGACGGAGGAGTCGCCGAGGTAACTCTGGACGTCCTGCGCGTGCGCGTCGTCGGCACCGCGGGAATCGACGGGGATGCCGTTGCGGTATTTGCCGGTCAGGACTCCGCGGGCGAGCGGCACCGCAGCGAACACACCGATGCCGTGATGTACCGCGGCCGGAACCAGTTCTTCCTCGACTCCCCGGGCGAGCAGCGAGTACTCCACCTGGGTGGCGACGAGCGTGGTGCCGCGGGACGCGCCTGCCGCGGTGGCCAGCTGCCACCCGAGGTAACCCCGCGCCCCGACGTACCGGACCCGGCCGCTCGCCACCGCGAAATCGAGTGTGGCGGCGACCTCGTCGACCGGCGTGAACGGATCCCAGGTGGCGACCTGCCACATGTCCAGGTAGTCGGTGCCGAGTTCGCGCAGAGTGGCGTCGAGCTGGGCGACGAGACCGCGCCGCGAGCAGTCGATTCGTGACGGACCCGACGGGTTGATCCCGGAACTCGAGCTCAGGACGAGTTCCGTTCGCGGCACCACGTCGTCGAGCAGTTCCGCCAGGATCCGCTGCGCCACACCGTCGCCGTACGCGGGCGAGGTGTCGACGAGCGTTCCGCCCGCATCGACGAACGCCGCGATCTGCGCCGCGGCCTCGTCGCCGTCCGTGTCCCGACCCCAGGTGAGCGTGCCCAGGCCGAGTCGTGACACTCGCAACCCGCTTGCTCCGACCGATCTCTGTTCCATAACCGCCTGCGTCTCGTACCGTAGCTGCAACCCCGGCGTCACCCCCGAAGATGCTGGTGCCCCCCGGAACCGGCCACCACAGGTGCAGAGTAGTGGGGTATCGCGGGGCAGGGGGTCCTGCCACGCCGGATTCTGCCGGAGGTCGCCCTCCCCGGTACCGTGGCGCCGGTGAATTACGAACGCGACATGGGAAATTGGCGTCAGAGCGGCACATTCGACCACGGGACCGGTGAGTGATGGGCGAGGCGATGTCCTGGCTCCAGGCGATTGTCCTCGGTGCGGTCCAGGGATTGACCGAGTTCCTGCCGATCTCCTCGTCCGGCCATCTTCGGATCGTGTCGGAGATCTTCTTCGGTGACGACGCCGGTGCGTCCTTCACCGCCGTCACCCAGCTCGGCACGGAAGCCGCGGTGCTCATCTACTTCGCCCGCGACATCGGACGGATCATCGCCGGATGGTTCCGGGGACTGTTCCATCCCGAGCATCGCAGTGATCTCGATTACCGGATGGGCTGGTATGTGATCATCGGCACGATCCCGGTGGGTGTGCTCGGGTTCCTGTTCAAGGACCAGATCCGCACCGGTGCCCGCAACCTGTGGCTGATCGCCACCATGCTGATCGTGTTCGCGTTGGTCATCGCGGCGGCCGAGTACTACGGGCGGAAGGTGCGTCCCGTCGAGGACCTGCGTGCCAAGGACGGCATCATCATGGGTTCCGCCCAGGCGCTCGCACTGATCCCGGGCGTCTCGCGGTCGGGCGGCACGATCAGCGCAGGCCTCTTCCTCGGACTCACCCGTGAAGCCGCGGCGCGCTACTCCTTCCTCCTCGCGATCCCCGCGGTCGTCGCGTCCGGGCTGTTCAGCCTGCCGGACGCGTTCGAACCGGCCGGTGAGGGTCTCAACGCGAGCGGCCCGCAGCTTCTCGTCGCCACCGCGATCGCGTTCGCCATCGGCTACGCGTCGATCGCGTGGCTGCTCCGTTTCGTCGTCGACCACTCGATGTACTGGTTCGTCGGCTACCGCATCATCCTCGGCGTGATCGTCCTGTCGCTTCTCGCGACCGGCGTCGTGTCGGCCACCTGAGATCGGGCAGCCGGGGAGTGCACGACACTAGGCTGGGCCAATGACAGTTGTGCTGCTGCGCCACGGGCGGTCGACCTCGAACACTGCACACACGCTTGCCGGCCGGTCACCGGGAGTCGAACTCGACGACCGCGGCCGCGAGCAGGCGCAAGCCATCGTGTCCCGGCTCGCCGACGTGGCCATCGAGGAGATCGTGCATTCGCCGCTCGTGCGGTGCGAGCAGACCGTGGAACCGCTCGCCCGGGCCCGGGGCCTGACCCCCGTGGTGGAACATCGGCTGGTCGAGGTCGACTACGGCGAGTGGACGGGTCGCGAGCTGAAGGTCCTGCTCGAGGAACCGCTGTGGAAGATCGTGCAGCAGCACGCGTCCGCCGCGGTGTTCCCGGGGGGAGAAGGTCTGGCGCAGGTCCAGGCCCGGGCCGTCGCCGCGGTCCGCGAGCACGACGCACGGCTCGCGGAACTGCACGGCCGCGACGTCGTGTGGGTGGCGTGCTCACACGGCGACGTCATCAAGTCGGTCCTCGCGGACGCCCTCGGCGCGCACCTCGACGGATTCCAGCGGATCGTCGCCGAGCCGGCCTCGATCAGCGTCGTCCGGTACACCTCCACCCGTCCGTACGTGCTGAAGATGAACGACACCGGCGCCGATCTGTCCGGAGTCAACACGCCACCGGTGTCCGGAGACGGCGCCCGCGCCGAAGTATCCGGATCGGTGCCCGGCGGGGAGGTCCGCCTGTGAGGATTAGGCGGACCCCGCCGGTGACGATTAGGCGGACCCCGCCGGTGAGGATTAGGCGGACCCCGCCGGTGACGATTAGGCGGACCCCGCCGGTGACGATTGACGGATAATGAACGCAACATGCTGCGAGGAACAGTCCGAGACGGAACAACGAGTGGGCAGCGCCGCAGTAGGGCCCGGCTCCAGCCGAAGGAGGTGCAATGTCACGCGCAATTCACGTATTCCGCACTCCTGACCGATTCATTGCCGGGACGGTGGGTGAGCCCGGCGACAGGTCGTTCTATCTCCAGGCAGTACACGAGGCGCGAGTGATCAGCGTCCTGCTGGAGAAACAGCAGGTCCAGGTACTGGCCGACCGGATGGGGCTCCTCCTCGAGGAAGTGCACCGCCGGTTCGGGACGGAGGTTCCCCCGGAGGGGGCCGAACTCGACGACGCGAGCCCCCTCGTCACCCCGATCGACGCCGAGTTCCGGGTCGGCACGATGGGCCTGGGCTGGGACGCGGACGCCGGAGCCGTCGTGGTGGAACTGCTCGCCGTCAGCGAGACGGAGTTCGACGAGTCCGTCGTTCTCGACGACTCCGAGGACGGGCCGGACGCCGTGCGCGTCTTCCTCACCCCGTTGCAGGCGCGGGACTTCTCGTTGCGGTCCGAACGGGTCATCGCCGCCGGACGCGCGCCGTGCCCGCTGTGCGGTGAGCCACTGGCGCCGGAGGGGCACATCTGCATCCGGACCAACGGGTACCGCCGTGGCCAGAGCTTCGGCCTCACCCCGGAGATGGACGAGGAGGACTGACGGGTGTCTGCCGAGGAGTCCGATCCTCTGGAGTCCGGCGAGCTGACCCTCATCGGCCAGATCACCCACGCCAGTAACGCCACCCTGGTGTGCGACGCGGTCGAGGGTGAGACCACCGTCCGCTGCGTGTACAAGCCGGTCCGCGGGGAGCGTCCGTTGTGGGACTTCCCCGACGGCACGCTCGCCGGACGTGAATACGCGTCGTATCTCGTATCCGAGCAGCTCGGGTGGGGTGTGATTCCCCGCACTCTCCTGCGGGACGGTCCGTTCGGCCCGGGGATGGTGCAGCGGTGGGTCGACACCCCCGACCGGCACGCCGACGACACCGGCGGTCTCGACCTGGTCGACATCTGCGCTCCCGACGCCGTTCCCGAGGGGTGGTTCGAAATCCTGCGCGCCACCGACATGGACGGAGAACCGGTCGCGCTCATCCACGCCGACGACCCGCGGCTACAGCGGATGGCGGTCCTCGACGTGCTGATCAACAACGCCGACCGCAAGGGCGGCCACGCACTCGAGGGGCTCGACGGGTCCGTCTACGGCGTCGACCACGGCATCTGCCTGCACACGGAGAACAAGCTGCGGACCGTGTTGTGGGGGTGGGCCGGGACGGAGGTGCCGGGCGCCCTCGTCGTCGACATCGCCGAACTGATCTCCTCGCTCGAGGGCGACTTCGGTGCGCGGCTGGGTGAGCACATCACGTCCGGCGAGGTCGCCGCGCTGTACGAGCGTGCCGTGGACCTCCTCGCGGCACCGGTGATGCCCCGGCCGAACGGTCACCGGCCGATTCCGTGGCCCGCGTTCTGACGGAACCGTTCGGTGCCCGTGGGGGCGGCGGCTCCCTCCGAGGCGGAAATGCGGGTCCACTAGGCTCGCTCTCATGCAGTCTTGGTCCGAAACCGCTGTCCCGTCCGTTCCAGGCCAGGGGCCTCCGCTGCGGTTGTTCGACACCGCTGACCGGCAGGTACGTCCCGTCACTCCCGGACGCACGGCCACGATGTACGTGTGCGGTATCACCCCCTACGACGCCACCCACCTCGGTCACGCGGCCACGTACCTGACGTTCGATCTGGTGAACCGGATCTGGCGTGACGCCGGGCACGACGTGCACTACGTCCAGAACGTCACCGACGTCGACGACCCGCTGTTCGAGCGCGCCAACCGCGACGGCGAGGACTGGGTCGTCCTCGGCATGCGCGAGACCGCGCTGTTCCGCGAAGACATGGAAGCCCTCCGGGTGCTGCCCCCGCGCGACTACATCGGCGCGGTGGAGTCGATCGGCGAAGTGATCGAGATGGTCGAGAAGTTCGTCGCGTCCGGCGCCGCCTACGTCGTCGACGACCCCGAATTCCCCGACGTGTACTTCCGCGCCAATGCGACCGAGCAGTTCGGGTACGAGTCCGGCTACGACCGCGAGACGATGGACAAGTTCTTCGCCGAGCGCGGCGGCGACCCCGACCGCCCCGGCAAGGAAGATCCCCTCGACGCGCTGGTGTGGCGTGCGGTCCGCCCGGGGGAGCCGTCGTGGCCGTCGCCGTTCGGTCCCGGGCGCCCCGGCTGGCACATCGAGTGTTCGGCCATCGCCCTCAACCGCATCGGCTCGGGTTTCGACGTGCAAGGCGGCGGCAGCGACCTGATCTTCCCGCACCACGAGTACTCCGCGGCGCACGCCGAGTCGGCCACGGGCGACCGTCGCTTCGCCCGCCACTACGTGCACACCGGCATGATCGGTCTCGACGGCGAGAAGATGTCGAAGAGCCGCGGCAACCTCGTGTTCGTGTCGAAGCTGCGCGGCGAGGGTGTCGACCCGGCCGCCATCCGCCTCGGACTGCTGTCCGGGCACTACCGGCAGGACCGCCCGTGGACCGAGCAGGTTCTCGCCGACGCCCACACCCGGCTGCAGCTGTGGAAGGACGCCGCCGCACTCGAGTCGGCGCAGTCGGCCACCGACACGATCGCCCGCCTGCGTCAGCATCTCGCGGACGATCTCGACACCCCGAAGGCGCTCGACGCCCTCGACGGCTGGGCCCGTCGCGCTCTCGACAACGGTGGCTCGGACACGAACGCGCCGGGCGAATTCGCCGCCGCCGTGGACGCCCTGCTCGGTGTGCGCCTCCGGCGCCCGTGAGTACTTGTTAACCGCCGCCCGCGGTTAACAAGTACTCACGGGTCAGGCGAACTCGAGGGCACCCTCCGCGGGCGTCGGGACGCGCCTGCGGAGGGGCGAACCGAGCGCCTGCGCCAGGTCGGTGCCGTCGTGTTCGGCGAGTAGTTCGCCATCCGACCACACGAGCAGCGTGGCGCTGACGCTCTGCTCGGCTGTCGAGTGCGCCAGATCGTAGTGCGCGCACCCCGGCACGCCGCCGTACGTGATCCACAGGTCGAACCCGGTCATGAACAGGTCGAGGTCGAATTGCACGCTGAGGCCGAGCAGTTCGGCCCGGCCGTTGTCGTCGACGCCGGCGAACGCCTCGTCCAGCGCCAGCAGTCGCGGTGCATGGGGGTCGGCGGAATCGAGCATGACGTGCGCTGCGGCGAACAACGGCAGGTGCAGCGAGACGGACTGCTCGCCGCCGGAGAGTGCGCTGTGCCGGGCGACGGTCAGCCGGTCTTCGTTGCCGTTGCCGCTGATCAGGGTGAACGAGAACACCCGCCACCGCCGGTAGTCGAGGGCGGACGCCAGGATCTCCGGGTACGAACGCTCCGGGTGGGCTGCGCGGGCAGTCCTGATCTGATGGGCGAAGTGGGCGCGCATCGTGGCGAGTTCGTCCGGCCCCAGCGCCGAGGTGTCGCGCTCGAGCAGTTTGGAGATCGCCTTCGCGCTGTCGTCGAGGTTGTCGGCGAGCACCCAGTGGACCCCGATGGTGTTGCCGGACGACATCCGGCGCTCCCGCATCTCGGTGCCCATCCGGGCGATGAGTTCGCGGGCGTCGACGGTCCGTTCGTGGATCTGCTGTGCGAGACCCGTGAGCAGCGCGTCCTCCAGGATGCGACGCTCGGATTCGGTGAGCAGCAGTTCCTGATCGGAGCGAGCGGACGCGATGCGGGCGGCGAACTCGCCGATCGACGAGTAACCCTCGTCGTCCTGCACCTGCACCACGGTCACGCCGTCCGGGGCGTCCCACTGCAACCGGTAGTCCTGGCCGGCGGCCGCCAATTGTGCGTCGAAATCCTGCAGCGCGGTGGTGAGCGCGGTGCGCGTCGACTTGCGCGCCGAGTCGCTGACCCGCACCGATTCGGTGGCGCCGTCCAGTGCGCGGAACAGTGCGTCCACTTCGGGCGGCAGGATCGGGGTGTCGTCTTCGGCGTTCTGGATTCGATACACCAGCTGTTCGGCACTCATCCACGCCGCCGAGCTCGCCGGCCAGGTGTGGCCGCCGTCGACGCCGAGGAGTTCGAGTAGGTCGCGCCGGGCGTACGGCGCGAGGCGGGCGGCGTCGGCGTGCGTTTCGGTGAGCGCCAGCCGGAGCGTCTGGACGGCGGTGTTGTACGCGCCCTCGGCTTTACCGATGGCCTCACCCGCGTCCTTGTCGGCCTTGCGGGCGTCGCGCTGCTCCTTCTTGCATGCCTCGATCCGCGCGTGCGCCTCCTCGAGTTGCCGGTCCAACTGCTCGGCCCCCGCTCCCAGCGTGTCGCGCAGCGTCTCGAGGCGTTGGACCTGTTGCGCGAGAACCTCTTCGGCGATGGCAGCTTCTTCCGCGAACTCCTCCGCGCTGCCGCGCGCCTCGTGCAGTCGGTCCTCGGACTCGCGGGTGTGCTCCACCTCCTTGGCGTGTTCGCGCCTGCACCGCTGCACCATCTCGCCCTGCTTCTCGAAATGCCGGACGGCCGCGGCGAGCGAGTCGATCTCGCGGGCGACGTGGGGAGTCCGGTGCGTCGACGCAGTGGCCCGGAGCTGCTTCTCCTTCGCCGAAAGGTCCGCGATGGCCTGGTCGAGTTCGCGACCGACCGCTGTCGCCGTGTCGGAGCGGCTGCGGAGTGCGCCTGCGGATTCGGTGACCTTCTTCAGCGCCGTGAGGATCGATCCGGTGCGGGGCAGGGCCTGCGCCGCCGCGGTGGTCCGCGACAGCAGCGCCGCTGCCGCATCCGCGGCCGCCCGGGTCTCGTCGAGGGTCGCCCGGGTTTCCTCGAGGATCCTGTCGAGTTCGGCGATACGGGTGGCGCGCCTGCGGGCCCGTGCGGTGGTTCCGATGTACTCGGCGTCCGATTTCGTGTGGCGTCCGCGCTGGATTCCCTGCCGGTACGCACCGTCTTCGGCGACACCGACCGGACCTTCGGACAGGTCGAGGGATTCGAGGGCGATGGACTCGAGGATCCCGCGCACGCGATCGTCGGGAACGCCCGTGTCCTGTTCGACCTCGAGAACGTCGGCGAGGGTCGTGCCGGTGGGCCGATCCCCGGCCGGAAGGGACACGAGGAACTGTTCGGATTCGACGTCGGGGAGTGCGTCGTCGACGGGCACCCAACCGTCGAGGAGATTCGCGGCCTGCAGTGCGGCCTCGATTCCTGCCGCCGCGGCGACGTCGACACCGTCGGCGAAGCGGACGAGGCGCCACAGCGGTGCACCGGTCAGCCGGGACCGGGCGTCCTGCCGGGCGGCCGAGAGCGGCGGGGCGTCGTCGTGCTCGGATTCGATGGCCGCGCGGGCGGATTCGTGTTCGGCGATCGCCTCCTCGGCGGCGGCGACGTCGCGGTCGTACTGCTGACGACGCAGCCGGAGCGCGTCGACGGCGTCCGTCGTCTGTTCGGTCAGCGTCTCCGACAGAGTGGCGGCGTCGTCGTCGCCGATCCGGCCGAGGGCGGTGTCCAGGGCCTCGAACAAGGAAGCGGGCGCGTCGATCTCGGCGTAGAGGGACGACTGTTCCGTCCACCAGGATCGGAGTTCGCCGGCGCAGCGGCTGCGGGCCGATTCGACCGCCGTCTCGGCTTCGAGAACGGCCACCGTCGCGGTGTCGAGTTGCTCCTGGCCGCGGCGTGCCGCCTCGTCGGCGCGGGTCCGCTCGGTGGCCGCCCTCTCGACGGTGGCGAGTGCGGCCCGGACCGCGCGGATGTCGCCGTCGCGTTCTTCGGTGTGCCCGCGCAGCGCCGCGGTCAGCTGGTCGGTGCGCGCGTTCTCGGGGAGTGCGGTCCAGGTGATTCCCGCGTCCTCGGCGGCGAGGTGAAGTTCGTCTTCGGCGTGGGTGAGCGCTTCGACGGCGCGGGCGACGGCGTCACCGGCCTTGTCGTGTTCCTCGGCTCGCTGTTCGAGGGTCGCCTTGGCCTTGCGCGCCTTCTCGGCCTGCAGTTCGGTCGATTTCTCGAGCGTCGAGACGGCCTGCGCGAGGTCGTCGAGTTGTGTCCGTCCCTCGTACGCCGTCGACCGCTTCAGCGCGTCCAGGGTGGCATTGGCCTGGTCGAGTGCGCGTTCGGCGGCGGTGAAGCGTTCTTCGGCGGCCGCTCGACTCTCCTGGCTGCGCGCCCGGTCCGCTGCCGCCCCATGGAGGGCGGCGATACCGGATCGGACGGCCTCCAGGCGGGTCGCGAGGTGGTCGACGTCCGTACGCGCCTGCTGGCGAAGGTATTTCGCGTACACGCCGACGAAGCTCTGTGCCGCCTGGTCCGCCGCGGCCAGCCCCTCGAGTGCCCGGCCGACCTCCTCCATGTCGCTGAACGAACGGGCGGCCTCGAGGACCAGTTGCTCGTCGAGCGGTCGCAGACCGTCGGTGAGTGCCTGCGACAGTCCCTTGGGGTCGAGGTTCTTCGCGAGCTGGGGCCGCCGGAGCGTGAGGATGAGGTTGATCAGCTGGTCGTAGCGCTGGACGCCGAGCCCGAACATCCGGGCGTCGATGGCGGCGCGGTAGTCGAGCGGCCGGTCGGTGATGGAGTCGGTGCCGATCTGCTCGCCCAGTTGCTTTTTCGTGAGCGGACGGTCGTCGCTGCCGAGCAGGGAGAAGTCGACGCCGACGCGACCGTCGGCGACGAAGTACCAGCGCGTGACCTTGTCGTTGGTGCGGGTGGCGCGCATGCCGATGCCCACGGTGACGGCCTCGGGGTCGTCCTTCGCGCCGCGGCAGAACTCCATCCAGACGTACGAGTACGCGCTCTCCTGCCCGCGGTACAGGAGGTTCGACTTCATGGTGCGTTCCTCGCCGGCGAACGGATTGAGGCGCCGGGGTTCGATCCGGCCGTCGAGGACGAACGGGAACAGCACTTCGAGGGCCTTCGTCTTGCCGGATCCGTTGGGACCGCGGAGAACGAGGCGACCGTCGGCGAAGGAGAACTCCTGATCGCGGTAGTCCCAGAGGTTGATGATCCCGGCGCGGGTGGGCCGGAAACGCGCACTCGTCATGCTGTGACTTCCTCGCTGTCGTTCGCTGAGCTCTGGAACAGGTCGATCTCGGGTGTGCGGTCGCGGATCGTGACCACCACACCCCGGTAGCGGGCGAGTGCCGGGAGTGCGAGCACACCACCCGGCACGGCCGCGGTGAGGCGTAGCCGCTCGAGCAGCGCCAGCGCCGCGCGTCCCAGACCGTCCGGGTCCGCCTGCCACCCGGCGGCGAACGTGCGCCCGAACCGTTCGGTCAGTGTCCGGACGGTGCCGGCGATCCACGCGTCCTCGATGACCGGGAACAGCCGGTCCGCGGGGGCGGGGTCCGCGGGTTCGAATCCGTCGTGGCCGGCGAGGCTGTCGAAGATCCCGGACTGCGGAATGGCGCTGTCGACCTGTTCGATCAGGTCGTCGAATCGGTCCCGCGGCAGCGGCATCCGGGCCGTCTCCGGGGCATCCGGATCCAGTACGCGATCGGCGATCTCGCCGGCGAGCAGGAGCGCGACCTGCGCGACCGTTCCCGTACCGGGGAACCGGACGTCGGACAGACGTCCGGAGGAGTCGATCATCGCGACACCCTCCTCACGCCGCTCCGCGACCAGTCCGGTGAGCAACTCGACATCGGCTGCGGTGCGGGGGAGTGCGAGTTGCATCAGCTCGTCATCGTCGAGGTCGGCGGCGTAGACCACGGGCCGTTCGACGAGAGCACGCCGGACCCGCCGCGCGGTCTCCTTCACATCGACCGGCCGGGCGGTCCCGAACTCGGAGGTGTCGTCCTCGGTCACCGCGTCCGCACCGGCGAGCAGTCCGCGGATGGACCGGAGGTGCTGCAGTGCGCGCGGCGGCCGGAACAGGGCGATGACGACGGACCTGTCGATGTCGTAGAGCGCCTCTCCCGCATCGGGATTGGCGGCCCAGCCGCCCGCGTCGCCGTCGGCGAGGGCGATCGCGCCGCGGGCGGCGAGCCAGCCGACGGCGTCGACGAACGCATCCCGGTCGGACGCGCGTTCCGTGGACAGGTCCACACCGTCGACCTGTGCGGCGTCGGCGGCCACGTGATCGGCGAGCTCGGACAGGGTGATCTGGTTTCCGGCGCGGCCGAGGGCGGCCAGCGCCAACGCGAGGTAGGCGTAGCGGTACCGGTCGAACGTGCGGTCGGTGGCCGTCTTGGCCGGGGTCCCGGCGTCGAGTCGGTCGCTCACCGTGAACAGCCGGGCGGTCGTCTCCGTGACTTCGAGTCGGTACCCGAAGAGCGTCATCAGATCGTCGCGTAATTCGGTGGCCCACCGGCGGATCAGGGGGAGTGCGATGCGATCCGGATAGGTCTGTGTCACCAGGTGATTCGACAGAATGACGCGGGCGGCGCGCTGATACGAGTCGAGGGCGAGCGGCGAGATCTCCCGTGCCTTCACCGAACGCTCACCTGCAGTCCGTCGAGGTGCAGGCGTCCTCGGGCGGTGCGCACCACCGTCGATTCGCTGTGTGGGCTGAGGGTGAGCTTCACACCGTTCTCCGATCCTGTGCTGCTCTTCACACGGCCGCTGACCGGAACCCGCGCCGTCAGCGCGGCGTTGAGCAGACTCAGCAGCACGTCGGTTTCGGCCTCGTCGAGTTCCCGCTCGTAGACCCCGCCCCGGGCCAGCGACTGGGCGGCGGCGGCGCGAAGTCGTTGTGCGGTCAGCTGTTCCTCCCGCAGGCGGCGCACGCTGCCCTCGTTGCGCTGCACCCGTGCGGGCAGGCCGGGCGACGGGGGACGTCCCGTCTCGGCCAGCGTGCGGGAGATCTCGACGGGCTGGGCCTCCCACCACGACCGCGTGTCGGGAATGATGTCGGCGTCCGGATGCACCATCGACAGGTGGCGCGGACGCCCGAGGTCGAACACGGCCTGGAACAGCGCATGCGCGGCGTCCTCGGTCGGAGTCGCGGCGAACCAGCCTGCGAGGTGGCGTAATTGGCTCTCCCTGCTGACACCGCCCTTGCGGGTCTCGGTGACGCGGCGCAGCAGCGACAGGACGGCGGCGATGGCACTCATCGTGCCCTCGCGGAGGCGTTCCGACTCGCTGAGACCGGCCTCGCTCCCGACGAACCAATGCGTCAATCCCGCCCATCGCGCGCGCCAATCGGCTTCGCGCTCTTCGATGCCGAGGAACACCCGCTCGTCGCTGGCGGCGGCCCGCGCCACCATCGTCTCGACGCCGGTGTCTTCCACGAGCGCGATGGCCGCCGCGAGTTTCGGTGCAAAGCGTGAGAGGTCGGAGCTGAACTCGCGCATGTGCGTGAGGAGAGCGTCCTTGTGGGACATGAACGTCTCGGGCGTGATCTCCGTGGTGCGGACGAGGTCGCCGAGGGTCAGGTAGAACTGGGCGGCGCGTCCGGCCATGTCCGACAGCGTCGCGTCGAGACGGTTGAGTTTCCGGTACACGAGGTCGTTGTCGGCCGCACGATTCGCGGCGGCCAGGTCGTTCATGTCGGCGAGGAGGTCGGGCAGCGCCAGGCGGGACAGCGACGCGTCGTCGAGCCGGGCCGCCAGAGCGTCCTCGACGGCTCGGAACACCTGGTAGCCGGCCTGGCTGAACTGATAGACGAAGTGCCGGTTCCGGTATTCGGCCAGCGTGGCGGCGCGGGTTCCGTCGTAGCTGCGTTCGAGCACTTCCCAGACGTGCAGTTGCTCGAGCAGGGGAGTGACGTCGCCGGCGCCGAGTTGTCCGGACGGATCGTCGCAGGCGAGACCGTCCAGAATGCGGGCGACGTCGCCGGCGTGGAGCAGGACGACGTAGTTGGCGCGGGCGTGGTCGAAGGCCCGCAGCACCCACAGGTACTCCGCGCGCTTCTCCGCCGTGGTGAAGGCGAACAGTTTCAACCGGTCGTCTCGGAGTGGGGGAGCAACCGCCGAACGCGCTGCGCGCAGCCCCGAGGGGGACCGACCGGGATCGCTGCCTGATTCACTCACCGTGACAGGTTATGCGGTCGCCCAGCCCTCGAGCGAACGCCGTGCCGACGCGCACCATCAACGCTGGAATCTGAATCGGAACCTGACGGAACGCTGTAATTTACCGAATTCAGGTGCTCGGTCGCGTATGAACCACCCTCTGTCACCGATGTTCCATCCTCACGATCAACCCGCCTCACCCCGCCGCTGCACCGATGACGGGAGGCAGGCATTCAGAGGACGAACAGCACGAAGACGATCGCCACCAGCACGAGAGCCAGCCCGACTGCCGCGGCGACGAGCCAGGACGCCCGGGACGTCGGGTCGGAGGTGGATTCGTCGCCGGACTGCGCGACTGCGCGAGGTTCCGGTGGTGTCGCGACCGCCGTTCCGCCCGACGCCCGGGCAGGGGAGGCGCCCACCGCCGCGGCCGACGCGGGGTTGGGCGTGCGCGTCGCCGGCCGGCTCGCGGTTGTCGAGGTCGAGGGCACCGGCTCACCGACCACGGCGTCGATCACCTCGGTGACGTCGTACGACGGCGGCAGGCCGATCGGGGTGACCCTGTGAGTGGTCGGGTTGAATCCGGCGGCGCGGATGGCGGCACCGAGCGCTGCGGTCTGCTCGGGGCCCGGGCCGACGACACATCGCACACCGAACTTCTCACCGACGGTGTTCGCGAACCCGTGAATGGCCGCGGAGTCCCGCGCGATCAGGCCGTCGCCCGTGATGACCACGGCATCGAGGTTGCTGGGCAGCCAGCCGAACGCCCCGAGCGCCGTGGCGATCTGGGCCGTGGGAGAACCCCCCGAGGAGAAACGAAACGCCTTGCCTGCCTCGACGCCCGAGCGGATCAGCGCGACGGTCGCGCCGGTGTCGTCGACGTGATAGATGCCGACCAGCTGCCCGGGACGCTCCGCGATCTCGGATTCGAACCAGGCTGCGGCGGCTTCGGCGTCCGAGACGAGGGACAGGTAGGCCATGTCGGCGTAGTCCAGGGCGTCGCGGAGCGCCGCGACGGCGGCCGAGTCCCAGCGGGTGGGGTAGGCGGCCATGATGTCGGGGGCGCCGCCGGTCCGACCGCCGTGGTCGGGGAGAGGTTCGCACTCCCGGAGCAGGCACCGCATCGCGCCCGCGACCAGGTCTTCAGCGCGGTAGCGCGATCCGTCACCGACCGCGACACCGGCCGGGTCGCCGACGCGGGGAAGGAACCCCGACACGGTGTGGGTGTCGCCGATCGTGTGTGGCGCCGACCCGCCGAGAATTGCGGTGCCGTCCGGGCACATGTGCAGGACGGTGTCCCGGACGATGACGACCGGATCCGGGGATCCTGGATCGTTCGACGCCACCACCGCGGTGGACACGACACTGCCGATCCTGAGCCCGACTCCCATGGACATGCAAGTACCCCTATTCGTTTTGCGAACGGATCGCGACTTCCGTCAGGCCCGTTCCGACTCACTCGGTGAGGCCACAAGATGTACATCCTGCTACCCGAGCACGCTTGTGCGCGCCATCACGCGCGGCGTGGCGTGGTCGTGTTGCGCACACTCGGGCATTTTCGCCCGCGGCGAGTGATCGGTCAGGTAACCGTCGGTGCGCCGAGGGCTGTTCTCCACTCGGTCACGTTCTCGGTCATCCAATCGAGGAGGTGCTCCGCCTCCTGCGGATGACGACCGGTGCCGGCGAGAAGATCCGCGAAGGCCTGGGCCGGGGCGACCAGACGAACGTTGTCGCGGAACAGGGTGCGCTCGAAGACCGCAGCCGATCGGGGAGTGGCGACGAGGACGTTGGCACCCTGATCGACGGGGCGTAGCTCGAGTGCGCCGGCCAGCGCCTCGCCGTGGTCGGCGTAGATCTGGACCTGATGCGCCGGCGCGTATTCGACGAACGCCGCCGCGGCGAGTGACCCGGTCACCGCGTAGAGGTGGCCGGAGACCTTCCCGAGTTTCGCGACGAACGACTGCACTCCCTCGGGTGCGAAGTAGCCGACCGTGGGGCAGTCCTTGAAACTGGAGTCACTGCTCCAGGCGCGCAGCATCTGCTGCCACCGGACGCTGGTGATGGGGCCACGGGGGAGACGTTCGAGCAGATCGCGTTCCTCCAGGGTTTCCACCACCCGATAGGTCGCGCCGGTGGACGCGCCGGACAGTCGGACGAGTTCGGGGACCGTCAGCTGACCCGAATGATCGGCGAGGGCGCGCACGACCCGGGCGGCAGGATCGCCGGTCAGCTGGGCGGCCGGACGGCCGGGGCCACGCCACGGGTCGGCGTCGGCGCCCCGGTCGCGCACCCAGATCGCAGGCCGGTCCGCCGCCAGGGAGGTGTTGCCCGTCGCATCGGCGTAGGAGAGACCCCTGGCGTCGAGTTGACGGCGAACCGGCTCGGAAAGGTAACGGGCGCAGACGAATCCGCGATCGGATCCGGACAACCCGTCGGCGAACCGGGCGGCGTCGCCCGCGAGCACCCCCCGGGCGGGGATGACGGAGAAGGACGCCACCTCGCCGTTGGGTGCGCCGACCAGCAATCGTTCCGGCGCGTCGGCGAGGGAGCGGGACTTTCCGGACGTCAACGTCCAGCCGTGGGGGAGTGCGGCCTGGAGGGTGGCGATCGCCCGGCGGTAGAGATCGATGTCGCGTTCCGGCTTGGGAAACGGCACCTTCGGCTCGCTGCCTGCGAATTCGGCGTTCTCCTGATTCGGCACGTCGTCAGTCTACTAAATCGGTCCGAGACGGAACCGGAAAATACACCGAATGATCGTGGTCGGTTCCGAGCCTCGCCGAGTGGTCGGATCCCGCCACAACTCACCACTTCCACGTGGACCGGTTCCCACAGGCGCAGACGGCGTGAGGGAGTTCCACTCCGTCCGTCGGGTTCAGGGGCGTCGGGCAATCCATACGGTCCGGCTGCCCCGCACCGTCAGATCCCCGCGGTGCAGGACGCTGTCGGGGTCGTCGTCCGCGAGAAGGTGATCGAGAGTGTCGCGGTCGTCGGCGGAAAGCTGTCTGTCGAGCGCGGAGCGAATGCGGCGCAGGAAGTTCTGTGCATAGCGTCCGGTGCTCGGTGGGGCCGGGGTTGCCTCGCTGGTGAAACTGCGCTCCTCGACGTCCACGAAACCGGCCCGTTCCACATGGGACCGCCAGTTCGGGTGCGCGTTCCAGTCCAACCGCGCCAAGGCCTCGTGGCAGCGCGACTCCAGGCCAGGGCGGCCCAGGCCTAGGTCGTCCGGAAGGAGGCGCGGCAGCGCGTCCATCTCGACGACCACCAGCACGCCGCCGGTATTCAGCGCACCGTACATGTCCTGGAGCACCCGGTCGGGGTCGGCGACCTCGTGCAACGAGGAGGCTGCCCACACGACGTCCGCCGCGTCGACTGCGGGCCAGGCGACATCCAGATCGGCGTGGACGACGCTCAACCGCCCGGTCAGTCCCTGCCCGTGCGCGGCCGTGCGCAGGCGCGTGAGCATCACCTCCGACCTGTCGAGCGCGATCACCTCTGCCGTGGGGAATTGTCGAGCCAGGGTCAGGCTGCCGACGCCCGTGCCTGCCCCCACGTCGACGACGCGGCGCGGGGTCTCTCGGGTGCGCTGTCCGACCCATTCGGCCACGGAATCCAGGTAGGACCCGAACACCTCGGCGTCCAGGTCCAGTAGATCCGCGAGCGCCGCCTCGTGCTCGGGAGTGTGCCCGCTGTGGTGATGGGAATGCTGTGTCATGGCTCCAGGCTAGCCACATCCTGCGTTGCACGCATACACTCTTGCCTATGACGCAAGAAGTCGGGTTGGACAGCGTGATTCGTCAACGCATCAGGGGGCTTCGGCTGGCCCGCGGCTGGTCACTGGACGTGCTCGCTGCGCGCTGCTTTCTCAGTCCGTCCACGCTGAGCCGCATCGAGACCGGCCACCGCAGGATCGCCCTCGACCAACTGGTCCCGATCGCGCGGGCCCTCGGCACCACGCTCGATCAGCTCGTCGAGTCCGTCGAGGACGAGGATGTGGTGATCCGACCGCAGCCCGAACACACGCGAGGCCTGACAATCTGGCTGCTGTCCCGCGAACGCGCGCTCCACGGCGCGACCGTGGCGAAGATGCGCATCACCTCCGACCGGCCCGCGGGCCCCGAGCATGTGAGTGTGCACCCCGGCCACGAGTGGTTCACCGTGTTATCGGGGACGGCCCGCCTGCAGCTCGGTGAGCGAACCATACTTATCGAAGCCGGTGCCGCAGCGGAGTTCTCGACCATGGTGCCGCACTCCATCGGCGCCCACGACGGTCCCGTCGAGATCCTCACGATCTTCGACCACGACGGGGAGCGTGCCCACCTGCACGCCGATCACAACGAGTAGAAAGGACGGACATGTCGTCTTCCGACACAACGGGTCAGACAGAGTTTCCGGCGAGCATGGGAAAGGTCTCCCGTCGTGAGCTCGCGTCCCACGGCTATACGCGTTTCGATCAACTGACGACGGTCACCGCCAAGGAACTGTTGAAGATCCACGGCGTCGGACCGAAGGCGATCCGAATCCTCGAGGAGGAACTCGCGGAGCGGGGGCTCGGCTTCGCGAAGTGAACCGAACCCGGCCGCCCTACAGCCGGCCGTGCGTGCGCTGATAGGTAGCCGGTGGTGTCCCGACCACGTGAGTGAAGACACGGGTCAGGTGAGCCTGGTCGCTGAACCCCAGTTCGTAGGCGAGCGCCGACCAGTCGATCCTCTCGCCCGAGTGGGCGGCGCCGGCCGCGTCGAGGATGCGGAATCGCTGGATTACCCACTTCGGGCCGATGCCGACGTACTCGGTGAACAGCCGTTGCAGGGTGCGCAGGCTGCAGCCGGCGTGTGCGGCGAGCTGGTCTGCCCGGACGATGTCGCGGTTGCACTGGGCGTCGCCCACCAGGGCTGTGATCTCCCGTCCCGTCGGATCCGGAACGGGATCGGTGCGGAGAAGGTATTGCTCGAAGGTGTCGATCATCTCCGCGCTGTCCGTGCCGGCGAGGATCCGCTCCGCGACCGGGCGATCGTCACCGGCGAGCAGATGCCGTCCGGGCTGGACGGTTCCCGAGATCGCGCCGACGCTGCCCTTCAGCAGAGGCCGGAACCCTCCGGCGTGGAAGGCGGCTCCCAGCACGTGGCCGTTCCCGGTCAGTGTTCGGTAGAACGGCGACCGGGAGATCCCGTGCACCAGCAACTGTCCGTCCTCGGCAGCGACATGAACGCGGGGCTGGGGCACCACCTGCTGTCGATGGGGCTTCGGCACCGACCACCTCACCAGCCAGTGGTAGTCGACGAACTCGGCCAAAGCCTCTCGGGGAGCGACCCGTTCGACCTCGAACCCCGGTGTGGCGGCCGTCGGGCGGACGATCGCCTCGGGGTGTCCTGGCACAGTCGACATTCGCTCATCCTAGTGTCGCGAATGTTCAAGAACGCCACGCTGCCTCGTACCTAGAGTCACGTGTCATGAGCTACTCACACACTGCACGAGGCAAGTTCTCCATCGCCGCGTGGTCGGAATCGGTAATCGTCGACATCGACGGCGAAGGCACGACCGCCGGCGACACCTATTACCCCACTCGCGGTGCCAACCGAGCGACCGTCGCGTACTCGTACTCCGGGGACATCGAGGGAACGAGCACAGTGGTCTACCTGATCGCGTACAAGGCCGATGCCGCGCCGGTGCTCGGCCTCGAGCGTTTCGAGGGCTCGATCGGCGGGCACGACGGGACGTGCGTGTTCCAGCACATCGGCAGCCAGGACCAGGGTTCGGTGTCGGCCCGGATCGAGGTGGTGCCGGGTATGGGCACCGGCGGTCTGATCGACCTACGCGGCAGCGCGGACCTGTCCATCGCAGGACCCGGCGACAGCGGCTACGAATTCGTTCTGTCGTACGACGTCGGCTGATATTTCGACGTCGCTCATGTCGTCGTGGGTGCGGCGAGGGGCTCGAGGCCACACGCCGTCGCGAAGCCCTGTGATTCGATGCCGAGCGCGGTGTTGGTGCGTGTCATGAGATTCGCCAGCGCGACGAACGCGGTCAGTTCCACCAGCGCGGCCGGGCCGAGCGCCTCGAGCAGCCTGGCCGACATTTCGTCGGTGACCGTCGGCGGGGTCTGGGTCATCGCTTCGGCGTACTCGAGCACATCCCGCTCCAGCGGGGTGAACACGTCCGACTGGCGCCAGCGGGGCACCTCGCGTGCTTTGGTCAGATCGAGCCCCTCGTTGTGGGCGTGGAAGTAGCCGAAGTCCAGGCAGAAGCTGCATCCGACCAGGCAGGCCACCGCCATGTGGGCGAACGACTTCAGGTTCTCGTCACACTGATCCCACTTCCGTGCCTGGCGGCCGACGCTGAAGCTGAAGTTCAGCACCTTCCGGTTGTGCCACGCGACCTCGACCGGTTCGGCTACCTCGCCGAGCATCTTGCGGGACGTCCGCTTGACGATCGCGCCGTAGATGCCGGTCAGCTCGGCCTTCGGGATCCGGGTACTGCTGGCCATGATTCCTCCTCCGGTTGTTGTGCTCTCGGCATGAGACACCGGCCACCGGCCGAATGTGACACCCGAACCGGATGTGATTGCAGGAACCGTCGCAACCGGTCAGCCCGGTGCGAGTGCCCGGTCGGCCAGCGCGGCGACGACGGGCGAGAGTGCCTGAGCGTGTTCGAGGGTCAGGTGGTTGTCGTCGCGGTACACGAGGTCGTTGCCGACGATGACGGGACAGCGCTCGGTGGTGCAGAACAGGGAGGTGAGGTCGGCGTACCGCCCGCCGCCTACGGCGGTGGCCGTGGCCTCGGCCGCGACGCCGGCGTCGTTCACCGCGACCGGCCGTGGCGGTGAGCAGGCGGTCGCGTCGTCCAGGTGGGCGGACAGACAGGTCGGCACCGTCGACTGCGGATCCGGGATCGGTCCGAGGACGAGGACGGCCGCGCCCGTGGCCCGGAGTTCGGTGACCAGCCGGGTCAGGCTGTCGAGCCAGGCCTGGCCGTACACGGTGAAACCGAAATCGGCGCCGTAGCGCCGGGACATGCTCAGCACGACCAACCGGGGCCGTTCGGTCCGCAGCCGGTCGACGATCTCGCCGCGCCACTGCTCGCACTCGGTGTATGCCCGCCCGAGGTAGGGGCTGGTGAGTGGGAGGTCGAGAAGCGGGCAAGTGACCTTGCCCATCGTCTCGAGCCGCCACTGTTTCTGTTCGGCGGCCGATTCGAATGCCGGGGCCCACATCGCGGCATGCGAATCTCCGACCAGCGCCACCGTCGTCGGAGACGCCACGGTCCCCGACGCGCACTCGTCCTGACCCACTTCGAGCCACGACCGCACGCAGCCGTTGACGAACACCTCCGGCTTGTCTGCCGGTGCGTCGGCGAGCGGCGGTGACAGGTTCGACGGGACCGATTGCAGCCCTGCTGATTCCGCAACCGCCGCCTGCACCTGCGCGGTCATGTCGTGTACCGCCGCGTCGCGCGGATCGACTGCGGGAGGCGCCGATCCGGCCGGCGCAGAGACGGTGAGGGCCGCGGCCGCGGCTCCGTGTCCGACCGGAACCGGCCGCGCCACCAACAGCACCAGCGCCGCACAGACAGCGATGACGGTGACGGCGCCGCCGAGCACGAGGCTGCGCGAGGCCGAGCGACGCAGCGGGGCAGCGAAGCGCACGGGATTCTCGACCAGGACCAGTGTCAGGCCGGCCAGACCCGCGGACACCATGACCATCGCCAGACGGTCGGTCAGGTCGAGCGAGCGGCCGAGCACGATCGGCGCGAGCAGCAAGACCGGCCAGTGCCACAGGTACCAGGAATAGGACACCCGCCCGACCGCCCGCATCGGCCGCAGTGACAGGCTCCGCCCGACACCCAGCCGGGGCGCCGAACACCCCGCCCCGATCACCAGCACCGTGCCGACGACCGGCACCAGTGCGGCGGTTCCGGGGTAGGGCGTCGTCTCACCGAGTCGGAAACAGGCGACGACGATCAGCGCGAAACCCGTCCACCCGGCCGCGGCGGCGACCACCGACGGCAGCCGCTGCCAGTGCCGAACCGACAGGGCGACCAACCCGCCTGCGGCCAGTTCCCAGCCGCGGGCGGGCAACGAGAAGAACGCCCACGGCGGCAGGGTCCGGGTCCAGTCGAGTGAGACCGCAAACGACACTGCGGCGACCACGGCGAGCACGATCAGATACGGGGTCGTCGACGGTGTTTCGTCCGCGTCGAGGCGCCGTGACCTGCGCCGGACGAGCCAGGCGACCCCGATGATCAGCGCCGGCCACAGCAGGTAGAACTGCTCTTCCACGCCGAGCGACCAGTAGTGCTGGAACGGTGACGGGGGCGCGTCGGCGGCCAGATAGTCGGTGCCGTGCAGGGCGAACCGGTAGTTACCGACGTACAGCGCACTGGCGATCCCGTCACCGAGGACCGCGCGGGCCTGCAGAGGGGGCAGGAGCAGGGCCGAGCCGATCGCAGTGGCCACCAGCACGATGCACCCGGCGGGCAGCAGCCTGCGGGCCCGCGCACCGTAGAACTCGGCCAGCCCGACGTGGCCGGTGGTCGCGACGTTCCGCCACAGCAGGCCGGTGATGAGAAACCCCGAGACGACGAAGAAGATGTCGACACCGACGAACCCTCCGTCGATGCCGGGCACGCCCGCGTGAAAGAGGACCACGGCCAGCACGGCGACGGCGCGTAGACCCTCGATGTCCGCGCGGAACACCGTCTCGGCGGGCCGGCCACCGGCCGGAGGGCGGTTACCGGATCGGCGTCGCCGTTCCGGACTCGCGACGGTATTCACTCGACCAGCGATCTGTCCATGCGACGTGCCCCTTCAGCTGCAGCATTGAGCTCATGATGACAGCGGTGCCGAGACTTTCCCGAAAGGCACGCCGTATCAGGGCAGAGCACTCGTGAATGGTCAGTCACACGTGCACGACGACCGACCCTTCGCGAACCGACGCGGAGTAGGTGCGGACCGAGCCCACACCCTCGGATGCGCACGCGCCCGTGTCGAAGGCGAACGCGTACTGGTGGAGCGGGCACATCACGCCGGTGGCGTCGATCTGTCCGTCGGCGAGGGGACCGCCCTTGTGCGGGCACACCGCATCCATCGCCCGAACGGTGCCGTCCGACAACAGGAATACGGCGACCTGACGGTTCTGCACGACGTACGTCCGGCCTTCGCCCGGCGTCAGGTCGCTGACCGGCCCCACCGCGACCTCGGAAGGCCCCTCGATCAGGGCGGTCATCGGACCGGCACCTGGGGAAGCGGCAGCAGCGGGAGCGACGGAGCGAACTGTGCGGGCGATTTCGGCGCGCTGCGCTCCTTCCAGGGATCCCGGTAGCCGTCCACCGCCGTCTGGATCCGCTCGTCCAATCCCCTCACGATGTCCTCCTCGTCTCGGACCAGTAGCGCCTGAAGATGTTCGAGTCCCACCCGCGGCACGAAGTCGTACGTGCGTTCGAGCCATTTCGCGTTCTCGCGGTAGTACTGGATGAAGCGGCCGCCGAGTTCCACTACGGCTTCCGGTGATTCGACCGTGGCCAGCAGATCGCCCTTGCGGATGTGCGCTCCGGCGGCGCCGCCGACGTAGATTTCCCATCGGCCGTCGCCGACCGCGACCACACCGAAGTCCTTGCACAGGGCCTCCGAGCAGTTACGTGGGCATCCGGCGACCGCGAGTTTCAGTTTCGCGGGCGTTTCCAGGCCCTGGAACCGCTCCTCGAGCGCGATGCCGAGGCTCGTCGAATCGCCGAGACCGTAGCGGCAGAAATCGGTTCCGACGCACGTCTTCACCGTGCGCATGCTCTTGCCGTAGGCGAACCCGGACGGCATGTCGAGGTCACCCCACACCTTGGGAAGGTCTTCCTTCTTGATGCCGAGCAGGTCGATGCGCTGCCCGCCGGTGACCTTCACGAGCGGCACGCCGTACTTGTCGGCCACGTCGGCGATCTTGCGGAGTTGCTCGGGCGTGGTGACGCCGCCCTTCATCTGCGGGACCACCGAGAACGTGCCGTCGCGCTGGATGTTGGCGTGGACGCGGTCGTTGATGAACAGCGCGCCGCGCTCGTCCACCCAGTCGGGCCCCCAGATGGTGCGGAGCAGCGAGGCCAGGGGCATCTTCGCGGATGCGTCCTCCTTTGCGTCCGCGGCGAGCTCGGCGAACACCTGGGACACGGCGCGGAGATCGCGTTCCCGGATGGTCGCGATGAGTTCGGGCTTCGTCATCGGGATGCAGGGCACGTACCAGTCTGCGGAGGGGTCGGCCTCGAGTTCGCCGCCCGCGGCGCAGGCCACGATGTCGGCGACGAGTCCCTTGCACGAGCCGCAGCCCTTGCCTGCCCGGGTCTGGGCACAGACGTCGGTGAGGGTCTTGGCGCCGGAATGGACGCACGCCACCAGATCGCCCTTGCTCACGCCGTTGCAGTTGCACACCTGCAGGTCGTCGGGGAGATCGGCGACACTCGCCGCGGCGCTCGGGGCTCCGACGTCGAAGAGCATGCTGATCCGCTCCTCGGGCAGCGGCACCTTGCCGTCGAACGCCTGCGTGAGGAAACCGGCCTTGCTGATGTCGCCCATCAGGGTGGCGCCGATCAGCTTGCCGTCGCGGACGACGAGGCTTTTGTACGTGCCGCTGCGCGGTTCGTAGTACTGGACGAACTCGTCGTCCGCCGTCTCCGGTCCCTTGACGCCCATCGCGGCCACGTCGACGCCGGCGACCTTCAGTTTGGTGGTGGTGCGCGAACCGACGTACGCCGCTTCGGGATTGGAGCCGGTGAGGACTTCGGCGAGGATGACCGACTGTTCCCACACCGGGGCGACGAGGCCGTAGGTCTCCCCACGGTGCTGTGCGCACTCGCCGACGGCGTACACGGAACCCTCGTCCTCGCAGCGCATCTGGTCGTCCACCACCACACCGCGTTCGACCACCAGCCCGGCGGCCCGTGCGAGTTCGGTGTTGGGCCGGATTCCGGCGGTGACGACGACCATGTCGGCGTCCAGGGTGGAGCCGTCGACGAACGACACCCCGGTCACCAGGCCCGCTTCGTCGCGCAGCACGGCGGTGGTCCGCATCGAGGTGTGGACGCCGACGCCGAGTTTCTCGATCTCGGCGCGCAGGACGCTCCCGCCGCGTTCGTCGAGCTGCTGGTTCATCAGGTGCCCGGGGGAGTGGACGACGTCGACGGTGAGGCCCTGTGTGCGCAGCCCGTACGCCGCCTCCAGACCGAGCAGGCCGCCGCCGATCACCACCGCGGACACGTCGTCGCGGGCCTGCGCCATCTGCAGCATGCCGTTGGTGTCGGCGATGTTCCGGAATCCGAACACCCCGCGGGCCAGGCGCCCGTCGTGCTCGCGCAACCCGTCCATGTTGGGGAAGAACGTGTTGCTTCCCGTGGCGATGATGAGCACGTCGTAGTCGACGACGCGGCCGCTCTCGCAGGTGACGGTCTTCGCGAACCGGTCGAGTGCGACGGCGCGGTCGCCGGCGTGGAGTTTGACGCCGTTGGCGGTGTACCAGCCCATGGGGTTGAGGATCAGGTCCTCGTCGTCGACGGCCGCTTCGCCGGACAGCACGTGCGAGAGCATGATCCGGTTGTAGTTGCCGTAGGGCTCGTCGCCGATCATTGTGATCTCGAAACGCTCGCCGCCGCCGCGGTTCAGGATCTCCTCGACGGTGCGTGCGCCGGCCATACCGTTGCCGACGACCAGCAGCTTGCTCGAACTCGGTGTGTTGGCCATGCGTCGAGGCTCCGCCCCGGGAGTGTCGTAACGGCTGCGCGCACGTTACGTGGGAATCAGGAACACCTCACAGCCCTCCCGGAAGGCGTGTCAGGCGGGTGCGCGGTCGCGGGGCATGAGCAGCGGGGCCAGCACGGCGAGGAGCAGCGCGGGCAGCAGGAAGCCGGCCGCGGGCGACACCGAGTACACCGGGGTGAGGGTGATCGGCGCGAGCGCGTTGCCCATGAACCGCAGCGCCTGCACGACGGACACCGCGCCGCCCCGGTTCGGGCCCGGCGACCCGAGCACGGCGGCGTTGACACCGACCAGGACGAACTGACCGGCGATTCCGGCCGCGAACCACGCCACGGCCACGACTGCGAGGAGAGACACGGTCCCGGCGGCCGCGACGAGAATCGCCCCGCCGACCGCGCCGATCAGGACGGCTGACCGGGCCCCGATCTTGTCGATGACCCCGCCGACGAGGCGGGCGGTGAGGATGCCTGCCACGCCGAACCCGGTGAGGAGCAGCCCGCGCTGGGTGGGGCTCAGCCCGAAGGCGTCCTCGGCGCGGAACGCGACCAGGAAGCTCAGCCCACCGAGCGCGCCCCAGCCGAGGAGTGCCACCACCCCGATTCTCAGCACCGACGGGGTGAGGGCGTCGCGCAGTCGCGGGCGCGGTGCCCCCGGCTCGGCGGGAGCGCTGTCCGGAACGCCGACCAGACCCAGCACCGCGGCCACGAGGGCGATGACGAGGAACGCGAGTCGCCAGTCGACCTCCGCCGCGAGCCCGCCGACGAGCGGCGCGCTCGACGTTCCTGCGGCCTGGAAGGCGCCGAAGACCCCCAGCGCCCGGCCCAGATGCTTCTGCGGAGTCGAGGCGGCGAGCGCCGCCAGCAGCAGCGGCGTCGTGAACGAGTTCGAACACCCCTGGAGCACGCGGGCGCCGAGGAAGAGCGGCAGCGTCGGCGCCGCGAAACACGCCAGCGACGACAGCAGATAGACGCCGTACGCGATCCGCACGGTCCGCGTCTGCCCCCACCGCGCGCCCAGCGTGCCCGACACCAGCATCAGCAACGCGAACGGCAGCAGGTACGCCGTCAGCGAGCCGGCCGCGGCGGACGCACTCACGCCGAGGTCGTCCCCGATCTCGGGAAGGATCGAGGCGACGACCCCGCCGCCGAACGGACCGAGGAAACCGCCGGCGTAGAGCGCCGTGCGCTGGAGCGAGGAACGAAGCGACTCGGATGAGTTCTTCGTCACAGCCCGAAGCTGCCGGGCCCACGCCTGCGGAGATATCGCTCGAACTCGGCGGCGAGCGCGTCACCGTCGATCTTCGAGATGGCGTCGGAGATGTCGGTCTCGGCGTCGCCGCGCTCCTCGAGGGAACGGACGTACTCGCCGATCTCCTCGTCGTCCGCGGTCATCTCGGTGACGGCTTCCTGCCAGTCGTCGGCCTGGGCCGGGAGTTCTCCGAGGGGAACCTCGATGTCCAGGACATCCTCGACGCGTTGCAGCAGCGCCACCGTGGCCTTGGGATTCGGCGGCTGGGACACGTAGTGGGGCACGGCCGCCCAGAACGACACGGCAGGCACACCGGCCCGGACGCACGCGTCCTGCAGTACCCCGGTGATCCCGGTCGGACCCTCGTAGCGGGTCTGCTCGAGCTTGAACCGCTCGGCGGCCTCGCTGCTGTACGCGCTGCCCGTCACCGGGACCGGCCGTGTGTGCGGGGTGTCCGCGAGCAGCGCCCCGAGGATCACCACGGTGTTGATCTGCAGCTGGTCGATCAGCTCGAGGAGGTCCTCGCAGAAGCTGCGCCAGCGCATGTTCGGTTCGATCCCACGCAGCAGAACCACGTCGCGGTCGCTGCCGGGAGGCGAGCACACCGACAGCCGGGTGGCGGGCCACACGATCTCCCGGGTGACACCGTCGACCTGCCGCACCGTGGGTCGATTGACCTGGTAGTCGTAGTACTCCTCGGAGTCCAGCTCGGCGAGCGGCTGGGCGTCCCAGGTCAACTCGAGGTGCTCGACGGCTCCGCTCGCGGCATCGCCGGCGTCGTTCCAGCCCTCGAAGGCGGCGACGAGGACAGGGTCACGAAGTACGGGCACGCCACTGTCCGTCGCACCGGCGTCCTCGGTGTCGGGGGTGTCGTCGTCGCGGCCCGCAGGCGTGACGGGGAACTCACTGGAACTCACCCACCCAGCCTACGGCCAGCATTGGTTCGCGCGCCCACTAGTCTGGACGGCATGTCTGCGCCATTTCACTCTGCCCTGCTCGATGCGTTGAACCAGCGCGTTGTCATCGGCGACGGAGCCATGGGCACCATGTTGCAGGCCGCGGACCTCACGCTCGACGACTTCCTCGGGCTCGAAGGCTGCAACGAAATTCTCAACGACACCCGCCCTGACGTGCTGAAAGACATCCACCGCGCGTATTTCGAGGCCGGGGCCGACGCCGTCGAGACCAACACGTTCGGGTGCAACCTACCCAACCTCGCCGATTACGACATTTCGGACCGTATCCGGGAACTGGCCGAGAAGGGCACCCGGCTGGCGCGTGACGTGGCCGACGAGATGGGGCCCGGACGCGACGGCATGGGCCGCTTCGTCCTCGGCTCGATGGGACCCGGAACCAAGCTGCCGACGCTGGGCCACGCGCCGTTCGCGATCCTCCGCGACGCCTACGCGGAGGCAGCGATGGGCATGATCGACGGGGGAGCCGACGCGATCCTCGTCGAGACCTGCCAGGACCTGCTGCAGGTGAAGGCCGCCATCCTCGGCAGTCAGCGGGCGATGGAGACCCTGGGGTCGCGGCTGCCGATCATCACCCACGTCACGGTCGAGACCACCGGCACGATGCTCCTCGGCAGCGAGATCGGTGCCGCGCTGACCGCGCTCGAGCCGCTCGGTATCGACATGATCGGCCTCAACTGCGCGACCGGTCCCGCCGAGATGAGCGAACATCTCCGCCACCTGTCCAAGTACAGCTCCCTTCCGGTGTCGGTGATGCCCAACGCCGGACTGCCGCAGCTCGGCCCGAACGGTGCCGAGTACCCGCTCACCGCGGAGGAGCTCGCCGAGGCGCTCAGCGGCTTCGTCACCGAGTTCGGACTCGGTCTGGTCGGCGGCTGCTGCGGCACCACCCCGGAGCACATCCGGCAGGTGGCCGAAGCGGTCCGTCTGGTCGAGAAGGCCGAGCGGAACCCGGTGCACGAGTCGGGAACGTCCTCGCTGTACACGGCGGTGCCGTTCCAGCAGGACGCCAGCATCCTGATGATCGGTGAACGCACGAACACCAACGGCTCCAAGGCGTTTCGCGAGGCGATGATCGCCGAGGACTACCAGAAGTGCCTCGACATCGCGAAGGACCAGACCCGCGACGGCGCCCACATGCTCGACCTCAACGTCGACTACGTCGGACGCGACGGCGCCGTCGACATGGCCGCCCTCGCGAGCCGATTCGCGACGTCGTCGACGCTGCCGATCATGCTCGACTCCACCGAGCCCGCGGTCCTGCAGGCCGGCCTCGAGCACCTCGGCGGCCGGTGCGCCGTGAACTCCGTCAACTACGAGGACGGCGACGGACCGGACTCGCGGTTCCAGAAGATCATGCGGCTCGTCACGGAGCACGGCGCCGCCGTCGTCGCGCTGACCATCGACGAGGAGGGCCAGGCGCGCACCGCGGAGCACAAGGTCCGCATCGCCGAGCGCCTGCTCGACGACCTCACCGCGAACTGGGGCCTCGACGAGTCCGACATCATCATCGACGCGCTGACGTTCCCGATCTCCACCGGTCAGGAAGAGGTCCGCCGCGACGGCATCGAAACGATCGAGGCGATCCGCGAGCTGAAGAAGCGGCATCCGCGGGTGCACTTCACCCTCGGCGTGTCCAACATCTCGTTCGGTCTCAACCCGGCGGCCCGGCAGGTCCTGAACTCGGTGTTCCTGCACGAGTGCACCGAGGCCGGCCTGGACACCGCGATCGTGCACGCGTCGAAGATCCTGCCGATGGCACGGATCCCCGACGAACAGCGGGAAACGGCCCTCGACCTGGTCTACGACCGCCGCCGCGAGGGCTACGACCCGCTGCAGAAGCTGATGGAACTGTTCGAGGGCGTCTCCGCGGCGTCGGCACGCGAATCCCGCGCCCAGGAACTGGCGGCGCTGCCGCTGTTCGAGCGTCTGGAACGCCGCATCGTCGACGGTGAACGCAACGGCCTCGACGACGACCTCACCGCCGCGATGGAGGAGAAGCCGCCGCTCGCGATCATCAACGAGACGCTGCTGTCCGGCATGAAGACCGTCGGCGAACTCTTCGGATCCGGGCAGATGCAGCTGCCGTTCGTGCTGCAGTCCGCCGAGGTGATGAAGGCGGCCGTGGCATACCTCGAACCGCACATGGAGGCCACCGACGAGGACGGCAAGGGCCGCATCGTCATCGCCACCGTGAAGGGCGACGTCCACGACATCGGCAAGAACCTCGTCGACATCATCCTGAGCAACAACGGGTACGACGTGGTGAACCTGGGCATCAAGCAGCCGATCGCGACGATCCTCGACGCGGCGATCGAGCAGAAGGCCGACGTCATCGGCATGTCCGGTCTGCTCGTGAAGTCGACCGTGGTGATGAAGGACAACCTGCAGGAACTCAACGCCAAGGGCGTCGCGGAGAAGTTCCCCGTCCTCCTCGGCGGTGCCGCGCTGACCCGTTCGTACGTGGAGAACGACCTGGCCGAGGTGTACGAGGGCGACGTCAGCTACGCGCGCGACGCGTTCGAGGGCCTGCACCGGATGGACGAGATCATGGCCGTCAAGCGTGGCGGCGGACCCGACCCGGACAGCCCGGAAGCGATCGCGGCCCGCGAGAAGGCGGCCGAACGCAAGGCACGGCACGAACGGTCCAAGCGGATCGCGGAGAAGCGCAAGGCGGCCGAGACCCCGATCGAGGTGCCCGAGCGATCCGACGTGGCCACCGACATCGTGGTCCCGAGCCCGCCGTTCTGGGGCAACCGGATCGTCAAGGGCGTGTCGCTGTCGGACTACTCGGGGCTGCTGGACGAGCGGGCCCTGTTCCTCGGGCAGTGGGGTCTGCGCGGGCAGCGTTCCGGCGACGGTCCCACGTACGAGGAACTGGTGGAGACCGAGGGCCGCCCCCGCCTGCGGTACTGGCTCGACCGGTTGAGCACCGAGGGAATCCTCGCGCACGCCGCCGTCGTGTACGGCTACTTCCCCGCGGTGTCCGAGGGTGACGACGTGGTCGTGCTCACCGACCCGACACCCGACGCGGAGGAACGCTTCCGGTTCACGTTCCCGCGCCAGCACCGCGACCGCTTCCTGTGCGTCGCCGACTTCGTCCGGTCCCGCACCGAGGCGAAGGAGACCGGTCAGGTCGACGTGTTCCCGATGCAGCTCGTCACCATGGGGCAGCCGATCGCGGACTTCGCGAACGAATTGTTCGCCGCCAACGCGTACCGCGACTACCTCGAGGTGCACGGTATCGGCGTGCAGCTGACGGAATCGCTGGCCGAGTACTGGCATCAACGGGTCCGCGAGGAGCTCGTGCTGCCCGGCGGTCACAACGTGGCCGAGCAGGACCCGTCCGAGGTGTCCGGATTCTTCGACCTCGCCTACCGCGGTGCCCGGTACTCCTTCGGGTACGGTGCCTGCCCCAACCTGGAGGACCGCGCGAAGATGGTCGCCCTGCTCGAACCCGAACGGATCGGTGTGAAGTTGTCGGAGGAACTGCAGTTGCATCCCGAGCAGTCCACGGATGCGTTCGTGCTGCACCACCCCGAAGCGAAGTACTTCAATGTCTGATGCATTCGACGGTCTCGCAGGTGTTCTGTGGGACATGGACGGAACGCTGCTCGATTCCGAGAAGATGTGGGACGTCGCGGTCCGCGAGTTGTCGCTGCACCTCGGCGGGCCGATGACCGAGGAGACGCGGCTGAAGACGATCGGTGCGTCCAGCGCCAACGCTCTCGGCGTCATCTTCGACGCCCTCGGGCTCGACCGGGATCCGGTGGCGCTCGCCGAGGCCAAGGAATGGATGTTCGCGCGCGTCGAGGAATTGTTCGGCGACGGGATCCCGTGGCGGCCGGGCGCCCACGACGCACTGCGGACCGTCCGGGCGCACGGCCTGAGGTCGGCGCTGGTGACCAACACCGAGCGCCGGCTCACCGAGCGGGCACTCGAGACGCTCGGCAGGCACCACTTCGACCACTCGGTGTGCGGCGACGAGGTGCCGGCAGGCAAACCGCATCCCGACCCGTACCTGCGGGGCGCGGAATTGCTGGGGCTGGATCCGTCGCAGTGCCTCGCCATCGAGGACTCGCCCACCGGTGCGGCGTCCGCGCAGGCCGCGGGGTGCGTCGTCCTCATCGTCCCGTGCGAGATCGCGGTGGCCGACGGCCCGGGGCGGGTGTTCCGGGACAGTCTCGAGGGCCTCACCGGTTCCGACCTCGCCGAGGTGTGGGCGCAGCGGAGTGGTGTCCGTCTCTAGGTAGTCTGGTTTCCCGTGGCTGTCCCGAAAATCGTGCTGTTCTACGTGTTCACTCCGCTCGCCGACCCGGAGGCGATACGGCTGTGGCAGTACACACTCGCCGAGGCGAACGGCCTCACCGGACGGATCCTCGTCTCCGAGCACGGCATCAACGCGACGGTCGGCGGCGACATCCACGACGTCAAGAGGTACGTGAAGGGGACGCGCAGCTACGCGCCGTTCAAGGACGCCGACATCAAGTGGTCGGACGGGCTCGGTGACGACTTCCCGCGGCTGAGCGTCAAGGTGCGGCCGGAGATCGTGACGTTCGGTGCGCCGGGCGAGCTGAAGGTGGACGCGGACGGCATCGTCGGCGGCGGTACCCACTTGGCGCCCGACGAGGTGCATCGCCTGATCGAGGGTCGCGGTGACGACGTCGTCTTCTTCGACGGGCGCAACGGTTTCGAGGCGGAGATCGGCCGCTTCCGGGACGCAGTCGTGCCCGACGTGTCCACCACGCGCGAGTTCGTGCACGAACTCGACAGCGGCAAGTACGACCATCTCAAGGACAAGGCCGTCGTCACGTACTGCACCGGGGGAGTGCGGTGCGAGGTCCTGTCCTCGCTGATGCGCTCGCGCGGATTCGGTGAGATCTACCAACTGGACGGCGGCATCGTCCGCTACGGCGAGGCATTCGGCGACACGGGCTTGTGGGAGGGGTCGCTGTACGTGTTCGACAAGCGGATGAGCATCGAGTTCAGCGATCAGGCCAAGACCCTGGGGCGCTGCAGCACGTGCGGCGGTCCGACGTCCCGGTACGAGAATCTGCCGGACGACCGGGGCCGCGAACTCGTGCTCGTCTGCGCCGACTGCACCGAGAATCGGGCGGGCTGAGGTGGCGGGGGCGCCCCTGCCGGTCCGCAACGGCCTCGGTCCCGATCGCATCCGGATGCCGGCAGGCGTCGGCACGAAGACGGTCGCCGAATTCCTGGTCGAGACGTACCCGGACGAACGCGCGCACTGGCTGTCGCTGATCGACGGCGGGGACGTCGTCGACGAACACGGCCGGGTGGTCGACCGCGGGACCCGTTATGCCCCGACGCGTTTCGTGTACTTCTACCGAGACCCCGCGCCGGAGATCCCGGTTCCGTTCGAGATCGACATCCTGCACCGCGACGACCACCTCGTGGTGATCGACAAACCCCATTTCCTCGCGACCATTCCGCGGGGCGCGCACATCACCGAGACGGCGGTCGTGCGGCTGCGGCGGGCGCTCGACCTGCCCGACCTCACACCGGCGCACCGGCTCGACCGGATGACGGCCGGCGTCCTGGTGTTCCTGATCCGGCGGGAAGACCGCAGGCCGTATCAGGAACTGTTCGTGTCCCAGCAGGTCACCAAGGAATACGAGGCCGTCGCCGGGCACGATCCGACGCTCACGTTTCCGCGCACCATCCGCAGTCGCATCGTCAAGGAACACGGGATCATGACGGCGACGGAGGAACCGGGCGAACCGAACAGTGAGACCGTCGTCGACCTGATCGAGACCCGCGACGGCCGCGCGCGGTACCGCCTGCTGCCGAAGACCGGCCGGACACACCAACTGCGGTTGCACATGTCGTCGCTGGGGTTGCCGATCGAGGGCGACAACTACTACCCGGACTTCCGGCGATCCGAGCCCGGCGACTTCTCGACGCCGTTGCGGTTGCTGGCGCGGGCCATCGAGTTCACCGATCCCCGTTCGGGTGAGGTCCGCCGGTTCGAGAGTCGCCGCACACTCGGGTGGTGACCGGTTCGGAGAGGTCCGCGGCGGCGTGAAACAATGGGTCCTCGTGAAGACCTTCGAATCCCTGTTCGCCGAGCTGACCGAGCGTGCCGCTACCCGCCCCGAGGGCTCCGGCACCGTTGCCGCCTTGGACGCCGGCGTCCATTCGCAGGGAAAGAAGATCCTCGAAGAGGCGGGTGAGGTGTGGATCGCCGCCGAGCACGAGAGCGATGAGGCGCTCGCCGAGGAGATCTCTCAGCTGCTGTACTGGACGCAGGTGCTGATGGTGGGTAAGGGCCTGAAGCTCGAGGACGTCTACCGACATCTGTGATCGGTGATCGAGACTCCTCCACCCGCTCCCGAAAGGAACCCTCCGCCATGCTGCGCGTCGCAGTCCCCAACAAGGGCTCGCTGTCCGAGTCCGCCGCCGAAATCCTCAGCGAGGCCGGTTACCGCCGTCGCACCGACTCCCGCGACCTGACCGTCCTCGACCCGTCCAACCAGGTCGAGTTCTTCTTCCTGCGCCCCAAGGACATCGCGATCTACGTCGGATCCGGTGAACTCGATCTCGGCATCACCGGCCGCGACCTCGCCCGCGACTCGGGTGCCCCGGTCGCCGAACGGCTGTCGCTCGGCTTCGGCCGCTCCACGTTCCGGTACGCCGCTCCCGCGGGCAAGGACTGGACGGTCGAGGACCTCGCGGGGCTCCGGATCGCCACGTCCTACCCCAACCTGGTGCGCGACGACCTGTCCGCACGCGGTATCGAGGCCTCGGTCATCCGCCTCGACGGCGCCGTGGAGATCTCGATCCAGCTCGGCGTCGCCGACGCCATCGCCGACGTCGTCGGCTCCGGCCGCACGCTGCGCCAGCACAACCTGGTCGCGTTCGGCGACACCCTGTGCGACTCCGAGGGTGTGCTCATCGAGCGCGCCGGCTCGCCCGACGGCGATTCCGCACGCAACCAGCTGGTCGAGCGGGTGCGCGGCATCGTGTTCGCGCAGCAGAACCTGATGCTCGACTACGACTGCCCCAAGACGATCCTCGACGACGCATTGAAGATCACCCCGGGCCTCGAGTCGCCGACGCTGTCGCCGCTCGCCGACGAGAACTGGGTCGCGGTCCGGGCGATGGTCCCGATCAAGGGCCACAACGGAGTCATGGACGAACTCGCGGACCTCGGCGCCAAGGCCATCCTCGCGTCCAACATCCGGTCCTGCCGCGCGCTCTGATCTGGTTCCACCGCAACACGATCCGCGCTCGCTCCGCCCGCAACACGGTCCGCGCTCGCTCCGCTCAGGGGCGGGCGCGGACCTGCACGGTCTGGGCGATCCGGCCGACGGCGCCGGTCTCGTCGTAGAGCACGCCCGCGCACATGCCCACTCCGTCGGGTCCGATGGAGGTTTCGGAGCTGACCCCCACCCACTCACCCTCGGGGACCCGGAAGATGTGCACGGTGAGGTCGGTATTGAGGAACGTCCAGTCCGCCGGGTCGAGTTTCGATCCCACGCCGTTCGCGATGTCCGCGATGGAGAACAGCCGCTCGAGCGGCGTCAAGGTCTCGCCGAGAACCAGTGCGGGTCGCGGCTTCGCCCACAGCTTGCCCGGGCCCTCGCATCCCATCTCGGCGATCCACCGCCAGTCGAGGGTCGTCAGGTAGCCCGAGTTCCAGGCCTTGCCGAACTTGCCGTCCCGGCCGGTGGACCGCGGTTCGAGTGGTGGGTCGACGACGTGGACGGCGTCGCTCGTGTCGACGGTCTCCATCCGCCACGCCGAGCCCCGCGCGACGGCACGGGGACGGTCGCCGACGGTCCACAATTCGGCGACCACCAGCTCCACCCGGCGTCCCGGTCGCTGCACCCAGGACCGGACCTCGAGTTCGGCGATCGGGATGGGACCGAGGATCTCGACCACGACTCGCGTGAGACGCACGTCGTCGCGCGGCGCGCAGCGCTCGAGTGCTCGCACGAGCAGCGCGGACGGGGGAGCGCCGTGCTGCATCGTCTCCGCCCACACACTGATCGTCAGAGCCGTGCTGTCGAACCGCTCGACGGTGATCTTCTGGTCCGAGTCCACTTCCGGCGCACTCAGTGCTTCCAAACCGAGTGGTACGTAATAGGACTCGGAACTCATTCGACAATCTCCTCGAAACCCGGTGCGTCTTCGGCGGGCCCCTCCGGCCATCCCGGGTAGGGAGGCGGCGTTCCACCGAACGAGGGGCACAGAGACTTATGATCACACCAGTCGCAGAGCCGGCTCGGCTTGGGTCGGAAATCGCCGGTGACCCCGGCCGCCAGAATGGCCTTCCAGATCGCCGACAGCGTGCGCTCGAACCGCAGCAGTTCGTCCTCGTCGGGTGCGTAGGTGAGGACTGTGCCGGACGCGAGGTACAGCAGCCGCAACTGCGCGGGGACGATGCCGCGGGTGCGCAGCAGGACCAGTGCGTAGAACTTCATCTGGAACAGTGCCTTGGACTCGGACATCTCGCGGGGCGCACGGCCGGTCTTGTAGTCGACCACCCGCACCTCACCGGTGGGGGCGACGTCGATGCGGTCGACGAATCCGCGGAGCAGCACCCCGTCGGCGAGTTCGGTCTCGACGCGCTGTTCGCACGATTCGGCCTCGAACCGGGTGGGATCCTCCAGCTCGTAATAGGCGGTGACGAGGGCACGCGCCTCGTCGAGGAACGTGTCGCGCTCGTCCTCGGGGACCAGGTCGATCAGGTCGGGGGCCTCGGCGAGAATGCGCTCCCAGGACGGGAGGATCAGATCGACCGCTTTCTGCGGAACGCGTTCGGCCGCGGGCAGCCCGAACAGGGTCTCCAGCGCGGCGTGCACGACCGTGCCCTTCACCTGCGCGCGCGACGGCGCCTCGGGGAGCCGGTCGACCGCGCGGAAACGGTAGAGGAGCGGGCACTGCTTGAAGTCGCCGGCGCGGGACGGTGACAGGGCGGGGCGCCTGCGGGTGGCCGAAGTGTCGCCGGGCTGTGACGGGGAACCCTTTGTGACGGGGGCTGGCGACTCTGAGATGCTCACACCTGGCAGGGTAGGCCCCCGGTCCGACAGTCGAGTCGGGGCGCGGTGTGGGCGTCGGACGGCGCCGGACGAACAGGCTGAGGAGTCGGTGACGATGGTGGGACGCGAAACGCGACCGAGCGGACCGTTTCGGGTGGGCGATCGAGTCCAGTTGACGGACGCCAAGGGCCGGCACTACACGGTCAATCTGGAGGCCGGCAAGGAGTTCCACACCCACCGCGGCGGCATCCTGCACGACGACCTGATCGGCACCGACGAGGGCAGCGTGGTCAAGTCGACCAACGGCACCCCATATCTCGCGCTGCGTCCGCTGCTCGTCGACTACATCCTGTCGATGCCCCGCGGGGCGCAGGTCATCTACCCGAAGGACGCCGCGCAGATCGTGCACGAGGGCGACGTCTTTCCTGGCGCCCGCGTGCTCGAGGCCGGTGCCGGATCGGGCGCGCTGACGTGCTCACTGCTGCGGGCGGTCGGTCCGGAAGGCCGGGTCATCTCGTACGAGGTGCGCGACGACCACGCCGAACACGCGGTCCGGAACGTCGAGACGTTCTTCGGGGAACGCCCCGAGAACTGGGACCTGACCATCGCCGACGTCGCCGAGTTCGACGCCGAGGCGGCGGGCGGTCAGGTCGACCGGGTGGTCCTCGACATGCTCGCCCCCTGGGATGCGCTGCCCGCGGTGTCCAAGGCGCTGGTGCCCGGCGGTGTGCTCATCGTCTACGTCGCCACTGTGACGCAGCTCTCGAAGGTGGTCGAGGCGATGCGCGAGCAGGAGTGCTGGACCGAGCCGCGGTCCTGGGAGTCGATCGTCCGCGGGTGGCACGTCGTCGGGCTCGCCGTGCGCCCGGAACACCGGATGCAGGGCCACACCGCGTTCCTGGTGAGCGCCCGGCGTCTCGCCGAGGGAACCGTCACTCCCAAGCCGCAGCGCCGGTCGGGCAAGGGCTGAGACACGCCTTCGGCGGCGCCCGGAGTGGGCGCCGCCGAAGGCGGGAGACTAGCTGCAGCCGGCGCGTGCCATGCCCAGCAGGGTGCACGTGCTCTCGTCCGACACCTTCCAGGTGCCGTCGACGTTCTCCCACGTCCATGCGGTCGGAGCGGCCGTGCCGTGCGGGCTGACGATCGCGACGTTCGCCGTCGCGGTATCGCCCTCTACCTGCACATCCGTGACCGTGAAGGACACCGGGTAGTTGGCCATCGCCGCCGTCATGGCCTCGAGATTCGGGCGGCGTTCGTCGCCGTCGACGACCACGTCGGTCTTCTCGTCGACCGGTCGGGCGGGGTCCACGAGGACCTGGAGCGTACCGAGCAGTTCGTCGGACGTGGGGGCGGCAACCGCCTCGCTCGCCGTGGCCGCGGACGTCGTCGCCGCGGTGTCGGATGCGTCGTCGGACGAGCAGGCCGACATCCCGAGCGCGAGGACCACCGCGCCCACGGCAACCACGGCCCTACCGATGAAAGATGTTCCGTTCAGGGGCTTGCGGATTATCACGACGAACCCTTTCGTTACACAGAACAGAGAGAAACTGCTCGACAGGTAGGTAAGGCTAACATGAGAGGTTCGGTGGCCCAGGGCGTCACGATGCCGATTCGCAATCGGCAGAATCCGTGTCACGGCGCAGAATTCGGGCAGTGCCGGTAGCGTTGATAGATCTCATTGGGAGGAGACGCACATGAGCTCGACAGAGAACCCCGATTCGGTTGCGGCCGCACGAGAGCTCGAGGCGTTGCGCGCAGAGGCGTCGGCACTGCGCAGGCAGCTCGCGGAGTCGCCGGAACAGCTTCGTGAGATGGAATCGCGAGTGGACTCGCTGTCCATCCGGAACACCAAGCTGATGGACACCCTCAAGGAGGCCCGTCAGCAGCTCATCGCCCTTCGAGAAGAAGTCGATCGCCTCGGCCAGCCGCCGAGCGGGTACGGCGTGCTGCTCGGAGTGCACGACGATCAGACCGTGGACGTGTTCACCTCCGGCCGCAAGATGCGGTTGACCTGCTCCCCGAACGTCGACGCCGAGACCCTCAAGCTCGGCCAGACCGTGCGCCTCAACGAGGCGCTCACGATCGTGGAAGCGGGCAACTTCGAGCGTGTGGGTGAGATCAGCACGTTGCGCGAGGTCCTCGACGACGGTCAGCGCGCCCTCGTGGTCGGCCACGCCGACGAGGAACGGATCGTGTGGCTGGCCGAACCCCTCGCGACCGTCTTCGAGGAGAGCGAGAGGGAGTCGATCGCGTACGACGCGGAATCGCCCACCCGCAAACTTCGGCCGGGCGACTCCCTCCTCGTCGACACCAAGGCCGGGTACGCGTTCGAGCGGATCCCCAAGGCCGAGGTCGAGGATCTGGTCCTCGAAGAGGTTCCCGACGTGCACTACGACGACATCGGCGGCCTCGGACGGCAGATCGAGCAGATCCGCGACGCCGTCGAGTTGCCGTTCCTCCACAAGGATCTGTTCCACGAATACGAGCTGCGGCCACCGAAGGGTGTGCTCCTCTACGGTCCGCCCGGGTGCGGTAAGACGCTCATCGCCAAGGCGGTCGCCAACTCGCTCGCGAAGAAGATCGCGGAGGCCCGGGGCCAGGACAGCAAGGAAGCCAAGTCCTACTTCCTCAACATCAAGGGCCCCGAGCTGCTGAACAAGTTCGTCGGCGAGACCGAGCGGCACATCCGGCTGATCTTCCAGCGGGCCCGGGAGAAGGCGTCCGAGGGCACCCCGGTGATCGTGTTCTTCGACGAGATGGATTCGATCTTCCGCACCCGCGGGTCGGGTGTCTCCTCCGACGTCGAGACCACCGTCGTGCCGCAGCTGCTCAGTGAGATCGACGGTGTCGAAGGACTCGAGAACGTCATCGTGATCGGCGCGTCCAACCGCGAGGACATGATCGACCCCGCGATCCTGCGTCCCGGTCGCCTCGACGTGAAGATCAAGATCGAACGTCCCGACGCGGAGTCGGCACAGGACATCTTCTCGAAGTACCTCGTCGAGACGCTGCCGGTGCACGCCGACGACATCGCGGAGTTCGGCGGCGACCGCACGGCCTGCATCCGGGTGATGATCGAACGGGTCGTCGACCGCATGTACGCCGAGAGCGAGGAGAACCGCTTCCTCGAGGTCACGTACGCCAACGGCGACAAGGAGGTCCTGTACTTCAAGGACTTCAACTCGGGTGCGATGATCCAGAACATCGTCGACCGCGCCAAGAAGTACGCGATCAAGTCGGTGCTCGACACCGGTGCCCCGGGTCTGCGGGTCCAGCACCTGTTCGACTCCATCGTCGACGAGTTCTCGGAGAACGAGGACCTGCCGAACACCACCAACCCCGACGACTGGGCCCGGATCTCGGGCAAGAAGGGTGAGCGGATCGTCTACATCCGCACGCTGGTCACCGGTAAGAACGCGAGCGCGAGCCGCGCCATCGACACCGAATCCAACACGGGCCAGTACCTGTAAGCCGTGCGGCACCACCTGCGCGGCGGGAACTCGAACACGGTTCCCGCCGCGCAGGCGGCTGTGTGTCAGCGGTCCCGTGTCACGAGGTAGTCCTCCAGGAGCGCCCGGGTGTCCGGCACGAACGGCCACTGCGGGTCGTGCAGATGCGTCACCAGTTCGTGGGGCGTCCACCACCAGCCCGACGCGATCTCGCTGGCCTGGTGGACGATCGGCCCGTCCCAGTGCGTCTCGTAGGCGTACAGGTGGCACCGCAGCCGCAAACCCTGCCAGTGCCCGTCCCACGCCACCCTCGCGATGGGGGTGAGGCCCACTCCGGTGATGCCCAGTTCCTCCGCCAGCTCCCGGCTCGCGGCCTCCTCCGGGGTTTCCCCCGGATCGACCACCCCGCCCGCCAGGCAGTCGTGATGTCCGGCGAATACCGTCTTCGTGTCCGAGCGTCGGTGCACGTAGAGACGCTTTCCGTCGCCGGACCGGACGAGGACGCCGGCACTCGCGTGCCAGAGCCCCTCGGCGTAGACGCGGGAACGCTCGGCGGACCCCACCGGTCGTCCAGCACTGTCGAACACCGCCACCACTTCGTCCGTGCCGGGTGGGGTGTTCGGTGCGGAATCCATGTGTCGATCCTGCCAGCACCCCGGCGGACGTCGGTACTGTCGAGGTCGGTTGCTCGTTCCGGTGCCGAAGGGGTGAGAGGTCATGGCGTTGCCGCGTTCGGTCGCCCGATTCAACCGGGTCGTCACCAATCAGGTGAGCCGTCACGTCGCGACGATCCTGCCCGGGTTCGCCATGGTCGAGCACCGGGGCCGCAGGTCGGGCAAGGCGTATCGCACACCCGTCAACGTGTTCGTCGTAGACGGCCGCTACCGGTTCGCCCTGACGTACGGTGCGCAGAGCGATTGGGTGCGAAACGTGGTGGCGGCGGGCGGATGCACCATCGTGACGCGCCGCCGGACGGTGCACCTGACCGACCCGAGCGTCGTCACCGACAGCACCCACTCCTGGGCTCCCGCCGGGGTCCGCGCGGTGCTCCGGGCGATCTCGGCGGACCAGTACCTGGAGTGCTCGCCGGACTAGTCGCCGGGCGCGGACGGCTCGCGCGGCAGGAGTGTGCCGCCGGGTGATGTGGGTGATCGCATAGGCTCGGCAGCATGCAGCGGATCATCGGTGTCGAAGTCGAGTACGGAATCTCCTCACCCAGCGAGCCTTCGGCCAATCCGATCTTGACGTCCACCCAGGCGGTGCTGGCCTACGCGGCGGCAGCGGGAGTGCCGCGCGCCAAGCGCACCCGATGGGATTACGAGGTGGAATCCCCGCTGCGCGATGCCCGCGGATTCGACCTGGGCCGGTTGAGCGGCCCGGCGCCGGTGATCGATGCCGACGAGGTCGGCGCAGCCAACATGATCCTCACCAACGGCGCCCGCCTCTACGTCGATCACGCGCACCCCGAGTACTCGGCCCCGGAGGTCACCGACCCCCTGGACGCCGTGATCTGGGACAAGGCGGGCGAACGGGTGATGGAGGCGGCCGCCCGGCACGCGTCGAGCGTTCCCGGCGCCCCGCGACTGCAGCTGTACAAGAACAACGTGGACGGCAAGGGCGCGTCGTACGGCACCCACGAGAACTACCTGATGTCCCGGGCCACGCCGTTCTCCGCGGTGATCAACGGGTTGACCCCGTTCTTCGCGTCCCGTCAGGTGATCTGCGGGTCGGGGCGGGTGGGCATCGGCCAGTCCGGTGACGAGGCCGGCTTCCAGCTGTCCCAGCGGGCCGACTACATCGAGGTGGAGGTCGGGCTCGAGACGACACTCAAGCGCGGCATCATCAACACCCGCGACGAACCCCACGCGGACGCGGACAAGTACCGGCGACTGCACGTCATCATCGGCGACGCGAACCTCGCCGAGATGTCGACATACCTGAAGGTCGGGACGACGGCCCTGGTCCTCGATCTCATCGAGGCCGGTGTCGACCTCACAGACCTCCAGCTGGCCCGCCCGGTGACCGCCGTGCACCACATCAGCCACGACCCGACGCTGCGCGCCACCGTCGCGCTGGCCGACGGCCGGGAACTGACCGGGCTTGCCTTGCAGCGGATCTACCTGGACCGGGTCGACAAGTTCATGTCCGCCGAGGGCAACGACGACCCCCGGGTGGCCGATCTGCTGGAGAAGTGGGCGATGGTGCTCGACCTTCTCGAGCGGGACCCGATGGAGTGCGCTCACCTGCTGGACTGGCCGGCCAAGCTGCGGCTGCTCGAGGGTTTCCGGAACCGCGAGGGCCTCAACTGGTCCGCGCCGCGGCTGCATCTGGTCGACCTGCAGTACTCGGACGTCCGCCTGGACAAGGGTCTGTACAACCGGCTGGTCGCCCGCGGGTCGATGGAACGGCTGGTCTCGGAGCAGGCGGTGCTCGACGCCGTCGACACCCCGCCCACCGACACCCGCGCCTACTTCCGAGGTGAGTGCCTGCGCAAGTTCGGCGCCGACATCGCGGCCGCGAGCTGGGATTCGGTGATCTTCGATCTCGGTGGCGACTCCCTGGTCCGTATCCCCACCCTCGAGCCGTTGCGGGGCAGCAAGGCGCACGTGGGGGAGTTGCTGGAGTCGGTGGAGACCGCGAAAGAACTCGTCGACGAGCTCACGAACTGACCCGTCGAGCGGTCGCGGACGGATCTGCGCCGGAACTCGCCGTCGCGTCGGCACACGTGCGGCGGCGGCGCTCGGTAGGGTGAAGGTCCGAGCGGATGATGTAGTCAGACTGCTTGGCAGGACAGGACGCTCGGAAGAAGAGCTCCCTTCACACAAGGAGGTCGGCTGCGATGGCACAAGAGCAGACCAAACGAACTGGTGGCGGCGACGAGGACGACACCCCGGGCGCTGACGGTGCCGCGGGTCAGGAACGTCGCGAAAAGCTGGCCGAGGACACCGACGACCTGCTCGACGAGATCGACGACGTGCTCGAGGAGAACGCCGAGGACTTCGTCCGGGCCTATGTCCAGAAGGGCGGCCAGTGACGGCGGATCGACCGGCATTGCGGACAGGCGACGGTGAGACGAGGCTCAGTTTCGGTTCGAATCTGAGCTCGTTCACCGAGTATCTGCGTGGTCACGCACCAGAATTGCTGCCGGAGAATCGGATCGGCCATCGTTCGCACTCGACACGGGGTGGTGACGGGATGGAGAGCGGTGATCTCGCACCGCACGGAACGACGATCGTGGCGCTCACCTACAAGGGTGGCGTCCTGCTCGCAGGCGACCGGCGCGCGACCCAGGGCAACCTGATCGCCAGCCGGGACGTCGAGAAGGTGTACGTCACCGACGAATACTCGGCGGCCGGTATCGCCGGCACCGCGGGGATCGCTATCGAGCTGGTTCGCCTGTTCGCCGTCGAACTCGAGCACTACGAGAAGATCGAGGGCGTTCAGCTGACCTTCGACGGCAAGGCCAACCGCCTGGCGTCGATGGTGCGGGGCAACCTCGGGGCGGCGATGCAGGGTCTCGCGGTCGTTCCGCTGCTCGTTGGGTACGACCTCGACGCGGACGACGAGGCCCACGCGGGCCGGATCGTCTCGTACGACGTCGTCGGCGGCCGGTACGAGGAACGCGCCGGATACCACGCGGTCGGTTCGGGATCATTGTTCGCGAAGTCGGCACTGAAGAAGATCTACTCGCCGGACAGCGACGAGGAGACCGCCCTGCGGGCGGCCATCGAATCGTTGTACGACGCGGCCGACGACGATTCGGCCACCGGTGGGCCCGACCTGACCCGCGGCATCTACCCGACCGCGGTCACGATCACCCAGGCCGGTGCCGTGCACGTGTCTGAGGAGACGACGTCCGAGTTGGCTCGGCGCATCGTCGCCGAGCGCACCGAAGAAGGGGGGTCTGCGCGATGACCATGCCGTATTACGCGTCCGCCGAGCAGATCATGCGGGACCGCTCGGAACTGGCGCGCAAGGGAATTGCCCGCGGACGCAGCGTCGTGGTGCTCACGTTCCGCGACGGCGTGCTGTTCGTCGCCGAGAATCCCTCCACCGCGCTGCACAAGGTCAGCGAACTGTACGACCGGCTCGGTTTCGCGGCCGTCGGCAAGTACAACGAGTTCGAGAACCTGCGGCGCGCCGGGATCGTCCACGCCGACATGCGGGGCTACTCCTACGACCGCCGTGACGTGACGGGCCGATCGCTGGCCAACGCGTACGCGCAGACCCTGGGCACGATCTTCACCGAACAGCCCAAGCCGTACGAGGTGGAGATCTGCGTCGCGGAGGTCGGGCGCGTGGGCAGCCCGAAGGCTCCCCAGCTGTACCGCATCACCTACGACGGATCCATCGTCGACGAACAGCATTTCGTCGTGATGGGTGGCACGACCGAGCCGATCGCGACCGCCATGCGCGAGTCGTACCGTGCCGACCTCGATCTCGAGGCGGCGGTCGGTATCGCGGTCAACGCCCTGCGTCAGGGTGGTGCCGGAGAAGGCGAGAAGCGCAACGTCGACGTGGCCAGCCTCGAGGTGGCCGTGCTCGACCAGTCCCGTCCTCGCCGCGCGTTCCGGCGGATCACCGGACCCGCGCTCGAACAGCTGATCCCCGCAGCGCCCGCAGCCGCCCCGGAGCCGGCTTCGGAGTCGAAGCCGGACCCCGAGACGAAGCCGGCCGCCCCTCAGGTCTGAGGCCGGTATACCGCGATCGCTTCGGGCACCGTCCGGAAGTCGAACCGCAGGGCGTCGGCGACCACTTCACCGTCGGTGGCCAGTGCGACCGGCGAGCCGTCCACGCGGACGGTGAGCCGGGGCACGAGGGATCGCACGTACACCCGGCTGCTTCCGAGTGTCCCGGTGGCGGCGGCGAACAGCAGCCGCGGCCGGGACGCTTTCCGGTCGGCCCGCACGTACCGGACGTCGAGCAGTCCGCCGGTGATGGCGGGACGCGACATCGGAACCTGATCGCCGGGGGAATACCGACCGTTCCCCACGAACAACATCCACACCTTCACGGGCCTGCCGTCGATGGTGACGGCGAGCGGTGTTGCCGCGGAGAGAATCCGGATCATCGCCACACATGCCGCGGGCCACTTCCCGTACCGCGGTTGCCACTTCTCCCGCAGTCGCACCGCGTCGGGATAGCCGCCGAGACTGGCGGTGTTGAGGAACGGCGCCGGCTCCGCGACATCGGTGTGGACGACGGCCTGATCGACGAGAACCGCATGCCCGGTCTCGACGGCGTTCACCGTGTCCGAGATGTCGGCGGCGCCGGCATCCCGCGCGAAGTGATTGAGCGTGCCGCCCGGGAACACCGCCAGCGGCAACGCGTGACGCGCTGCCGCGGACGCGACGGCGACCACGGTCCCGTCGCCACCGCACACCCCGAGGGCGCGCGGCTCCGTATCGGCCACCCAGGCGTCGAGTTGTTCGGCGAAATCGCGGGCGGTGTCGAGTGCGCGCACGTCGGCCTTGGGGAGAGCGGTTGTGATCTCCTCACTCGGATCGACACTGTCCGGCCCGGACTCCGGGTTGACCACCACGAGCAGATCCTCGCCGCCCCGAAGTGCCGGTGCGTCGACGGCGGGGCCCAGCTCTGCCGGTTCCTCCGTGCGCACCGCCCACCAGCGGCGGGTGCCCGACGCGACGGCCCCGCCGAGTAGCAGTCCGGCGGCAACGTCGGTCGGCCAGTGCACGCCGTTGTGCACACGGGAGTAGGCGACCGCGGCGGCGAGCGGGGCCACGACGGCAGCGGTCGCGGGCGATTCCAGGGCGACACCCGTGGTGAACGCCGCCGCCGACGCCGCATGTCCCGACGGGAACGACGAGGACCGGGGGATCGCCACCCCGCGCAGCACGTTCGTCCATACGCGGGCCGGGGGGCGCCGCCGGGGGAACAGCGGTTTGAGGATGCCGTTGGCCAGACCGCTCGCCATCATGAGGGACAGCAGTCCGCGCACACCACCGCGGCGGGCGCGCCCGCCGACCAGTCCCAGGACCGCCGCCACGAACCACCACAGGAGCCCCTTGTCGGCCGCGCGGCTGAGGAAGCGCATGGCCCGGTCTAGCCCGGAGGGACTCAGATTGGCGCTGCGGTCGAAGACGATCTCGTCGGCCCGATGGATTCGGCGTAAGTGTCGGTTCACCATCTCAGGGTATGCGCGGGGTGTCGCTGGACGGTTTTATCGCTCCGCCGGGTGATCCGCGTTGTACTGTCGAGGTGTGCAGCGACGAATCATGGGAATTGAGACAGAGTTCGGTGTGACCTGCACCTTCCATGGTCACAGGCGACTGAGCCCGGACGAGGTTGCGCGCTACCTGTTCCGGCGGGTGGTGTCGTGGGGCCGGAGCTCCAACGTGTTTCTCCGGAACGGTGCCCGCCTGTATCTGGACGTCGGCTCGCACCCCGAATACGCCACCGCCGAGTGCGACAACCTCATCCAGTTGGTCAACCACGACCGGGCGGGGGAGCGCGTTCTCGAGGAGCTGTTGATCGACGCCGAACAGCGGCTCGCCGAGGAAGGCATCGGCGGCGACATCTACCTGTTCAAGAACAACACCGACTCGGCGGGCAATTCGTACGGCTGCCACGAGAACTTCCTCGTGGCCCGGGCCGGCGAATTCTCCCGGATCTCGGACGTGCTGCTCCCGTTCCTGGTGACGCGGCAGCTGATCTGCGGCGCGGGCAAGGTCCTGCAGACGCCCAAGGCGGCCACGTTCTGCCTGTCGCAGCGCGCCGAGCACATCTGGGAAGGCGTGTCCTCGGCGACCACGCGGTCGCGGCCCATCATCAACACCCGTGACGAGCCGCACGCCGACGCGGAGAAGTACCGCCGCCTGCACGTGATCGTCGGCGACTCGAACATGTCGGAGTCCACCACCATGCTGAAGGTGGGCACGGCGGCGCTCGTGCTCGAGATGATCGAGGCCGGGGTGTCGTTCCGCGACTTCGCGCTCGACAACCCGATCCGCGCCATCCGCGAGGTCAGTCACGACGTCACCGGACGCCGCCCGGTGCGGCTCGCCGGCGGCAGGCAGGCCAGCGCCCTCGACATTCAGCGGGAGTACCACGCGCGCGCGGTGGAACACCTGCAGAACCGGGATCCCGATCCGCAGGTCACTCAGGTGGTCGACCTGTGGGGTCGCATGCTCGACGCCGTCGAGACGCAGGACTTCGCGAAGGTGGACACGGAGATCGACTGGGTGATCAAGCGCAAGCTGTTCCAGCGCTACCAGGACCGGCACGGCTTCGAGCTGGCCGACCCGAAGATCGCGCAGCTCGATCTGGCGTATCACGACATCAAACGCGGTCGCGGCGTGTTCGACGTGCTGCAGCGCAAGGGGCTGGTGAAGCGGATCACCGAGGACGAGACGATCGAGGCGGCGGTGGACACTCCGCCGCAGACCACCCGGGCGAAGCTGCGCGGCGAGTTCATCACCGCGGCGCAGGAGGCCGGACGCGACTTCACGGTCGACTGGGTGCACCTCAAGCTCAACGATCAGGCCCAGCGGACCGTGCTGTGCAAGGACCCGTTCCGGTCGGTCGACGAGCGGGTGGAGCGCCTGATTGCCTCGATGTAGCGGCGCTGTGGGAGTCCGTAACGGGCTCACCCACTAGGCTTCCGGGCGTGCCGACTTCCAAGATCGAGCGGTTGATGAACCTGGTGATCTGTTTGTTGTCCACCAGGCAGTTCCTCACCGCCGAGAAGATTCGCGAGAGCGTTGCCGGGTACGCCGACTCCGCCAGCGACGAGGCGTTCAGCCGCATGTTCGAACGCGACAAGAACGAACTCCGGGATCTCGGTGTCCCGCTCGAGACCGGGCAGGCGTCGCGCTTCTCGACGGTCGAGGGCTACCGCATCAACCGCAATGCGTATGAGCTCCCCGACATCGAACTCAGTCAGGAGGAGTCCGCGGCGGTCGCGGTGGCGGTCCAGCTGTGGGAGTCGCCGGAGTTGACGTCCGCGGCCCAGGGGGCACTGCTCAAGCTGCGCGCGGCGGGTGTGCAGGTGGATCCGGATTCGGCGGCCACCCCGATCACGGCGGTGCCCGCCCGCACCCGCGGCTCCGAACCGGCGCTCGGCAAGCTGCTGGCGGCGGTCGACGCCGGCCGCGCCGTGCACTTCCCGCACCGCGGCGCCCTCAACGAGCCGTACACCGAGCGCACCGTCGAACCCTGGGGCGTCGTCACCGCGCACGGCCGGTGGTACCTCGTCGGTCACGACGTCGACCGGGGGGCCGTCCGGACGTTCCGGCTGTCGCGGATCGGCGACAACGTGACGGAGTTCGGACCGTCCGGGGTCGTCCACAAACCGGCGGGCGTCGACCTCCGGGAGATCGTCGACCGGGTTACCGGTTCGGGGGAGGTCACCGGGACCGCCACCGTATGGGTGGCCGAGGGCCGGGCCCAGGAACTGCGCCGACTGGCGACCACGGCGGAGGAGAAGCGGGTGAACGAGCGCGCCGGCACCGTGCTCGGGATTCCGGTCCGCTCCCGGGACTGGATCGCGCGGCTGGTCGCGGGCCACGGGGCGGACGCCCTGGTCCTCGATCCGCCCGAACTACGCCACGATGTGCTGACCAAGCTGAAGGACGCCGCAGGGGAAGGGGGGACGTCGTGAGCAACAGGCTGTCGTCGAGATTGTCCCGGCTCCTCAACCTGGTGCCGTACTTCATCGCGAACCCCGGGATGAGCGCGGCCGAGGCCGCCGCCGAACTGGGCGTCACCACCACACAGCTGATGTCCGACCTCAACCAGTTGTGGGTGTGCGGCCTGCCCGGCTACGGTCCCGGCGACCTCATCGACCTCTCGTTCTCCGAGGAGAGCATCGAGGTGACGTTCTCGGCGGGCATCGACCGACCGCTGCGGTTGACGTCCACCGAAGCCACGGCCCTGCTGATTGCCCTGCGTTCGCTGGTGGAGATGCCGGGCATGGTCGATCCGTCCGCGGCGCACAGCGCGATCGCGAAGATCGAGGACGCCGCGGGCACCGCGGCAGCCCGCGCGGCGGTGACGCCGGCGTCGGAGCGGGAGGCGGTGGAAGATGTGGCGGAAGATCCCATCGCCGCCACGGTGCGGTCCGCGCTCCATCAACGGCACGCACTCCACCTGACGTACTACTCGGCGTCCCGGGACCGCGTCACCGAGCGCACCGTGGATCCGGTGCGGGTCGTGCTGGTCGACAACCAGAGTTACCTGCAGGCGTGGTGCCGGCAGGCCGAGGGAGTCCGGCTGTTCCGGCTCGACCGGATCGACGCCGCCACCGAGCTGGACGAGCCGTCCACACCGCCGGCGCAGGCTCTCGTGCGGGATTCCAACCTGGAATTGTTCAGCGGCGACGCGTCCCTTCCCCAGGCCCGGTTGCACATCGGCGCCGACTGCGTGTGGGTGCTCGACTACTACCCGATGGATGTCCGGACGGTCGCCGCCGACGGCTCGGTGGAGGCGAGCATGAGTTACGGGGCGCTCGAGTGGATGGCCCGGCTCGTGCTGGGGTTCGGGTCCGGAATCAGAGTGCTCGAACCGGCCGAACTGGTCGACGAGGTGCGCCGCCGGGCTGTGGAGGCGCTGTCCGCCTACGACGCCGTCGAGGCATGAGCGGCGACGGGCGTCCGCTGCGGATCAGCGTCTTCGGTGCGGGCAGCATCGGCTGCTATGTCGGGGGCCGGCTCGCCGCCGCCGGTGCCGAGGTGACCCTGATCGGCCGGGAGCGTGTCGGGGCGGAGATCCGCGAACACGGGTTGCGGCTGACGGACCTGCACGGAGCGGACATCCGGGTCGGTGCCTCCGGCATCGCCTTCGCCACCGGCCCGGAGTCGGTGGCCACCGCCGATCTCGTCGTCGTGTCGGTGAAGTCGGCGGGGACACCGGAGGCGGGTGCCGCGCTGGCGTCGGCGATCGGTTCCGGCACGGTCGTAGTCAGTGCGCAGAACGGGCTGGGCAATGCGGACACCCTCCGCGCGGCCGTGCCGGAGCAGGTGGTTCTCGCGGCGATGGTGCCGTTCAACGTGGTGCACCGCGGCGACGGGCATTTCCACCAGGGCTCCGAGGGTGACCTCGAGATCGAGCAGCATCCGGCGGTGCGCGCATTCGCGCCGGTCTTCGGCGACTCAGGGTTGCCGCTGCATGCACGTGACGACTTCCGCGCGGTGCAGTGGGCGAAGCTGCTGCTCAACCTGAATAACGCGGTCAACGCCCTGTCCGGCCTGCCGCTCCGCGAGGAGTTGTCGCAGCGGTCGTTCCGGCGTGCGGTCGCGCTGGCGCAGCGGGAAGCGCTGACTCTCCTGACCGCCCGTGGCATCGCTGTCGCCAAGCTCACACCGCTGCCGCCGCAGTGGATTCCCCGGTTGCTGACCGTCCCGGACGGGGTGTTCCAGGTGGCGGGCAGCCGGATGCTGGCCATCGACCCGCACGCGCGATCCTCGATGTGGGACGACCTCGAAGCGGGCCGGCGCACCGAAGTGGACTGGATCAGCGGGGAGATCGTGCGCCTGGCCGCGTCGTCGGGGACGGTCGCACCGGTGAACGCGAGGCTGGTCGAACTGATCCGCGAGGCCGAGGCGGGCGGGAACCGGCACTGGTCCGGGGACGCGCTGCTCGCCGAGCTGCGCTCACAGCGGGCACCCGGGAAACCGACAGGTAAACGGCAGCGCAACTAGCCGGTTTCGACCGAACCGGTGCCGTGTATGTCCGGTAGCATCGGGGTCACCTGATCTTTTGGAGGTTTCATCATGGGAGCCATGAGCCCCTGGCACTGGGCCATCGTCGCGCTGGTCGTCATCATCCTGTTCGGTTCCAAGAAGCTGCCCGACGCGGCTCGTGGACTCGGCCGTTCGCTCCGCATCTTCAAGAGCGAGGTCAAGGAGATGCAGAACGACAACAGCACGCCGGCGCCCACCGCGCAGCAGAGCGCGCCCGCCGAGCTGCCCGTGGCGGACACCACCACCGCACCGGTCACCCCTCCGGCGCCGGTGCAGCCGCAGCACACCGAGCCCAAGTCGGCGTAGCCCGAGCCGCCTGACAACCGGGGTGATTCTTCACCCCGGTTGCCTGCTGACCAAGACTAGGGCGAACAACAGTGCGAATTCCGTTCGATCCGCGCCACAGCAAGCGGAGGACCAATCCCGACGGCACCATGTCGTTGGTCGATCACCTCTACGAGCTGCGCACGCGGTTGCTCCTGTCCGTGCTGGCCATCGTGGTCACCACCGCGGTGGGCTTCTTCTGGTACTCCCACCAGATTCTCGGGATCGAGAGTCTCGGTGAGCTTCTGCGTGGGCCGTACTGTTCGCTGCCTGCGTCGAGTCGCGCCGACCTGAGCAACGACGGGTCGTGCCGTCTCCTCGCGACCGGACCGTTCGAGCAGTTCATGCTCCGTTTCAAGGTCGCGCTGACCGCGGGCATCGTCCTGGCCTGCCCCATCTGGCTGTACCAGCTGTGGGCGTTCATCACGCCCGGCCTCTACTCGAAGGAGCGCCGTTACGCGATCGGCTTCGTGGTGTCCGGTGCCGCGCTGTTCATGGCCGGAGCCGTCCTCGCCTACGTGGTCGTCGCGAAGGCGCTGCATTTCCTGCTGACGATCGGTGACAACGTCCAGATCACCGCACTCGGTGGCGCGGAATACTTCGGGTTCATCATCAACCTGCTGATCATCTTCGGAGTCAGCTTCGAGATCCCGCTGCTCATCGTCGCGCTGAACTTCGTCGGCATCCTGCCCTACGCGAAGCTCAAGGCGTGGCGCCGCGGTCTGATCTTCGCTCTGTTCGTGTTCGCCGCGATCGCCACCCCCGGGCAGGACCCGTTCTCGATGCTCGCGCTCGCGTTCGCGTTGACCGTGCTGTTCGAGGTCGCCGTGCAGATCGCCCGCATCAACGACCGCCGCAAGGCCCGTCGCACGGAACAGGAGTGGGGTGCCCTCGACGACGACGAGGCGTCGACCATCGCCGCGCCGTCGGACCTGAACGAAGCGTTCGACGTCGCCGCCACACCGGTCCCCGAGCCGGCGGGCCGGTTCCGGCGGTCACGCAAGTCCGGCAAGTCCGGCGGCGCGAACAAGAACGACGACGCGAGCACGACCGGCAGCAACACACCGGGTCAGGACTTCTCCGACACCCTGTGACAATCTGACGGGGTGGCAGTGACAACAGGTGACACGACCGGCGGCACCGAACTCGACGTGTTCTCGGCGCAGCTCGGCTTCGTGCTCGACCCCTTCCAGATCAACGCCTGCCGCGCGCTCGAGGGCGGCCACGGCGTCCTCGTCTGCGCCCCGACCGGCGCGGGCAAGACCGTGGTCGGCGAATTCGCCGTGCACCTGGCGCTCACGTCCGGTCGCAAGTGCTTCTACACCACACCGATCAAGGCGCTGAGCAATCAGAAGTACGCGGAGCTGGTGCGGCGGTACGGCAAGGACACCGTCGGGCTGCTGACCGGCGATTCGAGCATCAACTCGGACGCCCCGGTGGTCGTCATGACCACCGAGGTGCTGCGGAACATGCTGTACGCCGACTCCCCGGCGCTGCGCGGGTTGTCCCACGTCGTCATGGACGAGGTGCACTTCCTGGCGGACCGGTTCCGTGGGGCCGTGTGGGAAGAGGTGATCCTGCACCTGTCCGAGGACGTCCGACTCGTCAGCCTGTCGGCGACCGTCAGCAACGCCGAGGAGTTCGGTGCGTGGATGGAAACGGTGCGCGGCGACACCACCGTGGTGGTCGACGAGAACCGCCCGATCCCCCTGTGGCAGCACATCATGGTCGGGAAGCGACTGTTCGACCTCTTCGATACGAGGGCGCGCAGTGGGGACGCGCTCAAGGATCTGGTGGTCGACCAGGATCTGGTCCGTCACGTCAAACAGCGACAGGCCCTCGAGCGCGCCGACTCGTGGGAGTCGCGTGGCAGGGGACGCCGCGGCGGCGGGCGCGGGTTCTCCAGCGATTTCCGGCCGCTGCCCCGACCGGAAGTGATCTCCCGCCTCGACGACGAGGGACTCCTCCCGGCGATCACGTTCATCTTCAGCCGCGCCGGGTGCGACGCCGCGCTGGCGCAGTGCCTGCGGTCTCGCCTCGATCTGACGACGCCGGAGCAGGTCGCCGAGATCCGGACCATCATCGACGCCCACACCGCGGAACTGCCGAAGGCCGATCTGGAGGTCCTCGGGTACTGGGAATGGCGCAAGGCGCTCGAGCGGGGCCTCGCCGCGCACCACGCGGGGATGCTGCCCGCGTTCCGGCAGACGGTCGAGGAGTTGTTCGTCAAGGGACTGGTCCGGGCCGTGTTCGCCACCGAGACGCTGGCGCTCGGCATCAACATGCCCGCCCGCACGGTCGTCCTCGAACGCCTCGTCAAGTACAACGGTGAGGCCCACGCCGAACTCACCCCGGGGGAGTACACGCAGCTCACCGGCCGGGCCGGACGTCGTGGCATCGACATCGAGGGTCACGCGGTGGTCCTGTGGCAGCCCGGGGTGGAACCCGTGGACGTCGCCGGGCTGGCCTCCACGCGCACGTTCCCGCTGCGCAGCTCGTTCCGTCCCGGCTACAACATGACCATCAACCTGGTCGATCGCATGGGAGCCGCGGAATCACGGGCCCTGCTCGAGCGGTCGTTCGCCCAGTTCCAGGCCGACCGGTCGGTGGTCGGCCTGACGCGGGGCATCGAACGCAACGAGGCCGCGCTCACCACGCTCCGCGAACGGCTGGGCGGCGAGGACGGCGAGTACTTCGAGTACGCGCGCCTGCGGGAGGAACTGAGCAGCCGGGAACGGTCACTCGAACGGGCAGGTCGAACCGAACGCCGGGACGCCGCCGTCGCCTCGCTCGTCGCACTGCGGCGCGGCGACGTGATCGCGATCCCGGTGGGACGGCACTCGGGTCTGGCCGTGGTGCTGGAACCGGACCGGGACCCCACGGATCCGAAGCCGCTGATCCTCACCGAGGCGAAGTGGGCGGGCCGGGTGTCGGCCGGCGACTTCCCGGAGCCCGCACGGTCTTTGGGATCGATGCGGTTGCCGCGGCGCTTCGATCATCACACCGCACGGGTGCGACGCGATCTGGCATCGGCGTTGCGCAGCACCGGAATCGTCGCGCCGGGACGCCGGAAGCGGAAGAAGTCGGGTGCTGCCACCGACGACGCCGAGATCGCGCGGCTGCGGCGCGCCATCCGGCAGCACCCGTGCCACAGTTGGCCCGACCGCGAGCAGCTGAGCCGGATCGGTGAGCGCTACAACCGGCTGGCCCGCGAGACCGAGACGATGCGGCAGAAGGTGGCTGCCACGACGAACTCGTTGGCGCGCACGTTCGATCGCATCCTGTCGTTGCTCGCCGAACGCGACTACATCTCGCCGGGCGAACACCCCGACGCCACCGAACACGGCACACGGCTGAGTCGAATCTATTGCGAGAGCGACCTCTTGGTGGCCGAGTGCCTCCGGCAGGGTGTGTGGAAGGGTCTCGGGCCCGCGGAACTCGCCGCCGTCGTGTCCGCCGTGATCTTCGAATCGCGCCGTGAAGGGGACACTGTCGAAGGCGGCGGTCCGGGAGCACTACGGCACGCCCTCGACGAGACCGTGCGGGTGTGGCGGGAGCTGCGGGCGGACGAGATCCGGCACAAATTGCCGCCCACCCGTGAGCCGGACCTCGGCTTCGCTGCCGCGATCTTCCACTGGGCGAGCGACAATTCGCTCGTCGAGGCGCTGATCGCGGCAGGAGATCAGGGGCGTGCGCTGTCTGCCGGCGACTTCGTGCGGTGGTGCAGGCAGGTGATCGACCTGCTCGAACAGGTCCGGTCGACGTCCCCCGATCCGCAGGTCGGCAAGGCCGCACGTCGGGCGGTCGCGGCGATCCGCCGCGGTGTCGTCGCCGTGGATGCTGCGTGACCCGACGCCGTGTGGTTGGATTCGCACGCCGTCCGAAGGCCCGAATCCGATGGCGGGGCGTTACGGTAGGTACAAAACTTGACACGTGAGCGGGAGGCGACGATGAGCGGCCCTTACGGACCGAACGACCCGAACGGGCAATGGGCCCAGGGACAGCAACCGGGCCAGGGTAACCCTGACCAGACCGGCGGCCAGTACGGGGCGCCGCAGTACGGTCAGCAGCCGCCCGCTCAGCCGTGGGGACAGCCGGCACCGGGTCAGCCTCAGCAGCCCGGGCAGCCGCAGTGGGGTCAGCACCCCCAGCAGCCCGGACAACCGCAGTGGGGTCAGCAGCCGCAACCCGGTCAGCTCGGACAGCCGGGTCCGGGACAGTGGGGTCAGCAGCCCGGGCAGCCGCAGTGGGGTCAGCAACCGGGTCAGCCGCAGCAGTGGGGCCCGACCCCCGGCCAGCAGCAGTGGGGGCAGCCGCCGTCGTCGGGGAAGTCGAAGCTGCCGTTGATCATCGGCGGTGTAGTGGCTCTGCTGGTGATTGTGGGTATCGCCCTGGTGCTCGCGTTCACGGTGTTCGGCACGGACACACTCGATCAGAAGGCGGCCGAGGACGGTGTCGAGCGCATCGTCACCGATTCGTACGGCGCCGAGAACGTATCCGGTGTCACGTGCCCCGCGGATCAGGAAGTGAAGAAGGGCAACAGCTTCACGTGCAGTCTCACCGTGGACGGTGAGAAGAAGCAGGTCACTCTCACCTTCACCGACGACAAGGGCACGTACGAAGTGAGCCGCCCCAGCTAGACGGCCGTCACGGAACCCGTGCGGCGGCCACCGTTTTCATCGCCGCAGTGAGGCGGCCGACGGAATTCTCGATTCCGAGTTCCTCCGCCAGCCTGCCGAGCCGGTCCGCGTCGACCGGTTCGGCAGGCAGCGTGTCTTCGCGGGACAGCTCGACATCGGCGTCCCGCACCACCCGCACCACCGGCAGCGCCGCGTCGAGATAGTCGGCTGCGGCGGCGAATTTCGCGCGAGCACCCTTCGCCATGTCGGATTCGGGGTCGACTGCGGCGGCCCGCAGGGCGGCGAGCGATCCGTATTGCATGATCAGGCTCGACGCGGTCTTCTCGCCGATCCCCTTCACTCCCGGTAGCCCGTCGGACGAGTCGCCGCGCAGCAGGGCGAGTTCGGCGTAGGCCTCACCGGCCCGGTCGGCGGGTACCCCGTACTTGGCTGCGACCTCTTCCGGCCCGAGCAGTTCGGCCTTGGCGAGGCCGCGCACCACGTACAGCACCCGCACCGGCACCGGGGCGTCCGTGACGACCTGCAGGAGGTCGCGGTCGCCGGTGACGACGATGGTGGTGTCGCGGGTCTCGGTGGCGGCCAGGGTGCCGAGCACGTCGTCGGCTTCGAGCCCTTCGGCGCCGGCGGTCGCGATTCCGGTGGCGGCCAGGACATCCAGGATCATCGGGACCTGCGGCGACAGGGTGTCGGGAACCTCTTCCTCCGCCCCGCCGGTGTCCTCGGCGACCCGGTGCGCCTTGTAGGTGGGCACCGCCTCGACGCGGAACGCGGGCCGCCAGTCGAGGTCGAGGCACACCGCGAGCCGGGACGGCTGGTGCTTGGTGATCAGTGCGGCCACCATGTCGGTGAACCCGCGCACCGCGTTGACGGATCGACCGTCGGGGGAGGTGATGGAGTCGGGTAGCGCGTAGTACGCGCGAAACCACAGGCTGGCACCGTCGAGGAGAAGCAGAGGCCCTGTCATGACCCTCATCCTGCCAAACCGGTTTAGCCTGAAGCCATGAGTTCCCTCGGTGCATCGACTTCACGCTTCCCGACCACCATCTATGCCGACCGGATCGCTCGCGCAGGCGCACTGGCCCGCGACGCCGGACTCGACGGCCTCCTCATCACCCCCGGACCCGACCTGCGGTATCTGCTGGGTTCGCGCGCGGAGTCGTTCGAACGGCTCACCTGCCTGGTGATTCCCGCGAACGGCGACACCGCGTCCGTGGTCGTGCCGCGGCTCGAACTGGCGTCGCTCACCGAGTCGGCTGCGTCCGAACTCGGGTTGACGATCCGCGACTGGGTCGACGGGGTCGACCCGTACGCGTTGGTGTCGGGACTGCTGCCGTCTCCTGCCCGGACCGCGGTCACCGATGCGATGCCTGCGCTGCACCTGATTCCGCTGTCGGAGGCGCTCGGCGCGCTGCCGGTCCTGGCCACCGGGGTGCTGCGGGAGCTGCGGATGGTCAAGGACGACGCGGAGATCGACGCGTTGCGCCGGGCCGGTCAGGCCATCGACCGGGTCCACGCCCGCATGGGGGAGTTCCTGAAGGTCGGCCGCACCGAGGCCGAGGTGGCGGCCGACATTACCGCCGCGATCCTGGCGGAGGGGCACACCGAGGCGGCGTTCGTCATCGTCGGCTCGGGACCGCACGGCGCCGACCCGCACCACGAGGTGTCCGAGCGGGTCGTCGAATCGGGTGATGTCGTGGTCATCGACATCGGCGGACCCGTCGAACCCGGCTACAACTCCGACTCCACCCGCACGTACAGCATGGGTGAGCCCGATCCGGGTGTGGCCGCCAAGTTCGCGGTGCTCGAGGAGGCGCAGGCGGCGGCCGTCGACCTGGTGCGCCCCGGCGTCACCGCGGAAGCGGTCGACGCGGCCGCCCGCGACCTGCTGGCCGCGCAGGGGCTGGCGGAGGTGTTCGTGCACCGGACCGGGCACGGAATCGGGTTGTCGGTGCACGAGGAGCCGTACATCGTGTCGGGTAACGCGATCGAACTGGCCGAGGGGATGGCGTTCAGCGTGGAGCCCGGCCTCTACTTCCGCGGGGAGTGGGGTGCACGGATCGAGGACATCGTCATCGTGACCGCCGACGGCTGTGAGCCGGTCAACACCCGGCCGCACGGGCTGACGGTTCTCCCCGGCTGAGCGCCGGGAGCGTGCGGGGGCGGTGCGGCGCGGGTAGTAACATCTTCCATTTGTTCACGACCGCACTCGCCGCTGCACGTCTGCGGAGAGTCGGGATCACAGATCACGCGAAGGTGTCATGGAAAGCGTCGCCCCGAAGGTAACCGTCGTCGTACCGACCTACAACGAACGCGACAACCTGCCCAAGATCGTCGAGCTTCTCGCGGCGTCGGAGATTCCGAACCTGCATGTGCTGGTCGTCGACGACAACTCGCCGGACGGCACCGGTGAGGTCGCCGACACCCTGGCGCAGAGCGGTCCGATCCCGGTCGGAGTCCTGCACCGGACCGTGAAGGACGGCCTCGGGCGGGCCTACGTCGCCGGGATGAGCAGGGCGCTGGACGAGGGCGCGGACATCGTGATCCAGATGGACGCCGACCTGTCGCACCCCACCGAGGCCATTCCGCGGATGGTGGAGACGCTGGCGACGACGGACGCGGCCGTCGTGCTCGGCTCCCGCTACGTGGCGGGCGGCGCGGTCGCCAGCGACTGGCCCTGGCATCGCAAGGCGCTGTCGGCGTGGGCGAATTTCTACGTCAACGCGATCCTGCGGCTGCGCGTCAAGGACGCCACCGCCGGGTTCAAGGCGTGGCACGCGGACACGCTGCGGGCCATCGACGTCGACGGTGTGCAGAGCAACGGGTACGCGTTCCAGGTGGAGATGAACTACCGCACGGTGCAGCGCGGCATGACCATCGCGGAGGTCCCGATCCGGTTCGAGGAGCGCACCGACGGCGTGTCCAAGATGAGCCTCGCCGTGCAGATCGAGTCCGCGCTGGTCCCGTGGAAGCTGCGATTCAGTGGTGACGCAGCGCAGCCGAGCCGAGTACGCGGCTGACGGCGATCTCCACGACCACGCGGGTCGGGTTCACCCGGGGCTGGCGGTACCTGGCGGCGTAGCGGGCGACGGCGTCGGCGACGGACTCGGGGTCGGTCAGGACCCGGGCGGGACCCTCGAGGGTCATCCAGCGCGGTCCGTCCACCTGGCTCACCGCGCCGTATCCTCCGCGTTCGGCGTTGAGGGCCTTCTGCGAGGAGCCGTTGGTGATGACCCGCGCCAGCCCGTGCTCCTGATCCCAGGTGAAGCCGACGGCGACGACGTGCGGGGTGCGGTTCTTGCGGAGCGTGGTGAGCGTCCCGAGGTGGTATTCGCCGAGGAAGGTGAGTGCCGCGTCGGTCAGGCGGATCGGGGTGGAGGGGGTGCGGTCCATGCTCCGACGGTAATCCAGGACACTGGACTGGTGAGCCTGGGATCGAAGAAGAACAGCGGCAAGCCCGGCGACGACGGGGTGGTACTCCTCCTCGGTGGTCGCAGCGAGATCGGCCTCGATATCGCGTCCCGGCTCGCGCCCGGCCGCACGATCGTCCTCGCGGCCCGCCGCAGCACCGAACTCGCCGCCGAACGGCAGGCGCTGCTGGACGCGGGCGCGTCCGTGGTCGACTGCGTGGAATTCGATGCCGACGACTTGGACAGCCACGAGAAGCTGCTGCGGTCCGTGGTGGACGCGCACGGACCGCTGTCGGTGGCGGTGCTGGCGTTCGGCATTCTCGGCGATCAGGCGCGCGCTGAGCGGGACGCGCGGCACGCCGTCGCCGTGGTCCACACCGACTACGTCGCGCAGGTCGCTGTGCTCACGCATCTCGCCAGCCTGCTCCGGGAACAGCGGTCGGGGCGGATCGTGGTGTTCTCGTCCGTCGCGGGTGTGCGTGTGCGCCGGGCCAACTACGTGTACGGGTCGGCGAAGGCGGGCCTGGACGGATTCGCCTCCGGTCTCGGTGACGCCCTCCACGGTAGCGGTGTCTCCCTCCTGCTCGTCCGGTCCGGTTTCGTGATCGGCCGGATGACCGAGGGGATGTCGCCGGCGCCGATGTCGAGCACACCGGCACAGGTCGCGGACGCTGTCGTGCGCGGTCTGCACCGCGGTGCGAGCCGAGTGTGGGTGCCGGGACGGTTGCGCCCGGTGTTCTTCGTCATGAGGTTGCTGCCGCAGGCGATCTGGCGCCGGATGCCGCGATGACCGACCCGATCGTCGTCGTCGGGATCGGGGCCGACGGGTGGGACGGTCTGTCGCCGTCCGCGCGACGCGCGATCGAGGGCGCCGACGTGGTGATGGGTTCGGGGCGGCAACTCGCCCTGCTTCCGGAGTCGCCGGCGCTGCGGGTGGCCTGGCCGTCGCCGCTCGTCCCCGCGCTACCGGGCCTGTTCGAACAGCACCACGGGAGGCGGGTGTGCGTCCTGGCCAGCGGAGACCCGATGTTCCACGGTATCGGCGTCACCCTCGTCGACCTGCTCGGCGCGGAGCGGGTTCGGGTGATCTCGCACCCGTCCTCGGCCACCCTGGCGTGCGCGCGGCTGGGCTGGGCCGCGCACGAGACGCCCGTGGTCAGTCTCGTGAACCGGCCCGTGGGCGCGCTCCTGCCTGCACTCGGCGATCACACGCGACTGCTCGTGCTGAGCCGCGACGAGCACACCCCCGCTGCCGTGGCCGAGCTCCTGACGAAACACGGGTTCGGACCGTCGCGGCTCATGGTGCTGGGCGAACTGGGCGGACCCGACGAGTCGAGGCTCGACGGAACGGCGTCGGCCTGGCCGCACGAACCGGGGGCCCGGCTGAACGTGATCGCGATCGACTGCCGGGCCGACTCCGGCACCCTCCGGATGACCCGGATGCCCGGACTGCCCGACGTCGCGTTCACGGGCGACGGGCAGATGACCAAACACGAGATCCGTGCCCTGACGCTGTGCGCCCTCGCCCCGGCGGCGGGGGAGTTGCTGTGGGATGTGGGAGGCGGGTCCGGCACGGTCGCGATCGAATGGATGCGTACCCACCCCCGCTGCCGGGCCGTGACTTTCGAGCGCAGCGCGGCACGCGTCGACCAGATCGAGTCGAACGCGGCCGCGCTCGGGGTGCCGTCCCTCGCCGTGTTCGGCGACGCACCCGCGGCGTTCGAGGACGTACCACCCGCGCTGTCCACACCGGACGCGATCTTCGTCGGCGGTGGTGTCACGCAGGGCGGCCTGCTCGACGAGTGCTGGTCGCGGCTCCGGGCCGGCGGCCGGATGGTGGTCAACGCGGTGACGGCGGAATCGGAAGCGTTTCTGCTGCAGTGGTTCTCGAAATGCGGCGGGCAGCTCCGCAAGTTCCAGGTGTATCGCGGTGAGCCACTCGGCGGGTTCACCGCGTGGCGGCCGCAACTGCCGGTGGTGCAGTGGTCGGTGACGAAGCAGTCGAAAGGTGATGCGGCATGACGGTGTACTTCATCGGGGCAGGTCCCGGCGCGGCCGACCTGGTCACGGTCCGCGCGCAGCGGATCATCGCGGGGAGCCCCGTCTGCCTGTATGCGGGCAGCCTCGTCCCGCAGGAACTCCTGGCGGAATGCCCCGAGGGTGCGCGGGTGATCGACACGGCGCGGCTGAGTCTCGACGAGATCGTCGCCCTGCTGATCGAGGCGGACACGGCCGGTCAGGACGTCGCGCGCCTGCATTCGGGTGACCCGTCGATCTTCAGTGCCGTCGCCGAGCAGGTGCGCCGGCTCGAAGCCGCCGGCGTCGCGTACACCGTGGTGCCCGGAGTGCCCGCGTTCACCGCGGCGGCGGCGTCGCTGGGGCGGGAGCTGACCGTTCCCGGTGTCTCGCAGTCGATCGTGCTGACCCGGGTGTCCACGTTGTCCACCGCGATGCCGGAGGGCGAGGACCTACGTTCCCTCGGCCGCAGTGGTGCCACGATGGTGGTGCACCTGGGTGCGCACCGGATCGATCAGATCGTCGAAGAGCTCACCGAGAACTACGGCCGCGACTGTCCCGCCGCCGTTGTCGCGTTCGCCTCGCGTCCCGACGAGATCGTGCTCCGCGGCACCCTGGCGACGATCGCCGATCAGGTGAAGGCGGCGGGCGTCACGAAGACCGCCGTGGTGATCGTCGGGAAAGTGCTTGCGGCCGAGGGATTTCCGGACAGTTACCTGTATTCCGCCACGCGCGAGCGCACCACCCACTGAGCGTGGCGCGGATCCTGATCCTCGGCGGCACCGGGGAGGCCCGAGCGCTTGCCGCCGCACTCGCGGACGTTCCGGGTGTCGACACCGTGTCCTCCCTCGCCGGCCGGGTCCGTGATCCGCGCCTGCCCGTCGGTGACGTGCGGATCGGCGGATTCGGGGGAGCGGACGGACTCGACGAGTGGCTGCGCGCGCATCCCGTCGACGCGATCGTGGACGCCACGCACCCGTTCGCGGCGAAGGTCACGAGCAACGCCGCCGAGGCCGCGCACCGTCGCGGGATACCGCACGTCGTCCTCCGGCGCCCCGAATGGTCTCCGAATCCCGGCGAACGCTGGCACCGCGCCGCCGACCTCGCCGACGCGGCCACACTGCTGCCCGACCTGGGAACGAGAGTCTTCCTCACCATCGGCAGGCAGGGTGTCGACGCGTTCGCCGGCCTGCACGCACTGTGGTTTCTCATCCGCGCGATCGATCCGCCCGATGTGGCGACGCCGCCGGAGTCGACGCTGCTCCTCGCCCGCGGGCCGTTCGCGGTGACCGACGAGATCGCGCTGATGCGCGAGCACCGCATCGACGTCCTGGTCACCAAGAACAGCGGCGGCGGTCAGACCGACGCGAAACTCGACGCCGCCCGCGCACTGAGCGTTCCGGTACTGATGATCAGCCGTCCACCGTTGCCGTCGGGAACGACAACGGTGGACGACGTCGCGGGAGCGGTCGAGTGGATCGACTCGGTCACCCGATGAGGAGGCGGGCGCGGTGACCGTCAGCAGGCCGGCGCCGGCGCGTCCTCGGACAGGGGCTTGCCCTCCGGTTCCGTGTAGAACGCGAGCAGCACCAGCGGTTCGGTTCCCAGATTCGAGCCCTCGTGGACGTGATCGCTTCCGTGGTCCTCGGTGATCGCCTGACCGGCTGTCGTCACCGCTTTCGTGCAGTCCTGCAGAGTGCGGGACAGCACACCGGATTCGACGAACGCGTACACCGGACCGTCGTGGTAATGCCATCCCGTCGTGCCGCCGGGGGCGATCTCGATGCGCCGCAGCGTGAGATCGGTGCCCGCCGAGCTTCCGGCGACCGCCGGAACCGTCGTCTCGAACAGAACCTGCGCGGTCACCCCCGAGGACGGCGTGGCCTGGGCGGGGGAAGCGGACAGCACCGCGGCTACGGCACAGGACAAGACGACCACACTCGATCTGAGGAGCATCGTGACGACCTCTCGGCGCGCTGGCCCTGCACACTGCGCGCAGGCATCCAGGGGGAGTGCCTTTCGGCGTGTCCAGGGTAGGGCTCCGGAGGGAGCGGCCGCGGGATATCCGCGAACCCGATCCCGGTCACCTACCTCAGGGTGCTCTCGTCGTCGCCCTCGGCGACACTGTAAAGGCGTGCCGGTCGCGGCGATGATGTCGTGGCCGTGGGGTTGCGGAGCGGACCGACAGGACAAGCATGACGATCGAGCAGTTGCTGACCACTCACTTTCCGGACGATCCCGTGTTGGACGCGGCGCTTGCTACGGCGCTTCTGCGTCGCACCGCGCGGGAGCCGAATGCCCCTGCGCTGATCCGCATCTACAGTCCCGCGCGGACGCTGTCGTTCGGGCGGCTGGACGCTGTTCGACCGCAGTTTCCGGCCGCCGCCGCGGCGGCGCGGCGACATGGATTCACCCCCGTCGTCCGAGGGGCAGGCGGTCGGGCGGCGGCCTACCACGAGCAGACCCTCGTCGTGGAGATGTTCTCCCGCGACACGGAGGGCATGGTCGGGGCCCGGCCCCGCTTCCAGCGCATCACCCCGCGGCTCGTCGACGTGCTGAGGAAGCTGGGTGTCGACGCTCGCATCGGACCGGTGCCCGGTGAGTATTGCCCTGGTGATTGGACGGTGAACGGCGCGGGCCGCGTCAAGCTCGCAGGAACCGCGCAGCGAATAGTCGCCGGGGCGTGGCTGTTCGGCTTCGAACTGGTGGTGTCCGATTCCGACCCGGTGCGGGCGGTGCTCACCGATGTCAACGCCGCGCTCGAGCTGGAGTTCGACCCCGGGACGGCGGCGTCGCTGACCGACCTGAATCCGGACGTCACCCTCGACCAGGTCCGGGCTGCGGTCCTCGCCGAGGTCGGCGTGGTTCGCGAACTGATCGCAGACCCCGACGTACTCGCGGAGGCCGCGACCCTGCGCGACGCACATGTGGCGTGAGGGTCACCGCGCCGTGCGTTGACCCATTGGCCTAGAACGTTGCCGGACAGTGAATTTCACACCTCTGGCGGGGCGCGCGCGAGCGTTCTGTTCTGGAGAACGCAGGCCTCGGTACAAACTGTTGGACCGCCGTTCTACCGGGTTCCAGCGTTGTCGCAAAGCCGAGACCCAGCATCGCGGTCGTGTTCACCGCGCTCACGATCAACTGGGGACCTGCAGGAAGCCGCGTACCGGTCAAGAAGCTTAGAACGTTGCGCACGCTAGACCTCAACGTTGCAGGTCACACCGCCGAGGCCACGGACCCGTTGCAGGCGGCAGGATGCCCGCGAGCCTGCAACACGCCACCGGAGGCCGGCTGGTCTACAACATCATCAGCGGCGGCGGGCCCTCAGCTGTGGCGCGGAGCAACTTGCGCGATCATCGAGGCGTTGCAGGAATTGGACGAAAAGTCTCGACGCGTGGGACGCGGCGCTGCGCGGACGGCCGTTCGGCATCAACCCGGTCATCGGCGAATTCCTGGACGAAAGGCAACGCGCCACCGACCTGCTGCTGTCGAACGGGTTGCTCGCCCGACGGATTCAGGTGCGCGACGCCGTGGTTCCGTGGATCGGCGACTTCGTCGGCACCGCACGCGCGACCGCCTAGGCGCTCGCGGCGTGGGTCCCGGGCGGCGACCTCGCCCGGCACCTCCCCTGGCATGACGCTCAAACCCGCCTGAGGCTGCCGACCGACGAGACCCGCGCGGGCATTTCGATCCGATCTACATGAAGATCGCGCACTGCGCGCGGATCACGCGGTGGCTGCACACCACCCCCGCCCCCGCCAGATCGTCTCTCCGTCCGGGGCACCCACCACAACGACCGGTGTCTGGGCATGCCGGCCACCGGTCGCGGACGCGTCGCCGACAGTCTCGCTTAGCCGCTCGAGGGCGTGTTCGGGGGTCGTTGCGCTGTCGGTCTTCGAGAAGGCGGCGGTACTTGGTTCCGCTGCCTCTCAGTCATGTTCGGAAGATCGCTGTCGTTCCGATGCGCACCGGAATAACTACTCTGTGCACTGCGCGGGCGGGGCGGTTAGGGGGTCGCGATGGTTGTAATCGGATCAACCAGCGAGCCTCGAGGGTGCTGACCCTCGACCCGACGCGGGCCGAATCGCCTGAGCAAATGCCCCTGGATAGCAGCAAACCGATGACAGGTTTGATCATGATCGGGTACGGCAGAAGCGTCTCGCTCGAACGTGGGTCCGTGTCGCGCGGAAAAGCTGGTGGCGAGCTCGGGCAGCACGATCAAGCGGGCTCCGGCCGCGACACCGCGCGCGACACCGTCGCGAATGCACTCCACATTGTGGTCGATGTCGCCGACACGGATATCGAGCTCGACTGCCGCGACGTCGAGAGTGCGCACTATCTCCTACCTTGGATCGATGGAGTGGGGTCGGCCGTCCCGCATCCGGGATCCGACGAGCGAGTCCGATGGCGCCCGTCCACGGCGACCGTGAACCCGAGGTTCAGGTGCTGCGCGGGTCGGCGCGGAAATCTTGACTTGGCGACGCCGACGCGGCGTGGGGGTGACTGGCGACCTGTGCTCGACATGGCAGTACGGCAGGTGCTGGTTCCACCACAGGTCTAGATGGCAGTTCCCTGAGGAAAGCACAGGCTTAGCCTTTGCGTGGTGGTGGGACCCTTTCCTCGAAACGTGAAGGTGGATCGGTGACGCCGGGGCGCCGCGTCCGACCGACTGGCCAGGACCACAGGGCGACACATAACTGGTGACACGCCGAGGGTTACGAGACGAGCCAAACCCCTGTACCTCCGTTCGCCGGACGGGATGATCGACCTCGGTGATCTCGTCGATGCCGTCGATGAACCTCCGCACGGCGGCGACAATGTCGGGGTGGTCGGTAATGACCACGGCCTCCTCGGCGAGGGTGGAGCTGTGGGAGGCGTTTGGCGGGAGGCGTTTGGCGGGAGCCGATGACCGCCCGCCGGTCGGTGGCGATGACATTGGCGTGCAGGTTCGGTGACGACAGCACCCGCACTCCGGCGTCGACGTAGTACGCGAGCGCGACCGGGGAGGTCAGGTGCGCCCGGACCGCGGCGCGGGAGGCGTTGACGACGAGGACGTCCCCGGCGCGCAGCGGCATCAGGGTTGGCGCGTCCTGGCCGAGGTGGGCGATCGCAGCGTGCCGGATTCCACGGGTGCGGATGGCGCGGGTGATGTGCGGCCACGGGCTCGGTCCGTGGAAGGTGGTCGCCATACCCGGACACGGTAGCGGGTGGGAACGCCCGGCTCGGTGTAATCGATATTGGCCTCAGGCCCTCGGGCGGGCCCTCTGCCACGCCGTGTTGGGGTGGGGTGTTTCCCTCCCCGGGGTGGGCGAACGGACCCCTGGGGTTGCTTCAGATCGGGCGCTGGAGTGGGCAGAGTTGTACCTGTCACCGACGCACCTCCCCGACATCCTCAGGAGCGAATGAATGATCAACGCCCGCCGAACCTTTACCGCCATCGCCTTCACTGCCTTTACGGTCCTGAGTGCGGCCGGGGCAGCGTCCGTCGCTCAGGCCGAGCCGATCGGCCCGAACGGTCCCACCGGTGGTCCGTGCCCGATCGTGAACACGGACTCCCAAGGCAACGAGACGGTGACGTACGGCAAGCCCGGCGACCGCAATGGCGCCCTGGTGTGCGGTGCGGACGGCGAATGGACGGTCGGCAAGACCAAGGCCAACCCCGGGCAAATCCAGATCCAGCCCGGACTCTCCCGCGGGTAACCGACAGCAGCCTCTGCTGTCCCTTCTGAGGCGAGTGCCCCGCATCGATGCCGGTGCGGGACATTGTCGTCCCCCACGGCCCTCGGTCGCTGTACGCGCCCGGTTGATGCCGGTGCCAAGTGTTGGATGCTTCCGGGGTGTCACCTATTGCGCGCATTGATGTGGGCCTCCGTGCTTCCACGAACTGACGGTCGGGTAAGCATGCGTAAGAGCCCTTGGCACACCTGATTCCGCTTGCTGAGGGCACGTTCGTGCTATCGACGAAGGTGCGATCGCTGCAGATCGTTCTGGTGGGCGCGCAGCGCGTCACGAGTCACGTATTCATGCGGGGTTCTCAATCCAACTGGTAGTGACCTGGATGCGACAACGCTCCGCGACGCTGGGGAGCGCGTCACCAAGTCCGGTTGCCGACGCTGTGCGAACCTGGGATGGGTAAAGACGGTGGGCAAACTGAAGTTATCGCGGCTTAGTGCGCACAAACCGGAAGTGCACGAAGTAAGCACCGCCGTTTTCGGCGTGGTGGTGTAGGTTCCACACTCACGTGTTTTCCAGAATCCCATATGTCTCATGAGACAGAAGATTCGGCGGCGCAGCTGGTCAGTGAGGGGATCGGGCGCCAACGTCGGATCTGCTGCCGTCAGTGTGAAATCTCGTCTGGTCAGCTCGGATACGGGGTGAGTCAGTGATTCCCGCGTCGTTGGTTTAGGCCGGGCGTTCGGTGCGGGCAGAGACGGGTGGGAGAGCAACGAGCATTCACCGGGAGAATGCCTCTCCCACCCTGCGTGATCTCAGGCCGCGCTGATCACGTTGTGGGGGTCGAGGACGAATTTTGTGGCTTCACCGGAGTCGAATTCGGCGTACCCCTGGGGTGCCTGCTCGAGGCTGATCGGCCTCGCGTTGACGGCCTTGGCGATCTGGACCCTGTCATGGAGGATCGCCATCATCAAACTGCGGTGGTAGCTCATGACCGGGCACTGTCCGGTGGCCAAGGACAAGGACTTGGCCCATCCTGTGCCCAGGCTGAGCGAGAGGGCACCGACCTTGGCGGCCTCGTCGACGGCCCCGGGGTCCCCGGTGACGTAGAGACCGGGGATGCCGATCGCGCCGCCGGCGGTGGTGATGTCCATCAGTGAGTTCAGGACGGTGGCCGGAGCTTCCGTTGCCGCGCCGTGACCGTGCCCGCGGGCCTCGAAACCGACGGCGTCGACGCCACAGTCCACCTCCGGTACCCCGAGGAGCTGTTCGATCTGGTCTTTCGGGTCGCCCTGGCAGACGTCGACGGTCTCGCACCCGAAGCTGCGGGCCTGCGTGAGCCGGTCCAAGTTCAGGTCGCCGACGATCACCACGGCGGCTCCGAGGAGTTGGGCGCTGGCCGCAGCGGCGAGACCGACGGGGCCGGCGCCGGCGATGTAGACGGTGGACCCGACGCCGACTCCGGCGGTGACGCAGCCGTGGAAGCCGGTGGGGAAGATGTCCGAGAGCATGGTCAGGTCGAGGATCTTCTCCATCGCCTGGTCGCGGTCGGGGAACTTCAGCAGGTTCCAGTCGGCGTAGGGGACCATGACGTACTGGGCTTGTCCGCCGACCCAGCCACCCATGTCGACGTAGCCGTAGGCGGCGCCGGGTCGGTCGGGGTTGACGTTCAGGCAGATCCCGGTCTTGCCTTCCTTGCAGTTGCGGCAGCGGCCGCAGGCGATGTTGAACGGAACCGAGCACAGGTCGCCGACCTTGATGAATTCGACGTCGCGACCGACCTCGATCACCTCGCCGGTGATTTCGTGGCCGAGGACGAGGCCTTCGGGTGCGGTGGTGCGGCCGCGGACCATGTGCTGGTCGCTGCCGCAGATGTTGGTGGAGACGACCTTGAGGATGACTCCGTGTGGGCATTCACGTCCGACACTGGCGGGGTTGACGCCGGGACCGTCCTGCAGGGTGAAGGAGGGGAAGTCGACGTCGACCACTTCCACTTTGCCGGCGCCGGCATAGACCACTGCTCTGTTGTCGGACATAGGAATCGATACTCCAATCGATTGATGTGAATATGTACAGGCTCGCTGGCCCGGGATCATGCGATGAGTTGGTGGGTGAAGGGTCAGCTGCGTTTCGGTATCTGCGATCCCCGATGTTCGGCGGCCAGTGGGCCGACCGACGGATGGTCGCGGGGTTCAGATTTCGAGGATCAACCGGGGGCAACTGGCGCGGGATACGCAGATCATCATTGTGTCGTGTGCGTCTTGCTCTTCCTTGGTCAGTAGTGAGTCGCGGTGGTCGACAGTGCCGCCCAGGACCGGGGTTTCGCAGGTGCCTTGCTCGCAGGATGACAGGACCTGGATTCCGCAGGCCGTAACGGCGTCGAGGATCGACTCGTCCGGGTGCACGGTGAGGGTCTTGCCGGTCAAGGCGAGTTCGACCTCGAACGAAGTGTTGAGGACAGGTTCGCTCAGCGGTTTGGCGCTGAACCGTTCGAGGTGGAGGCTTCCTGTGGGCCAGGACTGGCATTTGTCGGTGACCGCCTCGAGCAGGGCCCCGGGCCCGCAGGTGTAGACGAGGGTGTCCGGAAGTGGTTCGCCGAGAAGGCCGTCCAGGTCGATCAGGCTCCCTTCGTCCTGGGGATTAATGACCCCGTGTTCCGGATAGTGGGTGGACAACTCGTCAGCGAACGCCATAGTCGCGCGGCTGCGGCCACCGAAGACGAGCGTCCACTGCGAGCCGGCTCGGTCAACTTCGGCGGCCATCGCCATGATCGGGGTAATTCCGATGCCACCAGCGATAAACAGGTAGTTGTCCGCTTGTTCGAGTTCGAAGTGGTTGCGGGGGCCGCGCACCTGCACGGTGTCACCGGAGGAGAGCTTGTCGTGCACGAACTGGGAGCCGCCGCGCCCGGCGGATTCACGCAGGACGCCGATCTGCCAGACGCTGCGGTCCGACGGATCCCCACACAGCGAGTACTGGCGGGTGAGCTCCGGGGTGAGGATCAGGTCGATATGGGCACCCGGTGACCATTGCGGGAGGTCGGCCCCGTCGGGCTGGCGCAGTTGAAGGACGGCCACGCCGTCGGCGGCCTCGAACTTGGCTGCGACGACGAGCGACAGATCGGTCTCGTTGTGGGTGCTTTTCATTCTCACCTGGTTTCGATGGTGCCGGCTGAGCTGGGGGTCAGGTGTGGGCGAGCTGGTGTGTGGTGTCGACGCAATCCGCGGTTACTGAATGTGGTCGCGTGGACCACGGTTCGGGGATGGGAGCGCTGGCGTGTCCCTCGGGGTGGGCGAGCAACCACTCCCAGAGGGCGGCGGGTTCTTCCGCGACGTGGCGCGCGCCGCAGTGGCACTCGCCCTCGAGCAGGTCCGAGCCCGGAAGCCAGACGATGCGCATCACGTTGGCGCCGCGGAGCATCCTGGTCGGTTCCACGGCTCAGCCCACCGTCGCTGCCGTGGCGGCCTGCGGCGCGTCGACCAGCTTCTTCAGGATCCGGCGTGCGCCGAGGCCGCCGGCGTCGATGTTGATCGACAGCTCCTGGTAGCCGTCCTTCTCCGTGTCGAGCGCCTTCTGCAGGATGTTCAGCGCTACGACGTCCTGCATCACGACGGTCCGGTTGTTCTCGGCCAGGAACGTCGTGACGGCGTCGTCGCCGACCGCGAAGTCGCGGGCCACGGCCCAGAAGTCGAGGGTGGAATTCTCCGTCGACGGGGTGATCGCGTACACGATCTCGCTGTGGAACGCGTGCGGGTCGGAGCCGTCGTCGCCGGGCAGCGGTGCGCCGATCGGGGCGATGCGGCTGTGCAGCAGGTACAGGCACGGGGGCGTGTACTCGATGTCTTGCCAGCGGGTGATGCGTCCCTCGATGCCGGTGGACTTGGAGTAGAACGGCGGGCACTCGGCGTCGTCCATGTGCCGGGACACGTAGATGACGTTTCGGTCCTCGTCGATCTCCGTGGTGATCGGGGTTTCCGCTACCTCGGGGGTGCCGATGTAACCGCCGTGCAGGTACGTCTCGTGCGACAGGTCCATCAGGTTGTCGACGAGCAGGCCGTAGTTGCAGTCGATCGGTTCCATGCCGCTGACCACGGTGTAGTCGGGGGAATCCATCCACGGTGCGCGGGGGATGCGGGCGGGGTCGCCCTGCTGGGGGTTCTGCGGGTCGGCGATCCAGACCCACACGAACGAGTCCTGCTCGACCACCTGGTACGACTTCAGCCGGGCGGTGCGGGGAACGCGCGCCTGGCCGGGCACGAACACGCAGCCACCGTCGCTGCCGTAGGTGAAACCGTGATAGCCGCAGACCACCTTGTCGCCGTCAAGCCGGCTCGGTGCCTCGGACAGCGGGTACCGGCGGTGCACGCACCGGTCGCTCATCGCAACGGCCTCGCCGGCCTCGGTCCGCCAGAACAGGATCGGCTCCTCGCAGATGGTGCGCGAGAACAGTTCGCGTCCGACCTCACGGCCGTAGGCTGCGACGTACCACTGGTT